>NZ_CP146609.1:1854166-2222500 GCF_037094465.1 Pseudodesulfovibrio sp. 5S69
GCCCGGTCCGGAGACATCAAGAAACTCAGCGAGTTCTGGGAAATACGGCCGCTCGACTGATCCGGTTGGAAATCCCGCCGCCCCGCCTGGGGAAGCGGTCGGGCCCGGGTTCCCCGGTTCCCGTCATCTCCCCGTCTCCCGTTACGTCCTTCAGACATCCCCCGAAGGAGCCCCTCTCGACTCCGGGCAAGAACTTCCTTGACATCCGGCGAGTCTTTCCCGAAGGTTGCGCCTTCAACAATTATCGAGGTCTTCATGCCCAATCTGATTCTGCTGGCTCTGCTGGCGGCGTTTCCTCCCCTGTCCACAGACATGTATCTGCCCGCCATCCCCACCCTGCAGGTGCAGTGGGGCATCTCCTATGCCACGGCCAACCTGTCCATGGTCCTGTTCATGGGCGTGTTCAGCGTATTTCTGCTCGTTCACGGTCCGCTGTCCGACCGCTTCGGGCGCAAGCCGGTGCTCACCGGCGGACTGCTCCTGTTCATCCTGGCCTCCATCGGCTGCGCCCTGTCCCCCTCCATTGAGGTGCTTATCGCCTGCCGGTGTCTGCAGGCCGCGGGAGCGGCGGCCGGGGCGTCACTGGCCCTGGCCCTGTCCAAGGACCTGTACGAGGGGGGCCAGCGGCAGAAAATCCTGGCCCACATGGGGGTCATCATGGCCTTGGCTCCCATGTTGGCCCCGTCCATCGGCGGGCTGATGCTCAAATTCGCCTCCTGGCGCTGGATATTCGCCGTCCAGGGGTTCATGGCCCTGATCGGGCTGTACGGTGTGGCGCGTCTCAAGGAGCCCCTGACCGAGTTCACGCGCGGTGGTTTCCTGGCCGTGGCCGGGCGGTACCGGCTGGTGCTGAAGAACCTGCCGTTCACGGTTCTGGCCAGCGGGTTCGCGCTCATGTCCCTGCCCCATTTCGCTTTCATCGGCGGCTCGGCGGACATGTACATCAATGAGCTGGGGTTGTCCGAACAGGCCTTCGGCATCTATTTCGGGGCCAACGCCATCGGCTTCATGCTCGGCTCGTTCATCTGCACCCGCATGGTCGGCACGTACAAGCCGCTGAACATGCTCTACACCACCTTCGCCTTCCTGTTCGCGTCCACCATCCTGATGCTCATCCTCGGCGGACACACGCCTCTGACCCTGGCCATCCCCATGTTCTGCATGTCGCTGAGCGTGGGTTTTTCCCGGCCCATCTCCAACTCCATGATCCTGGACCAGGTGGACACGGACGTGGGCGCGGCCTCGGGCATCCTGACCTTCGAGATATTCTTTGTCGCGGCCCTGTCCATGGAGCTTATTTCCATGGACTGGAACCACAAGCCCATGATCCTGGGCATGCTCGGCGTGCTGGGCACCGTGATTCCGCTGACGGCCCTGCTGGCCGTCAGGAAGCGCTGCCGGTTCACCTAGCCGCCGCAGGCCATAAACGGCGAAAGCCCGTGCGCACGATTGCGCACGGGCTTTTTTGTTGCAATGGGGGCCGCTCAGGCGGGGATGTCGCGGAGAAAGGCCTCGGCTCTGCACTCGGACCAGTAAACGTTCTGCCCGCCCTTGGTCACGAAGCCCACGTGGCCGCCGTGGACCGGGGTCTCCAGGAACAGGCGCGGGTTGGACATGGCCTCGGCCACCGGGAAGCAGGTCGGGGTCAGGAACGGGTCGTTCTGGGCGTTGACCAGCAGGGTGGGCACGCGCACGGAGCGCAGGAACTGGAGGGACGACGCCTTGGCGTAGTAGTCCGCCGCGTTCGCGAATCCGCCCATGGGCGCGGTGAATCGGTTGTCGAAGTCGCGCAGGGTACGGATGCCCTTGAGCCTTGACGCGTCGACCACGTCCGGGAAGCGCTCGCCCTTTTCGCGCATCTTTCGGCGCAGGCCGCGCATGAAATATTCGAAGTAGATGTGGTGGGAGGAGATGACCCGCTCGGCTGCGTCCAGGTCACAGGGGGTGGAGAAGGCCACGGCCCCGGCCACCTCTTCAGGCACCCGTTCCGGGTTCTCGCCCAGGTACTTGAGGATTTGGTTGCCGCCCATGGAGAAGCCGATCAGGACCAGCTGGTGGTAGCGCCCGGTGGACAGGCAATGCAGGATGATCTCGTGCAGGTCCCCGGTCTCGCCCGAGTGGTAGCAGCGGGGCAGCCGGTTGGGCTCGTCGCTGCATCCGCGCTGGGACCAGCAGGCCGCGTCCCAGCCGTTTTTGGTGGCCATGGCCGCCATGCCGAGCACGTATTTCTTGTGCGAATTCCCTTCCAGCCCGTGGCTGACGATGACCAGCCGGTTGGACTCGCCGGTGCGCGAGCGGTGCCAGTCCAGGTCCAGGAAGTCCGAGTCCGCCAACTCCACGCGCTCGGGCTCGGGCGCGGTCAGGGGCGTAAGCCTGAAGAGCGGCGGGTACAGGGTGGCCATGTGGCCCGAGGCGAACGGGAAGGGCGGCCGGTAGTCGGGAATGGGCAGTACAGGCATGCGGTTGGTGTACGACCGCGCGCCCGCGAAGTAAAGCGGCGCGTGGCCTTTATGCGCGCTCGACCGGTCGGATTGTCGGCTGGAGCTTGGCCGTCCTGAGGGTGATCCGCTGTCCGTGGAAGGGCAGCAGGGAGGAGCGATGGCCCACGCTGACCACGGCGGCGTCGGGCAGCCGTTCGCGCAGGAGGGCATAGAGCCGCGCCTCGCCGTCCTCGTCCAGGGCCGAGGTGGCCTCGTCCAGGAAGAGCCAGTCCGGCTTCTGCAGGAGCATGCGGGCAAAGGCCAGCCGCTGCTGCTCGCCGGGGGACAGGGTCTGCGCCCAGTAGCGTTCGTCGTCGAGCAGCCCGGCCAGCCTTTCCAGGCCGCAGTCGGCCAGGGCGGCGCGCAGGGCGTCGTCGTCGAAGCCGCCCTCCGGGGTGGGGTAGCTGAGCACGGCGCGCAGGTCGCCCATGGGCAGGTACGGCTTCTGCGGCAGGAACAGGGTCCGGCCCCCGGCGGGCAAGTGGATGGCTCCGGTGGCGTAAGGCCACAGCCCGGCGATGGCGCGCAGCAGGGTGGACTTGCCCGTGCCCGAGGGACCGCTGATGAGCAGGCTCTCGCCCTTGCGCAGGGTCAGGCCCACGGGCTCTACCATGGGGCCGCCGTCGGGCAGGGCCAGGGCGAGCTCCCGGAGGGTCAGGACGTCTCCGTCGGCGGTGTCGCGGGTCAGGCCGCTGCCGTTCTGGGCCTCGCGGACTTCGTCCATGGCGTGGGAGAAGCTGGTCAGACGGTCCACGGTGGCCCGCCAGGAGGCCAGTTCGGAGTAGGCGTTCACGAACCAGCTGAGCGACCCCTGGACCTGGCCGAAGGCCGAGGCGGTCTGCATCAGGCCGCCCAGCTCCATGGCCCCGGAGAAGTAGCGCGGAGCGGCCGCCAGGATGGGGAAGATCACCGCAGCCTGCGCATAGCCGTTGGTCAGCCAGGAAAGTCGCTTCTGCCGCTTCATGATCGCCCACCAGTTGGAGACGACCTTGTCGAAGCGGCCCTTGAAGATGGAGGATTCATCCTGTTCGCCGCCGTACAGGGCCACGCCCTCCACGCTCTCGCGGAAGCGCACCAGACTGAAGCGGAAGTCCGCCTCATAGCGCTGCTGGTCGAAGTTCAGCCGGATGAGCGGCCGGCCCACGCGCATGGTCAGGTAGCTGCCCACCAGGGCATAGACCAGCGCGGTCCAGACCATGTAGCCGGGCACGGTGACGCCCACCCCGGCCAGGGTGAAGGAGAGCGCGCCGGACAGGTTCCAGAGGATGCCTACGAAGGAGATCAGGGTGATGGTCGATTCCAGGAAGCCCAGGGTCAGGGTCAAGGTCTGGCTGACGAAGGAGTCGATGTCGTCGGCGATGCGCTGGTCCGGGTTGTCGGTCTCCCCACCGCGCATCTGCATGACGTAGTAGGTCCGGTTCGCGAGCCAGCGATTCATGAGGGTGTCCGTGAGCCAGCGCCGCCAGCGGATCTGGAGCATCTGCTGCAGGTAGAGTTGGTACACGGCCACGGCGATGTAGATGCAGGCCAGCACGCCGAAGACGAGCAACTGGTGGGTGAACGCCTTCCAGTCGTGGTTCTGGAGGCTGTCGTAAAAGGCGTTGTTCCACTTGTTGAAGAGCACGTTCAGGTAGACCAGGCCCAGGCTCATGGACAGGATTACGGCCAGGAGCAGGCGGCCGCGCAGCCGGTCTTCGGAGAACCAGTAGGGCTTGGTCAGGCGCCAGGTGTCGCGCAGAAAATTTTTCGTCACGTTCATGCGGGTCTCGCGGAGAGCAGGGCCGTCGGCGGCGCAGTCGTTCGGCTGTGGAGTCGCGGCGGGGTGAAGACTTCGGGGACCGCCCGAGGGCGGCGTCCGGTGCCATGCGAACAAATGTACCGATCCTGCATGGCTTCGTCGGCCGCCGGTGTCAAGTGGGTGAAGCGGGTTGCACCATTGGGCGGGCCGGGAAAGGGGTTGCCCGGACCGGTCCGGATTGGCTACCCTTGGGCACCGCCCGCCGACGGGCGCGAACCCGAGGAGCCCGCGTGCCGCTGTACGATCAGACCGACATGGAAAACTACGCCGAGATCCTGACCTGGGCGCTCAACGAGTCCAGGGGATGCCCCCTGCGCAACAGCGAGATGGTCCTCATCCGCTACGACATCCCCGGACTGGCCCTGGCCGAGGCGGTCTACTCGCGGCTCATGGACATGCACCTCATGCCCGTGGCCATGGCCCAGCCCACGCCCTACATGGAGATGGAGCGCTACCTCAATTCCAGCTTCGGCCAACTTCTGTTCCAACAGCCGGGACTTGCCGAGCTCTACTCCCGGACCGCCGGGGTCATCAACATCATCGCCCCGGAGGAGCTGACCTACCTCCGGACCGTGGACCCGCGCACCATCGCCGAGGCCCGGCGCGCAGACGCGCCCAACCGGCGCATCCTCCAGCGGCGCAGGCAGTCCGGGGCCATGGGCTGGACCACCTGCCTGTATCCGACCGAGGCCCTGGCCAAGGGCGCGGGCATGACGCTCGACGAGTACGCCTACGCCCTGAAGCGCGCCTGCTGGCTGAACATGCCCGACCCTGCGGCCGAGTGGCGGCGCTTGAAGCGGGAGGTCGGCGAGGTCCGGGCCTGGCTCGACGGCCTGTCCATCCGCTCGCTCAGGGTGGAATCGGAGGACATCGACCTGACCGTGGGCATCGGCGACAACCGCCGGTTCGTGGGCGTGAACGGGGCCAACATCCCCGGCTACGAGATCTACGTCGCCCCGGACGCGCGCAAGGTGGACGGGACCTACTTCGCGGACCAGCCTACCCTGCGCTACGGCCACCTGGTGTCCGGCATGGTCTTGGACTTCTCCGGGGGCGTTGCCTCGCGGGCCGAGGCCGAGGTCGGTCAGGTGTTCGTCCAGCAGCAGCTCTATTCGGACGCGGGCGCGCGCAGGGTGGGGGAGTTCTCCCTGACCGACAGGCGGTTCTCACGGGTGGACCGGTTCATGGCCCACACCCTCCTGGACGAGAACTTCGGCGGGGAGCACGGCAACTGCCACCTGGCCCTGGGCGGCTCGGTGCTCGAAAGTTTCTCCGGCCCGCCCGAGCTGCTCACCCCGGAGCTGGAATACGAACTCGGCTTCAACTCGTCCGACATGCACTGGGACCTGGTCAACACCCAGCCCAAGCGGGTCACCGCCCGGCTGGCGGACGGCAGTCCGAAGCTGGTCTACGAGAATGGGCGGTTTCGCCTCTGAGGGGCCGGTCTCCGGTTCAGCGGGAATCGTCCGACAGGGCATTCGTAACAATTTTTCTGTTGGCTTCGCAGTGCATATTGTTGTATAGAACAGCGGGTATCGACATGAAGAAGAATCCGAGACGTAAAAGCCTCTATTTGGTCAGGACCGAGCAGGCCGAGTTGCAGGAACTGGAGGCCCGGCAGCGGTCCGAGACGCGGAATCTCTACGTGATCAAGACCGACGATGAGGTGGCGAACAAGTACCGCGACGTCATCATTGATTTCGCCGCCGGCAAGGGCGTTTTTTTGCTCGTCACCCGCGACAAGACCTTCGTCCATACCTTCCGCGCCGCCGTGTGCCAGACCATGGGCCTGCCCCAGGGGACGGTGTTCGCGGCCCAGGATCTGGCCGGGGCCTCGAACCTGCTCAGGGGCCTCGCGGCCAACGGGGCCACGCTGTTTCTGTTCATCGAGTACGCCCTGGACTCGGAACTGACCGTTTCCTACCTGCGCCACGTCAAGCCAATGTATCCTGACATGAAGGTGGCCGTGATCTCGCGGGACATCAACCGCGAACGGCTTTTCCAATTCTACGAGGACGGCGCGGACTCCTTCCTCAAGAAGCCGGCGAGCATCAACTCCGTGATCAAGAAGATCGCCTTCATGCTCAAGCCCCGGTGCGAGGCGGACGCTCTGGTCTGCGAGGGACGCGAGCACATCCGGGCCAACCGCTTCGAGGAGGCCCAGGCCGTGGCCGAGCAGGTCCTGTCCCGCTGGCCCCGGCACGCGGCCGCCATGGTCGTGCTGGGGGACGCCAAGAAGGGACTGGCCAAGCGCGGAGAGGCGTTGAGCGCCTACCGGCAGGCCGAGGACCTCTCCGGCGACTATCTGGAGCCGCTGCAGAAGATCGCGGCCATGCACTGCGAGGACGACAACCTGTGCGAGGCCCTGCACTACCTGTGCAAGCTCGACGACATATCGCCGCTCAACTGCTCCCGAAAGATGCGCATCGCCGAGATGCACTTCGAGCAGGGCGACGCGGCCGGCGCCGAGAAGTATTTCGACCAGGCCATCGATGCGGCCCGCGAGGAGGCCCTGAGCGCGGTGGGCGAGATGTCCCTGGACATCGCCGAGATGGCCTCCCGATTCGACCCCGGGATGGCCGCCAAGTACTATCGCCGGAGCCTGGAGCTGGTGAAGAATTCCAAGAGCGCCCTGACCATGTCCGTCTATAACCGCCTGGGCATCTCCCTGCGCAAGCAGGGGTTGTGGAACGAGGCCATCGAGGCGTACGGCGAAGCCGCCAAATACTCCCCGGAAGACGAAAACATCCAGTACAACATCAGCCTGGCCTACGGCGAGGGCCAGTGCTACCGCGAAGCGGCGCAACACATGCGCAACGCCCTGGCGCTCAATCCGGACCTGTACCGGGACAACCCCAACCTGGCCTACTCGGTGGGCTCGACCTTCGCGCGCGGCGACAGGCCCCGCGAGGCCGTGGAAGTCCTGACGTACCTCCTCGAAATTTCTCCGGGATTCCAGGACGCCGAGAGGCTCCTGCGCGAGGTCACCGCGGCCGGAAGCGGCCCCATCCGGCTGTAGCCGCCGTCCCGGTCCGGCCCTTGTCGCCGCGCGCGGCCCGCCCTCCGGATTTTTCTTGTCATCCTGGTTATTGACAACCTTATCCCCATGCTTATTTTCCCCACAGGTCTGGCTCCCCGCTGGCCTTTTCATTACTCAATACGTTTCCCAAGGAATTGATTTCATGGCGAAAAATACGAACGAAGTGCCCATCAACGGTCTGTACGACGACGAGGGGCGGATATTGGAGGAACAGGCCGTCGAAGGCCGGAGCGATAATGAGGCCGAATCCGCCGAGGAATCGGCGGAGGTGTCTCTGAGCAAAGAGGAACTGGCCGCCCTGTGCAAGGAATCGGTCTGTCCCGAGTGCGACATGTTCAAGGAGGCCGAGGCCATCCGGCTGCGCGCCCTGGCCGACTCCGAGAACGTCAAGAAGCGGCTGCTCCGGGAGACCGAGGAGTTGAAGAAGTACGCGGGCGAGTCCATCTTGTCCGACCTGCTGCCCATCCTCGACAACCTGGATCTGGCCCTGTCCCACACCGACAACCTGTCCGCCGAGTGCAAGAACTTCGTGGTCGGCGTGGACATGACCCGCAAGATTTTCCTGGACGCGGTCAGGAACCATGGCCTGGAGGCGGTGCAGGCGGCCAAGGGAACCGAATTCGACCCCGAAATCCATGACGCCGTGGGCACCGTGCAGGAACCTTCGCTGGGCGACAACCGGATCGCCCAGGTGGTCCAGAACGGTTACCGTCTCAAGGGGAGGCTGCTGCGTCCGGCCAAAGTCATGGTCAACAAGCTGTAGGTTTTTTGACGCTGCGGCCTTTACAAGGGCCAACGCGTGATTATTGAAGAAAGTAACGAAAATTTACGTCAAATACGACTTTTATATCTTAGGAGGACATCAATATGGGTAAGATCATAGGGATCGACCTTGGAACCACCAACTCCTGTGTCTACGTCATGGAGGGCAAAGACCCGAAATGCGTCACCAACCCCGAGGGCGGCCGAACCACCCCGTCCGTGGTGGGGTTCACAGACAAGGAGCGGCTGGTCGGCGACATCGCCAAACGCCAGTCCGTCACCAACCCCGAGAAGACCGTCTTCGCCATCAAGCGGCTCATGGGCCGCGCCGCCGGCGCCCCGGAGGTCCAGAAGTGGCAGGAGCACTGTCCGTACAAGATCGTGGCCGGTAACGGAAGCGACGCCTGGGTCGAGATCGACGGCAAGAAGTACTCTCCGCCCGAAGTCTCCGCCATGATCCTGCAGAAGCTGAAGAAGGACGCCGAGACCTACCTGGGCGAGCCCGTCACCGAGGCCGTCATCACCGTCCCGGCCTACTTCAACGATTCCCAGCGCCAGGCCACCAAGGATGCGGGCAAGATCGCCGGTCTCGAGGTCAAGCGCATCATCAACGAGCCGACCGCGGCCTCCCTGGCCTACGGTTTCGACAAGAAGGCCAATGAGAAGATCGCGGTCTTCGACCTCGGCGGCGGCACGTTCGATATCTCCATTCTCGAAGTGGGCGACAACGTCGTCGAAGTGCGTGCCACCAACGGCGACACCTTCCTGGGCGGCGAGGATTTCGACCATCGGATCATCGAGTACCTGGTGAACGAGTTCAAGAAGGAAAACGGCATCGACCTGTCCAAGGACCGCATGGCTCTCCAGCGCCTCAAGGAGGCCGCCGAAAAGGCCAAGCACGACCTGTCCTCCTCCATGGAGACCGAGGTCAACCTGCCGTTCATCACCGCCGACCAGAACGGCCCGAAGCACATGATGGTCAAGATCAGCCGCGGCAAGCTCGAGAAGCTCGTCGACGACCTGGTCGACCGCACCGTGGAGCCGTGCCGCAAGGCCCTGAAGGACGCCGGCTTGTCCGCATCGGACATCGACGAGGTCATCCTCGTCGGCGGCATGACCCGCATGCCCCTGGTCCAGGAGAAGGTGAAGTCCTTCTTCGGCAAGGAGCCCAACCGCTCCGTGAACCCGGACGAGGTCGTCGCCATGGGCGCGGCCATCCAGGGCGGCATCCTGGCCGGCGACGTCAAGGACGTCCTGCTCCTCGACGTGACCCCGCTGTCGCTGGGCATCGAGACCATGGGCGGCGTGATGACGCACCTGATCGAGCGCAACACGACCATCCCGACCAAGAAGTCCCAGGTCTTCACCACCGCGGCCGATAACCAGCCGTCCGTGTCCATCCGGGTCTTCCAGGGCGAGCGTCCCATGTGCGCGGACAACAAGCTGCTCGGCAACTTCGAGCTGACCGGCATTCCGCCGGCGCCGCGCGGCGTGCCGCAGATCGAGGTCTCCTTCGACATCGACGCCAACGGCATCGTGCACGTCAACGCCAAGGACCTGGGCACCGGACGCGAACAGTCCATCCAGATCACGGCCAGCTCCGGCCTGTCCGACGACGAGATCAACCAGATGGTCAAGGACGCCGAGGCCCACGCCGACGAGGACAAGAAGAAGCAGGCCCTGATCGAGGCCCGCAACCAGGCCGATACCCTGGTCTACACTTCGGAGAAGTCCCTGCGCGACCTCGGCGACAAGGTCGACGCCGCCGTGAAGGCGGACATCGAGAGCAAGATCGAGGAAGTCAAGAAGGCCCTGGAGGCCGACGACCCCGACCAGATCAAGGCCAAGTCCGACGAGCTGGCCCAGGCCTCGCACAAGCTGGCCGAACAGCTCTATGCCCAACAGAACGCCGAGAACGCCAATCCCGGCGCGGCGGCGGGCGCGGCCGGTCCTGAAGCCGGTTCCTCGGCCAAGGATGACGACGACGTGGTGGACGCCGACTACACCGAAGTCAAGTAGTTCGGCTTGCCTTCACAGGCCAAGCGAAGTATAGCATTACCCGGTCCGCAGTATGCGGGCCGGGTTTTTTTATCTGGTTGCGGGCAATGGCCGCGGCCGAACCGACAATGCACCAAGCCGTCCCCCATGAAAAATTCCGCATATAACGTCAAGATACTGGCCGCCCTGGTCCTGGTCGGCCTCCTTTCCTGGGGTTGCGCGCCCAGGACCATGCCCGTCAAGAGCGCGGACATGCTGTCCACGCCCAACCTCCTGGTCGAAGCCGACGCCGCCTGGAAGGCCAAGCACTGGGAGGCGGCCGAGCTCTACTACGCCGCCGCCCTGGAGCGGCCCGACCTGGTCCGGAGCGAACTGCCCACGGTCTACGTCCGGCTGGCCGAATCCGCATCGCAGAACGGCCACTACCACCAGGCGCGCATCGCCCTGGAGCAGTGGGCCAACCAGGACACCCAGGTCTTGGAGCGGGCGGACTGGGAGCGGCTCTACCTCGACGCCATGGGCGCCCTGGGCAAGACCGAGCGGCTGAGCAACCACCTGCAATGGGTCCTGGGCGCGAGCAACGTGCCGTGGCCGACCAAGCAGGCGGTGGCCCTGTGGTACGCGGACTACTACGACGGCCACGAGGACTACGAGCGCGCCCTGGACGTCCTGGACAGGTTCTACGCCCTGGCCCCGGACGAGCAGGCCAAGTCCCTGTTCGAGCATGAATTTTCCCAGCGTTTGGCCGACATGGACGACACCGTGGTGGGCGACCTGGCCAAGACGGTCACCCCGGTCAACCAGTGGCGCTTCCCCTATGCCCTGGTGGCGTTTGAGCGCGGTGTGCGCACGGCTTCGGACAGCTCGGCGTGGTCCGCAGACTGGCGCACCCTGCGCGACCTGGCGACCTCCGGCGAACTGGCCGATCCCATCCCGTTGCAGAACAAGCTGGCCGAGCTTGAGGCGCGCTACGGCGTGCCGCGCATCGGCCTGGCCCTGGCCCTGCCCGTGACCGGGCCGTACGCCAGGGTGGGCGTGAAGATCCTGCGCGGCGCGGGGTTGGCCCAGTGGCGGCTGGCCCAGGAGGGCGTGGACGTGGAGCTCCGGGTCATCAACACCGAGGCCCCCGGCTGGGAGGCCCGGCTGGCCCAGTTGCCCAGCCACTTCTCCGTGGTCGGCGGGCCGCTGCGCATCAACGCCTTCAAGCGGTTCTACGAGGCCGATTCCCCGGCTGCCGGCGTGCTCGGGAAGCGCGCCGTGTTTGCCTTCCTGTCCTCCTTGGGTGATCTGACCGAGGGCAAGGACGCCTGGCGTTTCTTCACCAGCCGGAACGACGAGGTGCGCAGCCTGGTCCACCTGACCGTGGACAAGCTCGGCATCACCGATCTGGCCGTCTTCTATCCCGAGGAGAAGTTCGGCCGGACCATGGCCCAGACCTTCTACAGCGAGGCCGCGCCGCTCGGCGGGCGGATCAAGGGCATGCAGTCCTATCCGCCGCACGAACTCAAGCAGTGGACCCGGCGCGTGGGCAAGTTGCTGAAGGTGCCCGCTGATTTCAGCGACAACAAGGACGTGCCCCTGCCCATGCCGGACTTCGGGGCGGTGTTCATCCCGGACGGTTGGCGCCAGGCCCAGACCCTGCTGCCCAACTTCTTTTTCTACGAGGGCGACCAACTGGTCTTCCTCGGCCCCGGCCTGTGGAGCCGGGCCCTGGACGACGCCAAGGACGTGGACGAGCACTACTACCGCCTGGCGGTCTGTCCCGGCGCGTGGTGGGACGGCTCGGACGGCGGCAAGGCGCTCCAGACAGCCCTGACCGAGGAGGGGTTGGGCCAGGCCGACTTCTGGGTGGCGCTGGGCTACGACTTCCTGCGCTTCGCGGGCAAGCTCGGCACCCTGCCCGCGTCCTGGGACAGCGACATGGTCAACAAACGCATCCGCAAGGCCGAGGACATGGACTTCAGCATGGCCCCCATGACCTGGGACAAGAACGGCACGGCCAGCCAGGACCTGTACCTGTTTACCCCGGCCGCCAACGGCAAGCGGATCGTGGACCCCGAAAAGTTCGCCGAGCGCATCGCCAGGGCCAAGGCCCGGCGCGAACGGCGCATGGAAAATTACGAGAAGCGGTTGGAGGAAGAGGGCAAGCCCGCCTCCGCCACCGACCAGTAGCCGCCCGAAGCCGGTGCGGCGCATAAAGGAGAAACCCATGAAGATCAGTCCCGAAGAAGTGGCCAAGGTCGCCAGCCTCTCCCGGCTCGACCTGCCCGAGGACAAGCTCGAATTGTTTGCCGGGCAGCTCGGCGACATCCTTGCCTACATGGACAAGCTCGGCGAGCTCGATACGGACGCGGTGGAGCCCCTGTACAGCCCGGTCAAGCACACCACGGTGTTGCGCCGGGACGAAGTGCGCAAGGACTACAGGCGCGAGGAAATCCTGGCCAACGCTCCGGAGCAGGACGGCCAGTTCTTCATTGTTCCACGCATTGTTTAATATTTTGATATAATTCAGGATTGATTAATGTCTGAGCTACATACGAAGACCCTCTCCGAGATCGCGGCCCTGCTGCAATCCGGCGACGTCAAGGTTGTCGAGGTGGTCAAGCACTGCCTGGACCGCATCGAGGCCACCGAGCCCCGGATCAAGGCGCTCATCACGGTCATGGGCGACGAGGCCCTGAAAGAGGCCGAGGCCATGGACGCGGCCGGACCGGACCCGTCCAAGCCGCTGTGGGGCGTGCCCATGGTCCTCAAGGACCTGTTGACCACCAAGGGCGTCAAGACCACCTGCGGCTCGAAGATCCTTGAGAATTTCGTGCCCTTTTACGACGCCACGGCCGTGGCCCGGCTGAAGGAGGCCGGGGCCGTGTTCGTCGGCAAGGCCAACATGGACGAGTTCGCCATGGGCTCGTCAACCGAGAACTCCGCATTTTTCATGACCGCCAACCCGTGGGACGTGGAACGCGTGCCCGGCGGGTCCTCGGGCGGTTCCGGAGCCACGGTGGCGGCCGGGCAGTGCTTCGGCGCGCTCGGCACCGACACCGGCGGGTCCATCCGCACCCCGTCCTCGTTTTGCGGCATCGTCGGCCTCAAGCCGACCTATGGGCGCATCTCCCGGTTCGGGCTGATCGCCTACGGTTCTTCGCTCGACCAGATCGGGCCCATGACCCGGTCCGTGGAGGACGCGGCCCGGCTGCTCCAGGTCATGGCCGGACACGATCCCAAGGACTCCACCTCCGTGGACGTCGAGGTCCCGGATTACCTGGCCGGGCTCGGTCGCGAGGACCTTAAGGGCGTCAAGATCGGCCTGCCCGAGGAGTATTGGGGCGAGGGCCTGGACGAGGAGGTCAAGGAGGCCTGCGCGGGTGCCGTGGCCCAGATGCAAAAACTCGGGGCCGAGGCCGTGCCGGTCAAGCTGGCCCTGACCGAGTACGCCATCGCCACCTACTACATCATCGCCATGGCCGAGGCCTCGTCCAACCTGTCCCGGTTTGACGGCGTTCGCTTCGGCTACCGCAACAAGAAGGCCGAGGAGCTGATCGACATGTACACCGCCAGCCGCACCGAAGGGTTCGGCGACGAGGTGCAGCGGCGCATCATCATGGGCACCTACGTGCTCTCCAGCGGCTACTACGACGCCTACTACAACAAGGCCGCCAAGGTCCGCCGCCTGCTGCGCCAGGACTTCGACAAGGCCTTCGAGCAGTGCGACTTCATCGCCGGTCCGGTTTGCCCGACCACGGCCTTCGTCAAGGGCGACAAGGCCGATCCGTTGCAGATGTACCTCATGGACATCTTCACCATTTCCGCCAACCTGGCGGGCATCCCGGCCATGTCCCTGCCCGTGGGGCTGGGCAAGGATTCCGCGATGCCGGTGGGCCTCCAGCTCATGGGCCCGGCCTTCTGCGAGGCGGAGATGCTCTCCGTGGCCGAACGGTTGGAGCGCGCCCTGCCGCCCCTGTCCATACCCGAGCTCTAGGGCTTTCCCGCAACGCGAAAGCCGGTTGCCGACAACTGTCGGCAACCGGCTTTTTTCTATCGGCTGAGTGTCGGGCGGTCCGGCTTATCGCCTGCGACCGGGGTCCCCGATGTTGTCGTCTTTCATCCAGTTGAAGTTGAGGCTCGTCCGCCCCATGGCCCCGTGGTTCACGAACCGGATGTTCGAGGCGGGTCTGCCGTGGCGTCCGGCCCTGAGCAGGGGGATGATGACCGCGCCGCCCACGCCCGTGGCCAGGCCGCCCGCGGTCCCGGCGATCAGGCCGAGGGCGGTGTCGTCCAGCAGGTAGTTGGTCACGGCCGCGACGACGGCAGCGGCGACTATGCCAAGCCAGGCCCGGTACAGGCCGAGGAACCCGGCCAGAAAAAAGAGCCCGACGAAAGCGAGGAAGCCGATGCCGTGATATTGGTATTCCATAGGGTGTTCAATAGTCCATTGCCGGCGGCAGGGCAAGCCGGCAGAGCGGGGTCGGGCGCCGTCGGCATCATCATGCCGGGATACCTTCATATTATAATATCTTCCCATTTTCCTCCTGGTTTCGTAGGATGCCGCACATGACGCATGGGGGAAAATACCGATGACCATTGCCGTGGCCGTTTCAGGAGGCATGGACAGCCTGCTCGCGCTCGCTCTGCTCAAGGAGCGGGGCGAACCGCTCATGGCCGTGCACGGGCATTTCCTGCCGCCGTCTCTGGCCTGGGAGCGGGTGGCCGCGGGACTGGCCGGGGCGTGCGGAACGCTCGGTGTGCCGTTTCACGCCCTGGACCTGCACCAGGCCTTCGACGACCGGGTGATCAAGCCGTTCGTGGCCGAGTACAGGGCCGGGCTGACGCCCAACCCGTGCGCCATGTGCAACCCGCGCATGAAGTTCGGGGTGCTCTTCGACGCGGCCCGCAACCTCGGGGCGGACCGGCTGGCCACCGGCCACTACGTCAGCATGGCCGACCGGGAGCAGGGCAGGATGCTGGTGCGCGGCCGGGACGCCGCCAAGGACCAGAGCTATTTCCTGTCCATGGTCCCGGTGGAGAACCTGCGTCTGGCCGAGTTCCCCCTGGCCCGGACCTTCAAGCGCGACGTGCCGGCCATCCTCGAAGCCCACGGCCTGACCCCGCCGTTGCCGAGAGAGAGCCAGGAGATATGCTTCGTGCCGGACGACGACTACCAGCACTTCCTGACCGCGCGCTGCGACATGCCCGGACCGGGCCCGGCGGCCCTGCCGGACGGCCGGATCATCGGCGAGCACCAGGGGCTGTGGCGGCACACCCAGGGCCAGCGGCGCGGCCTGGGCATCCCGTGGTCCGAGCCGCTCTACGTCCTGGACAAGGATGTGGCGAGCAACACCCTGATCGTGGGGCCGAAGGCGTTCCTCGCCGCCGACGGGTGCGTGGCCGGACAGGTCAACCTCATGTGCCCGGTCAGGGACTGGCCCGGCACCGTGCTGGTCCAGACCCGCTACCGCCAGAAGGCCAAGCCCGCCAAGGCGTGGCTGTCCGGCGGCAAATTGTACTTTGATTTTCTGGAGCCCCACGTCCGGCCCACGCCCGGCCAGGTGGCCGCGGTCTATGACGAGGCCGGGACCGTGCTCGGCGGCGGGGTCATCGAGGAGGCGCTGTAGGCGCTAGAAGCCGCGCTGCATCTCCATCCGCTCGCGGAGGTCCCGGTCGAACCCGTCGCGACGCTCCCGGTTCATGGCCTTGTGGATTTCCTCGGCGGTCAGTTCGGGCTTCTTTTCCAGGTAGGCGGCCATGCGCTGCACCGCGCTGGTGGCCCGGTAGTACAGGGGCTCGCGGTAGGTCTTGAGCAGGCCGAAACCCGCCTCGCGCTGGCCCAGGTAGATGAGCGTCAGGCCGAGATAGTAGGTGGAGTCCGGCAGGTCCGGGTATTTTTCGAGGGTGTCGGTGAAAATTTTGCGGGCCGCCTCGAAATTTCCGTCGTTCAACTGCTTGATTCCTGCCTTGTTGTTGAGATAGGCCTCGTTCGGGCCGTTGTTCAGGAAGTCTCCGGAGGAGTTCAGGGACACGCCGAATCCGCCCGCGCCGACGCCCACCGAGGTCGAGCCCGCGCCTATGCCGACTCCCACGCCGCCCCCGCCGGTGCCCACGCCCACCCCTACGCCGAGGGACGAGCCCACGCAGCCCGCGAGCAGCAGGGCCAGCAGGGCAAACAGGGCGGCCAGGGGCCGGGACGTGGTGCCTGAAGGGCGGGAAATGGTATTCGTTTGCTTCATGGGGGCCACCTCGGCTAGAATGAATGAACTTTTTTACAAACCGGACAGACGTATCCTAGCATGACAACCTTCCACACCGCCACCCTGGGTTGCAAGATCAACCAGTACGAGACCCGGTCCATCGCCGAGGCCTGGGCCGGGCGGGACGCCGTCGAGGTGGACGACCCGCGCGCGGCCGATCTCATCCTGGTCAACTCCTGCGCCGTGACCGCCAACGCCGTGGCCGACCTGCGCCAGGCCGTGCGCCGCTTCCACCGCGACAACCCCGAGGCCGGGATCATCGTCACCGGGTGCGCGGCCCAGGTCCTCCCCGACGAATTGGCGGCCTTGCCCGGCGTGATCCGGGTGGTCGCCCAGGCTGACAAGGCGCAGTTGCTGGACGGCCCCGAGGGGTATGCGGCAGGCCGGGACAAGCCGCGCTTCGCGCCCTTTTCCATCACCGGCTACGGCCGGGCCCGTGCCGTGGTCAAGGTCCAGGACGGCTGCTCCCATTTCTGCACCTACTGCATCGTGCCCCTGACGCGCGGCCGGTCCGTGAGCCGCGATCCGGCCGAGGTGGAGGCCGAGGTTGCCCGGCTGCTCGGCGCGGGCTTTCGCGAGTTCATTTTAAGCGGCATCAACCTGCGCCACTTCGGGCGCGACCTCGCGGGCAAGCCGGATTTCTGGGATCTGGTGGCCCGGCTGGAGGAGGCCTTCGCCCTGGACTGGGCCGGACGGGCGCGGCTGCGCATCTCGTCCGTGGAGCCGGGCCAGTTGACCGACAAGGCGCTTGCCGTGCTCGGTGCGTCCCGGCTGGTCTGTCCCCAACTCCACCTTTCCCTGCAAAGCGGGGACCCGGACGTGCTCAAGGCCATGGGGCGCGGCCACTATTCGCCGCAGTCCGCCGTGGAGTTTATGGAACGGCTCAAGGCGGTCTGGCCGGTCATGGGGTTGGGCGCGGACCTGATCACCGGGTTTCCGGGCGAGACCGAGGCGCAGTTCGAGCACACCATGGAACTGTGCCGTTCGCTGCCCCTGACGTACGGACATGTTTTCCCCTATTCCGAGCGGCCCGGCACCAAGGCCGTGGACCTTCCCGGCGCGGTGGACGTGCCGGTGCGCAAGGAGCGCGCGGCCCGGCTGCGGAAGCTCGTGGGCCGGAAGAAGTCCGCCTTTTTGAAGCGCCTGCTCGACCTGCCGCAGTTGGACGTCCTGGTCCAGGACGAGCGCGGACGCGGGGTCAGCCAGTACTACGCGGCCTGCCGGTTCGAGGACGCGCCCGACTGCGCGCCTCGTTCCCTGGTCCGGGCGCATCCCGTGCGCGTGGACAAGGGCGTGGTCATAGTCGAGCCTCTCGCCGGGGCGATGGAGGACGCACGGTGAGTACGCCCAGGACGCCCGATCCGGGGCTGCTGGTCATCTCCGTGCTGAGCGCGGACTGGGACGGGTTTTGGCCCGTGGTCGGCGCGGAGCTGGAGCAGCGGTTCGGCCCGTTCGACTCGTCCGAGGAGTTCGCCTTCGATGAGACCGACTACTACAATGACGAACTGGGCGCGCCCATCACCCGCAGGCTCATCGCCTTCGACGAATTGCGCCCCCTGGATGAACTGGCGGACATCAAGCTGTGGACCAACGCGGTGGAGCAGCGGTTCGCTGCGGACGGACGCAGACGGTTCAACCTGGATCCCGGTTTCCTGACCCTGCAACGCCTGGTCCTGGCCACGGGCAAGAACTTTTCCCACCGCATCTATCTGCGCGACGGCATCTGGGCCGACCTGACCCTGATCTGGCAGCGCGGGCACTGGGTGGATTTTCCCTGGACGTTCCCCGATTACGCGGGGGAGGCCATGAAAACGCGGCTGACAAAGCTGCGCCTGTCGTATAAAAACAAGCGGAGCAAGCCGCAAACGTGATTTTTTCCACAACACGCGGCTTCCAACCAGAAGGAAAAACATATGCCTGTAAGCATGACCGGCTTCGGCCGGTGCGAGACCAATGAACACGCCTGGACCCACGTCTGGGAGATTAAAAGCGTCAACGGCCGGTTTCTGGACGTCAAATGGCGCATGCCCGGTTCCCTGCGTTCGCTGGAAAACGGCTGGGAGCGAATCGTCCGTACCTACGCCTCGCGCGGCCGGGTGGACGTCTCCCTGAACCTCGAAGTCCTGGACGCCGGGGTGCTCGGGGTGTCCTTCAACGAGACCATGGCCCAGGCCATGTTCAGTGAAATGGAGAAGCTGGCCGAGAGCCGGGGCGAGATCTTCAATCCGGACTACAACCGGGTGCTGGCCATGCCGTCCCTGTGGCGCGACAGCGGTTCCGAGCCCGATCCGGGGCTGGCCGAGAGCCTGAACAGGGGGCTGGAAGCGGCGTTGGCCGATTGGGTGGACGCCCGGTCCAGGGAGGGCGAGGCCCTGGTGGCCGACCTGACGGCCCGGCTCGCCACCCTGCGCGAACTGGCCGACAAGGTCCGCGAGCGCGTGCCGGACATCCTCGAAGCCAAGAAGGCGTCGCTCCGGCAGCGCATCACCGACATGCTGGAATCGGCCAACGCCGAGTTCTCCGAGGACCGCATGCTCCAGGAGGTGGCCTACCTCACGGACAAACTCGACGTGTCCGAGGAGCTGACCCGGCTCGACGCCCACCTGGAGCGGCTGGCCGAGGTCCTGGCCGACAAGGACGAAGTGGGCAAGAAGCTCGACTTTCTGGTGCAGGAGACCTTCCGCGAGATCAACACCTGCGGCAACAAGGCGCAGGATACCGAGGTCAGCCGGTTGGTGGTGGATTTCAAGGCGGAGCTGGAACGCTGCCGCGAACAGGTGCAAAACATCGAGTAGGTGGGCATGCAGAAACAGGGATTACTCAACGTCGGTTTCGGCAACTTCGTGGTGCTGGACCGGGTTATCTCCATCGTCAATCCGTCCAGTGCGCCCATGCGGCGCCTGCGCGAGGACGCCCGCGCCGAGGGGCGGCTCATCGACGCCACCCAGGGCCGCAAGACCAGGGCGATCATCGTCACCGACTCCAACCACGTTGTCCTGTCCGCCATCCAGGCCGAGACCATCGGGCAGCGGTTCAGCGCGGACGAGGGGGAATAGGTGGTTCAGGACGATCACAAATTCAGGCTGGGCGAGGTCCTGGTGGTCTGCGCGCCCAGCGGCACGGGCAAGAGCACGCTCATCGCCATGCTGCGCGAGCAATATCCGGACTTCGGGTTCTCCATCTCCTACACCACCCGCGCGCCGCGCGGGGTCGAGCAGGACGGCCGGGAATACCACTTCGTGTCCCGCGAGACCTTCGTGGCCATGCGCAGCAAGGGCGCGTTCTGCGAGTGGGCCGAGGTCCACGGCAATTTCTACGGTACGGCCACCAAGCCGGTGGAGGAGATGCTCCACCGCGGCCAGGACGTGCTCTTCGACATCGACGTGCAGGGCGCCAAGCAGCTCAAAAAGACCTTCTACAAGGGGACCTTCGTCTTCCTGCTGCCCCCGTCCCGCGAGGAGCTGGTGCGCAGGCTGCGGGGCCGCGGCACCGACTCGGAGGAGTCCATCGTGAAGCGGCTGGCCAACGCCTCGGGCGAACTGGCCCAGGCCGAGTGGTTCGACTACTGGGTGGTCAACGACGACCTGGACGCGGCGTACAAGGAGCTTGAGGCCGTGTACCTGGCCGGAAAGTGCAAGCCGTCGCTTCGGCCCGGCATCCTCGACAACATCATGCAGACCTGGAAAGACAATGGCTGATCTCGTCGTCGCACTGGACTTCGGGGACGCGGCGTCGGCCCTGGCCATGGCCCGGACCCTCAAGGGCACGGCCCCGTGGATGAAGGTCGGCCTGGAGCTGTTCACGGCCGAGGGCCCCAAGGTGGTCACCGGGCTCAAGGAGCTGGGATTCAAGGTCTTCCTGGACCTGAAATTCTTCGACATCCCGAACACGGTCCAGGGCGCGGTGCGCTCGGCGGTTCGGCTGGGCGCGGACATGGTCAACATCCACGCCCTGGGCGGGGAGCGCATGGCGCGCGCGGCCATGGAGGGGTGCGCCGAAGGCGCGCTCCCCGGACAGCCGGCGCCCCTGGTTCTGGCCGTGACCATGCTGACCAGCATGGCTGCCGGGGACCTGCCCGTGGCGGACGCACCCGGTCCCTCGGAGATGGCCCTTGACCTGGCTGTGAAAGCCAAGCAATATGGCTTAAATGGAGTGGTCTGTTCGGGCTTGGAGGTGGAGCGGATCAAGGCCTCCTGCGGGAGCGGCTTCGCGTGTCTCACCCCCGGCATCCGTCCGGCCTCGGCCGAGGCCGGGGACCAGCGGCGGGTGGTCACTCCGGCGGAGGCGGTGCGCAGTGGGGCGGATTTCCTGGTCGTGGGCAGGCCCGTGACCAGGGCCGAACGGCCGGAAGAAGCGGCCCGGGCGATCATCGGGGAGATGGACCGGGCCCAATAGGAGCATTGGATGGCCGAGCAGGGGCAGGGTGTCGAAAACCGGCACGAGATAGTGCGCGACGGGGCGGAGAAGATCAAGGGCATCTTCTCCACGCAGACCGTCGCCAAGGTCGGGACAGGGACCACGCAGCGCAAGACGATCCAGAAGACGTACTGGGACGCCGAGGAGCTCGCCACCGGCGAAATTTCCGTCCAGCCCCTGAACCGCAACTACGTTCCGTCCGGCCCCAAACGCAATATTCCGCGCGACGATTTCCTGACCAAGTTCAACCCCGAACCGGAGTTTTACGTGTCCACGGTCTATCCGGCCATAAAGGAGCTGGACGGGGCCATCGTGCGCGGCGAGCAGCACCGCGAGCGGGGCGCGGCCTATTCCGCCGAGTTCGAATACAAGCAGGCCATGGCCATCGACGAGGAGAACGTCCGGGCCAACTTCGGCCTGGGGCTGACCTACCTCGACCGGGGCGACCAGGCCAAGGCCAACGACATTTTCGAGCGTCTGGTCGGGCTCGAAGCCGCCTTCGACGCCGAACACAAGCACCTGTTCAACGATTTCGGCATCAACATGCGCAAGAACAGGATGTACGACCAGGCGCTGCAGTATTATCTCCGGGCCGAGCAACTGGTCCAGAACGACGAACACCTCTTCCACAACATCGCCCGCTGCTATTTCGAGAAGGGCAACATCGAGGGGTGCAAGAAGTATCTGCTCAAGAGCCTGGAACTGAACCCGAACCTTGAGGCGAGTTTGAAGTTTTGGTCCTTCCTCAAGGACAAGGGATACGTGGGCAAGGACGAGGGGCCGGACGTGTCGGCGGTCAAGTCGGACCGGCGGCCCAAGGACGATGCGGATGCGGCGGACGGGGAAAAACCGGCCCCGTCAAAGCCCATCAAGCTGGATTAAGGGTCCGGTGAGCCGCCCGGCGGCTCGGGGCAGGAGTGTTCATGAATCAGGAAAAGATCCAGGGCTTTCTTCAGGAACTGCCACTCATGCGCGAGGACCTGCCGTTTTCGCCCGAGGTCCTGAAACAGCTGTTCGTCCAGACCGGCGACGGGTCGCTGGCCTCCATGGAGGACGTAGGCGGGACCCTGAGCAAGGACCAGGGGCTGACCGCCCGCATCCTGAAGCTGGCCAATTCCGCCTATTACGGCCTGCAGGCCGAAGTGCAGAGCGTGCCCCGCGCCGCTGCCGTGCTGGGCATGGCCGAGATCCGCAACATCGTTCTGGCGCTCGGCGTGACCGGCCTGACCCGACGCTACCCCATGCCCGAGGATTTCGACCTGGGCCGCTACTGGGCGCACCAGTTCATGGTCGCCATGGTCGCCAGGGAGCTGTCCCACATGATCGACGTGGGCAAGCCGGAAAATCTGTTCACCTCCGGGCTGCTCCACGACTTCGGCAAGCTGGTCACCGCCCTGAAGCGGCCGGACGACTGGGCGGCCATCCGCGAGATGGCCGAGAGCGACGAGATGATCGACAGCGAGGCCGAGGAAGAGTACTGGGGGTTGGACCACGCGGTCATCGGCGCGCTGGTGCTGCGCTCCTGGGACTTGCCCGCCGCGCTGGTGGAACCGGTCAACTGGCACCATTCGCCGGACCTGTCGCCGGAATTTTCCAGCGAGTCCAACGTCATCAGCCTGGCCGACAGTGTGGTCCACGCCGTGGACGACCCGGACGGGCGGTACGGCGAACGGGTGGACGAGCTCTGCCAGGCCGTGGACGTGGACGTGGACGACCTGCAGGAAGTCGCCGAGGAGCTGGTCGACTCGGACGACGTCGAACAATTCGTGAACATACTCTCCTGACCACACGGGACA
This sequence comes from Pseudodesulfovibrio sp. 5S69, assembly GCF_037094465.1. Classification (NCBI taxonomy): domain Bacteria; kingdom Pseudomonadati; phylum Thermodesulfobacteriota; class Desulfovibrionia; order Desulfovibrionales; family Desulfovibrionaceae; genus Pseudodesulfovibrio; species Pseudodesulfovibrio methanolicus. Next base: position 1,876,702 of record NZ_CP146609.1, read on the forward strand.
ATCGCCTTGCCTTGCATCTGGAAACCCCGCAACGAGGGGGCCGCGCCGTCGTCGGCGGCGGCCATGGCCGAGGAACTGAACGTATCGCCGCTCATCGTGGAAATCCTCTGGAACCGGGGCCTGACCGACGTGGGCGAGATGGACCGCTTCCTCAGTCCGCTGCTGCGGCACATGGCCAACCCGGCCGAGGTCCCCGGCCTGACCGGGGCCGCCGAGACCGTCGCCCGGGGGCTGGCCGAGGGCCGCACCCTGGCCGTCTGGGGCGACTACGACGTGGACGGCATCACGGCCACGGCGGTCATCAAGGAATTCTTCGCCCTGCGCGGCAGGGAGGTCATGCATCACCTGCCCAACCGCATGGAGGAGGGGTACGGGATGAACGTCGAGGGCGTGGAGCGGCTCCACGAGCGGGGTGCGACCATGCTCCTGACCGTGGACTGCGGCATCTCCGACCTCGCGCCGGTGGCCCGCGCCCGCGAGCTGGGCATGACCGTGGTGGTCACGGACCATCACCTGCCCGGCGAGACCCTGCCCGAGGCCCACGCCGTGTGCGACCCGCGCCTGTCCGACGGCGGCTCCTGCGACGACCTAGCCGGGGTGGGCGTGGCCTTCATGCTCGTGGTGGCCCTGAACGGGCTTTTGCCCGGCGACAAGGTGGACGTGCGCCCGCTGCTCGACCTGGTGGCGCTGGGAACCATCGCGGACATCGTCCGGCTGACCGGCCAGAACCGCATCCTGGTCAAGAACGGCCTGCTGGTCATCAAAGAAGCCAAGCGGCCCGGCATGGCCGCGCTTAAGGTGGTCAGCGACTACGCCCGCCAAGCCGAACTCGGGGCCGGACAGATCGGCTTTCACCTGGCCCCCCGGATCAACGCCGCCGGGCGCATGGGTGACCCGGAAAAGGCCCTGAACCTGTTGCTCGCCAAGGATTTCGACTCGGCCATGCCCATCGCCGAAGAGCTCAACGCCATCAACATGGAGCGCCGCCGCCAGGAGCAGGAGATCGCGGACCAGGCCCTGGCCCAGGCCGAGACCATGCGCCATATGGCCGGGCTGGTCCTGTACGCCGAGCATTGGCATCCGGGCATCATCGGCATCGTGGCCTCGCGCGTGGCCGAGAAATACTACCGGCCCACGCTGCTGCTCTGCTCGCCCGAGTCCGCGGACGGCCTGCTCAAGGGATCGGGGCGGAGCATCCCGGAGTTCAACCTGCACGACGGCCTGGCCGAGGTGGCCGACGTGCTCGAAGGCTTCGGGGGCCACGCCCAGGCCGCCGGGCTCTCGCTCAAGGCCGAGAACCTCGAAGCCCTGCGCGAGCGGTTCAACGATCACGTGGTCGCGACCCTCGGGGCCAAGCCGCTCACGCCCACCCTCAAGCTCGACCATGAGCTGGCCTTCTCCAACATCAACAACACCCTGCTCAAGGAACTGGAACTGCTCCAGCCCTTCGGCATGGGCAACCCCGAGCCCGTCTTCGCCACCAAGCCCGTGCGCGTTGCCGAGCATGCCCTGTTCGGCCGCGAGGGCGAACACGTCAAGCTCGTCCTCGAAGACCAGGAGACCGGCGCCAAACTCCCCGGCAAGGCCTGGCGCATGGGCGACTCCCTGACCCGCGCCGTGCACAACCGGGTCATGCGCTTCGCCTTCACCCCCAAGATCGACAGGTTCAGGGGGATTCCGAGCATCGATCTGCGTATCCGGGACTGGATCTTCTGGGTTTAAAATCAGGACTGGATGGCTGCTGTGCGGCGTTGTCGGGTGACTTCGCCTCTGGCGGGCAGGGGGTCGCACCCCTGCACCCCATATTGCGCCTGCGGCGCGGGGTTTTCGTAAAGAAAGAAAAGGCCTCCCCGGTGATATCATCGGGGAGGCCTTGCTGCTTTGTCTTGTTCTGCTTCGTCTAGACGAAGTCGGCGGCGTTGTAGCTCGACCGGACCAGCGGGGCGCTGAACATGTGGCGGATGCCGCGTTTTTTGCCTTCCTCGGCGTACATCTCGAAGACCTCGGGCTCCACGTACCGCTTGACCATGGGGTGCTGGCGGCTGGGCTGCATGTATTGGCCGATGGTCACGATGTCGCAGTCGATGGCCGCCAGGTCGTCCAGCACGGTCATGATCTGCTCGTCGGTCTCGCCCAGGCCGACCATGATCCCGGACTTGGTCGGGATGTCCGGGCGCATGCGCTTGGCGTTTTCCAGCAGGGTCAGGGACTGGCGGTAGTCCGCCTGGGGCCGGATGGCGGCGTACAGGACCGGCACGGTCTCCAGGTTGTGGTTGAGCACGTTGGGGCGCGCGTCGAGCACGGCCCCCAGCGCCGGTTCGTCACCCTGAAAGTCCGGGATCAGGACCTCCACGGTGCACTCGGGCATGGCCTCGCGCACGGCCCGGATGCAGGCCGCGAAATGGGCGGACCCGCCGTCGGGGAGGTCGTCGCGGGTGACCGAGGTGATGACCACGTGCTTGAGCTGGAGACGCCGGGCGGCCTCGGCCACGCGGGCGGGCTCGGTCGGGTCGAGCGGCTCCATGTCGCCGGAGGCGATATTGCAGAAGGCGCAGTTGCGCGTACAGATGGCTCCCATGATCAGGAAGGTGGCCACATTCTTGGAAAAGCACTCCCATTTGTTGGGGCACTTGGCGCTTTGACAGACCGTGTTCAGGTGCAGGTCGCCGATCAGCTCCGAGGTGTTGGTGAAGTTCTCGTTACTCGGCAGCTTGATTCGCAGCCACGGCGGAATCCGCAAAGGCTTTTGCAAAGGCTCGCTTGAAGACATGCTTGACGTCCTCCATGTCTATGTCCCGTCCGGCTTCGGCGGACAGGGAAGTGGGTACCGCACCCTGGATGCCGCACAGGGTGATGGCGTTGAAAAGGCTTGTGTCGCGGGCCACGTTCAGGGCCAGACCGTGATAGGTGACCCAATGGCGCACGCCGATGCCCATGGAACATATTTTGCGGGTTTCGTCCACCCAGACGCCGGGATGCTTGGGCCGTCGGATGGTCCGCACCCCGTAATGCGCGCAGGTGTCCATGACCGCCTGCTCCATGTCGTGGAAGAATTTGCGCATGCCGCCGGGCCGTTTCTCCACCCGCCAGATGGGGTAGGCCACCAACTGGCCGGGGAAGTGGCAGGTGATGTTCCCGCCGCGCGTGGTCTGGACCAGGTCGATGCCCTGGTCCTGAAGCTCTTCGGGGTCCAGGTGCAGGTTTTCGGCCCCGCCCAGGCGGCCCAGGGTGATGACCTTGGGATGTTCCAGCAGGAACACGGTGTTTTCCTGTCCGCCGTTGGTCACGGCCTCCAGGGTTTCCAGTTGCAGGGCCTCGGCATCCTTGTAGCCGATCAGCCCGAGATCGATGATCTTCATTTTTCGCTCTTAGGGTTTGTAGGGGAGGATGAGCGCCTTGGACTTGAGGTCCGTCTTGGGGGTTTGCGGCCAGTCGGGCGCGATCAGTTGGCCCGGAAACAGGGGCCGCGTTCCGGCGGCGTACTCGATCAGGGTCAGCCCCTTGTCTGAGCAGGCGTACTGGCCCTTGCCGCCGTGCAGCTTGAAGGGCTCGGAAATGGCCCGCACCGCGCCCCATTCCGAGGCACCGCCGGGCGAAAGATAGAGGAAGTTGAGGCTCACGTTGTCCTTTTCCAGGGAGGCCTCCTTGGAAATCCGTTCCAGCCACTCGGGCGCGCCTTTGGTCGAGAAGTTGAAGTGGCACCAGGGCCCCTGGCCCAGGGCGGGCATGGGGCATTCGCCCGTGTGCGGGCAGGGCGCGATGGGCTTGTAGCCCTTCTCCAGGAACTGGGCGCGCATCTCGGCTATGATCCGCCCGGCCAGACGCACGCCGGTCTCCACGAGGAGGATGCGTCCGGTCTCCTTGACGGCGCCGATCATGTGCGCGGCCAGCTTCTCGGCCTGGGGCCGGGTGGCCCGGCCGGACCAGTCCAGCTCGTTGAAGGCGTTGGCGGCCATGAGCAGGTCCGCCTTGTCGCGGATGTGGTCCAGGAACCCGGCCTTGACCGTCTTGATGCGCCAGGGCGAGTCCTTGCCCGCCAGGGCCTGGAAGAGCTTCAGTCCGGTGTTCATGGTCTTGGGCGCGATGTCCAGGCAGGTGAAGTTCAGCCGCCGCCCGCGTAGGTGCGGCCGGGACATCCACAGGGCCAGGACCGTGGTCAGCGGGCCGGTGCCGAGGTCGGCCACCTGGCCGTCCTCGGGGATGTCCAGCTCCAGTCCGGAGAACAGCCGGGACAGGCGGAACAGGTTCCACGGCAGGAAGTAGTAGAGGTACGGCGACAGGAACTTGTCGTCGGTCATGTACTCCTTGCGCCGGGTGGACCGCTCGTTGGTCAGGCTGCGCGACATGTCCCGGATGTCGTACTTGAGTTGGTCGCGGTGCTTGCCTTTGAGCGGCCAGGCACGCTTGAGCAGGGCGTCGAAGCGGACGAGCTGTTCGACGTTGTCCTCGGTCAGGTTGGGAAACAGGCCGTCAATCGACATAGGAAAAACACATCCTTTGGATGAATTGGTCGCCGAAATCGGCGTCGCCGGTCAGGTCCACGCGGGTCAGCCCCTCGGGCAGCGATGCGGCGAAGGTCCGCGCCGCCGGATCGGCCAGGAGCAGCTCCGTGCCCTTGAGGGACGTGTTGCCCGCCTTGACGGTCCGGGCCGCGCAACCCGGGGGGAGGAAACCCAAAGTCTCCAGGTCGGTGGTCGAGACGTGTTCGCCCAGCGCACCGGCCAGATAAATTTGTTTCAAGCCGCCCGGGCCGATTCCGGCGGCTTTGAGCAGGGCGGACACGGCCAGGTTGAAGGCCGCCTTGACCTTGAGAATTTCCTCCACGTCCGAGGCCGGGAGGCGGACTTCGTCGTTGACCGCAAAGGCGGGTTCGCCGTTCACGGTCGTCACCCGGTCGGCCAGGCGGACAGCCAGGGGCGTGGTCCCCTTGGCGAACCGTCCGGTCTCGTCCAGCACGCCGTGGGCGCGCAGCACCGCGGCCAGGGACAGGTAGCCCGTGCCGGTCATGCCCGAGCGGCCTGCGTCCGAGTCGTCGAAGTAGTGGATGTCGAGCCCTTTGGGGGTCAGCCGGAAGCCGGTGATCGCGCCGGGCCCGGCGGTGCGGCCGAAGGACAGCCCCACGCCTTCCAGGGCCGGCCCCATGGGCACGCTGGCACACAGCCGCTCTCCGGGCGACAGGGCCAGGATGAACTCGCCGTTGGTGCCGAGGTCGGCCAGAAGGAACGGATACTGCGGGTCGCCGCCGTATTCCACGGCGGTCAGCCCGGCGGACAGGTCGGCCCCGACAAAGGGGGCGAGCAGGGGCGGGATGTACGCGGGCGGCAGGCCTGCGCCCAGTCGTTTTTCGTCGCCGCCGAAATAGCTTAGTTCGTAGGGCGCGGCGGCCAGGTCGTCGGGCTTCTTGCCGAGCAGGATGTAGGTCATGGCCGGGTTGCCGGACACGGCCAGGCCGACGCACCGGCCGCCCAGGTTGCGGGCGGCCAGCCCGGCCAGCTCGGTGATGCGGTCGGTGATCAGGGCGCGGAGCACGAAGCGTCCCTCTGCCGTGGATGCGGCGGCCAGCCGTGACATGACCTCGGAGCCCATGCCCATCTGCGGGTTGAGCTCGCGGCCCGTGGCCACGGGCTCGCCGTCGACCAGTGCGGTCCAGTGGACGGACGTGGTGCCCAGGTCCACGGCCAGTGCAAAGTCGCCGTCCGCCTGCTTCAGGGCGCGCACGGCGCGCTGACTGCGCACCGGCTCGGGAAGCTCGATCTCGCACGGTTCGGACGGGTGCAGGCAGGAAAGCCGCCAGCCCTGGTCGATTCGGTCCTGGCCGAGCTTCTTCAACTCGTCGCGATTGGGCTCGGGCGCGTCCTTGACAAAGCGCACCCGGCACAGGCCGCACTTGCCCAGCCCCGAGCATAGCGGCACGCCGTGCCACAGCCGGGAGAGAAAGATGGTCCGGGCCAGGGTGTCGCCCGGCTTGGGCTCCAGGGTGAAACGCCCGCCGTCATGGGTGTGTATCAGTATGCTCACGTCTTCTCCGTAGGGGCGCAGACTAGCCCAAGGCGCGTGCGCTGTAAACGGGGGCATCGGGCTTGGCGGCGGTGGCGGGAATTGGTATGGATTTTGGTCGGCGGTGAACCAAACGAAAGGAAGGCATCATGTCTCGAGTAAAGGCCAATGGCATTGATATTGAGTACGATACGTTCGGCGATGACAAGGGGCCGGCGTTATTGCTGATCATGGGCGGTGGAAGCCAGATGATCTACTGGGAGGCCGGGTTTTGCGAGATGCTGGCGGAACGGGGATGTTACGTGATCCGTTTCGACAACCGGGACGTAGGCCTTTCCACCAAGTTCGATGAGGCGGGTGTGCCCGACATCGCGGCGGCCATGGCCGGTCAGTACGTTGCGCCCGCCTATACCCTCGATGACATGGCGGATGACGCCGTGGGCCTGCTCGACGCCCTTCGCATCGACAAGGCGCACGTTTGCGGCGCCTCGGTCGGGGGCATGATCGCCCAGGTCGTTGCGTATCGGCACCCAACGCGCGTCCTGAGCCTGACGTCCATCATGTCGAGTACGGGGAACCCCGAACTGCCCAAGATCGCGGACGACGTCCTGGCCGAGGTGTACAAGCCCATCCCGGCCGAGCGCGAGGCGTTCATCGCGCACCAGACGGACATGTGGCGGAAGCTGTGGAGCCCCGGTTTCCCCTTTGAGGAGGAGCGGCTGCGGCGTCTTCTGGGAGAGAGCTTCGACCGGTCCTACTATCCGCAGGGCATGGCCCGCCAGGGGCTGGCCGTCGTGGCCCAAGGCTACCGGAAATCCTCCATCACCTCGATCAAGGCCCCCACGCTTGTGATCCATGGCGACAGGGACCCCTTTATGTCCTTGGAGGGCGGCAGGGAGACAGCCCGGTTTATCCCGGGCGCGAAACTGCTGGTCATCGAAGGCATGGGCCACGACCTGCCCACGCCGGTCTGGCCGCGCATCGTGGACGCCATGGCCGAACACATGCGGCCGACGGCCCGGTAACAGCGGTCCGCTCAAGATCAAGGGAGAAAGGGGGGGGAGGCACCCCCCGGTGGCGGTCCATGCGTTCCAGCGTGTTGTGCAGGTGGCTGAGCCAGATATCCATGCGACGATTGTATTCGCCCTTGCCCTTGACACGGTCTGGCCTTCGAAGGACTGAATCGTCCGGCGCAGGACGTAGTGTACCGCTTGGTGCTCTACGAGCAGAAGCGCCGGCATCCATCGCCTGAAGTTCGACTCACACCCCCGCCGGGACGTAATCCCGCGTTCTGCCGTTCCCATCCACATATGCCTTCCTTCCTGTCCCATCCGTGGCCGGGCCTCGGCGCGTGCCCGGCGAACGCCCTTTCTTGATCGTTTTCACAGGATGACAATGCAACGTTATTGTGAATATGCCATGCGGACTTGACTTTGACATGTATAAATGTTTTTAAGGGAAGCCACAGCAGCATTTTTGGATGATTAATTTATTTTCATTCAAATCATAGGGTGCAAAATTCATTTTAGAATTTGCGAGAATATGACGAAAATAACTATCTTATGACTCAATACTGTAGAGACTTATGGCTTTATATTTTTGTGTAATGCATTAATGTTGTGTTGTAATTTTGTATCTATACTATCTTTGCATACTGTATAAAATTTTAAAATTTATGTATTATAAACTTTTAACAGAAGGATTGCCATGAAAGACACTCCCGAGAAATGGGTGGCCACGTACGAAGCCACGACCCCCGAACAACTGGTTGATGCCTACCGCTGTTGGGCGGACGAATACGACAGGGACACCTGTCAGGGCATGGGCTACGTGGGACCCGGCGTGGCCGCAAACCTCCTCGACCGCTATCTCGAATCCCCCAGGTCTCGTGTCCTGGACGCCGGATGCGGCACCGGCCTCGTGGGTCAGGCCATGAGCGAGCTGGGGTATAGCCGCATCGAAGCCATGGATTTCTCTCGCGACATGCTCAAGGTGGCCGAGGAAAAGGACGTCTACGGCGACATCCACCACGGCGACATGAACCGCAGGCTCGCCTTTGACGATAATTCCTATGACGCGACCATCTGTGTGGGCGCGCTGACCTACGCCCACGTCGGGCCCGAGGTCTTCGACGAGTTCGTGCGCATCACCCGGCCCGGCGGGTACATTTGTTTCACCGTGCGGGACGGAGCCTACCAGGAGTATGGCTACCGCAAGCGCATGGTCAGGCTGGAGGCGGACAACGCCTTCCGGCTCAAGGAGATGGTCGACACCGACTATTTGCAGAAAGAGGACGTCACGGCCAAGTACTGCATCTACGAAGTTCTGGAAGCGTAGGGGGACAAGAGAATGGTTTCCGACAACAAGACATTGGACAAGGTCTACACCGCCAGCAACCACACGGAGTTGATGGACGCCTACAAGGATTGGGCGGACAACTACGACCAGGACACCGTGGGCAGTTTCGGCTACGTGGCACCCGCGGCCGCGGCCCAGGCCCTGCATCGCGTGCTGCCGGGCACCGGCGCGCGCATCCTCGACGCGGGCTGCGGCACCGGTCAGGTGGGCCGGATTCTCACGGAGAAGGGGTATGGGGACCTCCACGCCCTGGACTATTCCGAGGACATGCTCCGCGTGGCCGAGTCCAAGAACATCTACGGTTCGCTGATGCAGGCCGACCTGAGCAAGAAGCTCAAGATCGACGACGACGCCTATGACGCGGTGGTCTGCGTGGGCACCCTGACCTACGGCCACGTGGACGCGACCGCGTTTGACGAGCTCATCCGCGTGACCCGGCCCGACGGGCACATCTGCTTCACCATCCGCGAGGGCGCGTACGAGGACTACGGCTACCGCGACCGCATGATCGCCCTGGAAAAGGCGGACGCCTGGGAGCTGGTCAGCATGGAGGAGGCGGACTACCTCAAGAACGAGAACGTGACGTGCAAGCTGTGCACCTACAAGGTCCTGGCCGACGGCGCTCCGAACGCCTAGAACCGCCGCACCACGGCGGACGAAAGAGGGGGACCGCAAGGTCCTCCTCTTTTTTTACACTCCGGCCCCATTCGGGAACAAGTTCCCGTTATCGCGTAACCGCCCCGCGAAGCGGCCCAAAAAGTTTGGGAGGGGTGAGAGGGGATGGGGGGCCGGGGCAACCGCCGCTAGCAGCGGTTCATGCGCTTGAGGGCGTCATGGAGGTGGCTGAGCCAGATGTCCACGAGATGGTCGTATTCGCCCGCGCCCTTGAGCACGGCCTCGCATTCGATGCCCGCCTTCTCCAGGCGGGTCTTCCAACTGGTTTCGGAGTCGCCGACCATGTCGCGGGCGGCGTGCCAGCCCGCGCCGAAGAGGAAGGGCAGGAGGTGGGCCTTTTTCACGCCGTCGCGTTGAAACCGTTCGATGATCGCGTCGATGCCGGGTTCGGCCTCCATGGCGCCCATGTGCACGGACGGGTCGCGCTGCTGAAAGGCGCGGTGCAGGGCCTCGTAGTAGACGTTGCCGTCGTGTTTGGTGCCGTGGCCCATGAAGAGCACGGCGTCGTTCTCGCCCTTGCCCTGCTCGGCGATGGCCAGGACCGCGTCGGCCACCTCCTCCACGCCCGCCTCGCCGGCCACCAGGGGGAAGCCGACCTCCACGCGGGAAAAGCCGTCCTCGCGGAGCATAAGCTCGTTGGCCAGGCCGAGGAGCTCGTGGAACTCGGTGCCGGGGATAAGGTGCAGGGACTGGACGGCCACATGGGTGACCCCCTCATGGAGGAGCTTGTCCAGGGCGGCGGGCACGGAATCCACGGCTTCGCCCGCCTTCTTCATGTGCCCCCGGATGGTCTTGGAGGTGTAGGCCACGCGCACCGGGATGTCCGGGTAGGCCGCCCGGACCCGTTCGGTGATGTGGGTCAGCGAGGCCATGGCGTTCTTGTGCCGGGAGCCGAAGGCGGCCAGGACGATGGCGGTACTCACGGCTTGTTCCTTTTGACCAGGGCCAGGGAGAAGTAGTGCGGCTGCTTGGGGGCGTCCTTGATGTCCATGAGGATGGACTCCTCGTCCATGCCCAGGCGGGAGACGAGCACCGTGGTGTCGGCCAGGCGGAGCTTGGTCAGCAGGGCGCGGATCTCGTCAAAGTTCTTGTACGCCTTGAGGATGACCGCGTTGTCCGCGGTGTTCAACTGCTCCTCCAGGCGGGCGGAGTCGGCCACGCCCGAGGTGATCAGCAGGGACTCCTTGGATTCGCACAGGACCAGGCCGATGCGCGCGGCCGCGGCGTGGAAGGAGGTGATGCCCGGCACGGCCCGCAGGCGCAGATCCGGGTTCATCTCCAGCAGGGTGCGCTGCAGGTAGCCGTAGGTGGAGTAGGTCAGGGGATCGCCCAGGGTCAGGAAGGCGGCGTCCTCGCCGTTGTCCAGGACCTCGGCCACGAGCCGGGCGTTCTCGGTCCAGGCCTCGTTCAGGGCGTCCTGGTCCTTGGTCATGGGGAAGCCCAGGCGGACGATGCGCACGCCGTCCTTGAGGTGGGGTTTGGCGATGGAGTAGGCCGTGGAATAATCGTTCTTGGTGGAGGCGGCGGCAAAGATCACGTCCACCTGTCCGAGGACGCGCACGGCCTTGAGGGTGAGCAGTTCCGGGTCGCCGGGGCCGACCCCGATGCCGTAGAGGGTGCCTTTCTTGGTCACGTTGTCTATCCGTTATGTTTTTGTCGGTAGCCGACTGTGTCTGTTTTGCGCCGGTGCGTCAACTTGATGCTAGGGGTGCAGGAGCTGGTACACGGTGTCGATGCCTTCGAGGAGCCGCAGGGTGGGGCGCGAGACCAGGTGTTCGTCCACCAGGTAGACGTTGCGGGTCAGGACGGCCTTGATGCGCGAGGCGGGCGGGCTGCTGACGATGTCGTGTACCGAGACGTCGTTCATGGTCCCGCGCTGGGCCAGGTAGACGTCGACCTTGTCGCCCTTGGCCAGCAGCCGTTCCAGGCCGTAGTCCGCGATGTTGGTCCCGTGGCGGGGCCGGGCGTCGGCCGCCACGTTGATGCCGCCCGCCTTTTCCAGGACGAACAGGGGCATGGCGCCGGGCGAGAAGGTGGCGGTCTTGCGGTGGATGGACTCGAAGAACACGCCGGGCCGCTCCTCCATGGGTATGGTGGACAACCGGGCCTCGGCGCGGCGCACACCGTCGCGGAAGTCCTCGATCATGTATTCGGCCTTCATCTGGCGGCCGGTCAGCGCGCCCAGGGTGCGCCAGTAGCCGAACATGGCCTCGACGGAGTCGGGCTGGAGCGAGACCACGGTGACGCCGTGGCGTTCGAGCGCGTTCCACAGCCCGCCGTAGGCGCGCATGTGCATGGGCCGGATGAGGATCAGGTCGGGCTTGGCGGCCAGGAACTTCTCCACGCCGTCGCGGGCGTTGAAGGTCGGCTTGGCCAGGGCGGCGGCGGGATAGTCCTCGCCCGTGGACACGCCGATGATCTGTTCGTCCAGGCCGAGGCTGAAGAGGTTTTCGGTGTGCGCGCCGTACAGGGAGATGATCCGGGTGAACGGCTTGTCGAAGGTGACGGTCCGGCCCGAGTCGTCGGTGATGGTCCGGGCCTGGGCCGTGGAACAGAGCAGCAGGATGAAGGCAAAGGTGAAGAAAAGGCGTTTCAAAATCAGTTTCCTTGAATGTAGGCGATGTGCGGTCCGTATTCGGTGTCCAGAACGGCGGCGCGCACGCCGAAGACCGCGAGGATGTTTTCGGGAGTAAGCGTGCGGGACACGTTGCCATAGGCGTGAACCGCCCCTTTGTCCAGCATGACCAGGTTGTCGCAGTACCGGGCGGCCAGATTCAGGTCGTGGAGCACGGCCACCACGGTGCGGCCCGCTCGGGCCAGCCGCGTCAGTTCGTCCATGGCCGCCATGGCGTGGCGGATGTCCATGGCCGAGGTGGGTTCGTCCAGGAGCAGGGCGGGGGTCTCCTGGGCCAGCCCGCGTGCCACGGCGGTGCGCTGGCGCTCGCCCCCGGATAGGTCGGCCACGGGGCGGTGCCGCAGGGCCTGGAGGTCCATGGCGTCCAGGGCCTGCTCTACGCGTTGCAGGTCATGGGGCGCGGGGCGGCTGAACCGGGGGATGTGCGGGTGCCGTCCCATGAGCACGGTCTCGGCCACGGTAAAGGGAAAGCGCAGGGCCTGGTCCTGGGAGACCAGGGCGCAGCGCCGGGCCAGCCGGGCCGGGGAGCAGTCGGAGACGTCTTCGCCGTTGAGGCGCACCGCGCCCCGGTCCGGCGCGAGCAGTCCGGCCAGCAGACCGAGCAGGGTGGACTTGCCGCTGCCGTTGGGGCCGACCACCCCGTGGACCATGCCGGGAGCGAGTTCCAGGTCAAGGTCCCGGAGGACCGGGGTGTCGCCGTAGGCGAAGCCGAGGCCCTGCAGGGTGAAGGCGGCGCTATCCACGGGCGAGCCTCCGGGAGCGACTGAATATCCAGCAGAAAACCGGACCGCCGATGAGCGCGGTGAGCACGCCGATGGGCACCTCGTGGGGCAGCAGCGCGCGGGTCACGGTGTCGGCCAGCAGGAGCAGGATGGCCCCGCCCAGGCCCGAGGCGGGCAGCAGCCAGCGGTTGTCCGGGCCCACGACCATGCGCATCAGATGCGGAACAATCAGCCCGACAAAGCCGATGACCCCGCTCACGGCCACGCAGACCGCGCTGACCAGGGAAGCGGTCACGAGCAGGATCAGGCGCACCCGGCCGGTGTCCACGCCCAGGCTCCGGGCCGAGCGGGTGCCCAGGCTCATGATGTTCAGGTCGCGTCCGTAGTAGAGGCAGACCGCGAAGGCCGCGAGCGCGGCACAGCCCGCCAGGGCCGCGTCGCTCAGGGTCCGGCCCACGAAGCTGCCCATGAGCCAGAAGACGATGACCGAGACCCGTTCGTCGGCCAGATATTTGATGAAGCTGATGCCCGCCGAGAGGATGGCCGAGACGATGACCCCGGCCAGGATGAGCGAGGCCGGGGACAGTTCGCCGTCCCGCCCGGCCAGGGAGATGACGGCGAAAAGGGTCAGGGCCGCGCCCGCGAAGGCCAGGACCGGGAGGGTGGCCGGACCCAGGAAGGCCAGCCCCAGGAGCAGGGCCAGGGCCGCGCCGAAGGCCGCGCCCGAGGACACGCCCAGGGTGAACGGGTCGGCCAGGGGATTGAGCAACAGCCCCTGGAAGACCGCGCCCGCCACGGCCAGGCCGAAGCCCACGGCCGTGCAGGTCAGGATGCGCGGCAGACGGACGTCGAAGAGAATGCCCGCCGCAGTGGTGCCCAGTGAATCGGCCGCCCCCCGCAGGCCGTCCAGCAGTCCGCGCAGGACTTCGCCCGGCGGGATGTGGATGACCCCCATTGTGCAGGCGGCCAGGGCCAGCCCGGCCAGCACGGCGGCGAGCAGGGCCACGGTCAGGCCGTTGCGCAGGGGAGTACGGGAGACGGCGTTCGTCATGGGCCTATTTCGCCGGGCCCTCGGCCATGGCGTCCTTGAGATGGTCCACGTAGATGTCGGCCCAGCCGTCGAGCATGCCCAGGCCGCGCAGGTCGGTGGTCACGGAATATCCCTGCTTGGTCAGCATGACCTTCCACGAGTCGTCCTCGTCGCCCGCCATGTCGTTGGAGGCGTGGTCTCCGGCCACGATCATGAACGGCTTGAGCAGGACCTTCTTCTTGCCGGCCCTCTTGAGTTGGGCGGCCATGTCGTCGAAGGCGGGGTACCCCTCCACGCAGCCGATGAAGATCGGGTAGCCGTATTCGCTCTGCAATATTTTTTGGAATTCTGCATAGATGCCAGTGGAGAAGAAGTCGTTGCCGTGGCCCATGTAGACCAGGGCCGCGCCGAGCCTTCTGGCCTGGTCCACGTCGACCTTGAGGATCTTGGCCGCCCGGGCCATGTCCTCTGTGTAGGGGTATTCCGTGCCGGGCATGCCCAGGGCCGGGCGGCCGACCGCGAGCCGGGCGAAGGGCATGTTCTTGGCCTTGAGGGTGCGGATGGCCTTGAGCCCGTCGGTCAGGGCGACCAGGTCGTTGAACTCCTCCCCCGCGAAGACGTGCAGGGATTGCACGGTGACGTCGCGGTAACCGTCGTTCTGGAGGTCCGCGATGGTGGCCAGCGGATGCTTGACGTACAGGACCTCCTCCGGGATGTCCGCGTGTGCCGTTTTCCAGGCCGCGTCGTCCTGGCGCTTCTGCCAGATGCGGCGGATGATGTTGGAGGTGAAGGCCAGGCGCACGGGCACGCCGGGGTTGGCCGCCTCCACCTTGGCCTGGATGTTCAGGATGGATTTGACCGCTTCGGGATAGGAGGTGCCGAAGGCGGCCAGGACGATGGCCGGTTTGACCGGGCCCTCGTCGTGGTGCCCGGCCTGGGCCGGGACGGCCAGGAGCAGGGCGAGCAGGAAGAAGATGGAGTTTCTGAACAGGGTCATTGTGTTCTCCAAAAGGGGCGGGTGAGGGAAAAAAAAGCCCCTTCCTCTTCGAATTCAGAGGAGGGGGTTCCGTATTTTCCCTTCTATACCTCGGCGGCAAGCCCACGTACCACCGTGGCAAGTCCTGTGAGCGCTCCAGGCAGGTCTTCCGGCTGGTCCCTCCCGCTGCCGCCTTCCCAGGGAAACCCCAGTGGCATGAATGGCAGCGGTTCGGCAGGACGTCACGGCGGCGGGTCCGCTCCCGATTCGCACGGGATTCCCTATTGAGTCCAAGGACACCTGAAGCTTGAGAACTATGCTTCAGGCAGCACTTATGTCAAGGACGATTGGGCCGCCTTGGCAATGCGGTCCTGGAACTGCTGGATCATCTCCTCGGCGTCGATGACCAGGGCGTCGGATTCGCCCATCATGCCGTAGCCCAGGATGGGGATGTCGAAGATCTCCTGCACCGGCACGGTGAAGCCGGTGATGACCACCTGTTGCTGGCGGAGCACTTCGTCCACCAGGATGGCCCCCTTGTAGTCGCCCACCCGGACCACGATGGCCTGGGCCATCTCGATGTTGTCGATCTCGGGGGTCAGCTCCAGGAGGTCGGCCAGACGGAGCAGGGAGTGGATTTCGCCGCGCACGTCCACGGTTTCGCGGCCGTCGGGCAGCTCGACCACGTCGTTGCGCCGGGGCATGTAGATCTCGACCACGTCGCGGCTGGGCATGATGAAGGTGTCGCCGCCCACCTTGCAGACCAGGGCGTCCACGATGCCCTCGTTGGCCGAGCGGTCCAGGGGGATGACGATGGTGAAGGCCGCGCCCTTGCCCAGCGTGCTCTGGATGGACACCTCGCCGTCCAGGGCGACCTTGATGGCGTTGACCACGGCGTCCATGCCCACGCCGCGCCCGGACACGTCGGTGATCTTCTCGGCGGTGGAGAAGCCGCTCTGGAGCACGAACTGGAGAATCTCCTCGGTTTCGTACTCCTTGTCCGGATCGGCCAACCCCTTTTCCAGCGCCTTGGCCAGGATGCGGTCCGGGTCCAGGCCGCGCCCGTCGTCGCTGACCTGGATAAAGGCGCTGTCGCCCTTGCGCCAGGCGGACAGGGTCACGGTGCCGGATTCGGGCTTGCCCGCGGCCTTGCGTCCCTCGGGGTCCTCCAGGCCGTGGTCCACGGCGTTGCGGAGCAGGTGGACCAGGGGTTCGTTCAGGGATTCGACGATGGTCTTGTCCAGGGCCAGGTCGTCGCCCTTGACCTCGAAGTCGAGCTTCTTGCCGATCTTCTGGGACAGGCTCTTCACCAGGCGGTGCATGGGCATGAAAATCTGTTTGAGCGGCACCAGGCGGATGGCGTTGACCTCCTGCTGGAGCCGGGTGATGACGTTGTCCAGCTCGCGCAGGCTGGAGGCCATCTGGGTCATGCTGGTGGCCCCGCCCTGGGCGATGACCGCGTAGGTGACCATGAGCTTGCCGACCAGCTCGATGACCCGGTCCAGCCGGTCCGTGGCCACGCGGATGGAGGATATGGCCGTGGACGGGCCCTTGGCGTCGGGCTTGGCTTCCGCCTTGGCATCGGGCTTGGCCTCTTCGGCCGCTTCCGCCTCCTCGGGGACCTCGGCTTCGACTTCGGCCTCGGCGGTGGGCGGTTCTTCGAAGGCCTTGGCCGCATCTTCCTCGGACTCCTCGACTACCGGGGCGGACGGGGAGGTCTTGATCTTGGCCAGGGCGTCGGCGCTGCCTTCGAGCAGGCCGCCCAAGGCGAAGAAGAATTTTTTCTGGGCTTCGCAGATGCCGAGCATGGAGGTGATGATCTCGCTGTTGACCGGCGTGATGCCGTCCTTGAGCATGTCCAGCAGGGCGATGACCCCGGCGGACGAGAGTTGCATGCACGACAGGCCGAGTGCGTCCACCACCGCCTCGACCCCCTGGCCGGTGGCGTCCACTTCGAGGATTTGTTGTTCGATGTCCTCGATGCACTGGATGATGCTGTCCTGCATGGCTTCCCCTTATTGCGTGGTGAAGTATGTTTCCCTGTCGGGATACACGGAAATGGTCTTGTCGAAGCCCCAGCCTATGAGCGTCTGCTTGGCGTCCGGGGAAATGTTGCAGGCCGCGATCTTGAAGGTCGTGCCCATGCTGGCCACGGCGGCCCACGCCCCGGAGCCGAAGGTCAGCACCCCGCCGAGATCCAGGAGTGCGGGGTCGCCGGGCTCGATGGACAGGATGGCCGAGATGATCGGCTTGAACTGGCTTTCCAGGTGGACGCGCGGGTCTTTGACCGTGATGATCGTCACCCCGTCCCGGGTCTCCGCGTCCACGCCCGCGCCCAGCGCCTCGCCCTCGGCCTGCTCGCTGGAGGACGCCTCCTCGATCAGGGAGAGGACCTCCTCCCGTTCTCCGGTATCCGTGTCCCCCTCGCGGAGCTGCTCCAGGACCTGGAAGATCATGTTCACCCCGCGCGAGAGCAGGGTCACGTTGTCCGGCGAGGACTCCACTTCGCCGGATTGCACCTTTTTCAGAAAATCCTCGATCTTGTGGGTGAAGTGGGAGGCCTCTTCGAAGCCCGCCATGAAGCCGGTGACGCCCTTGATGGTGTGCAGCGGACGGGCCAGGATCTCGATGCCCTGGGCCAGTTCGTCGCCTTCGAGCAGGTCGAGCCCCTCCATCACCTGGGGGTAGTACTTGTCGTTGACTTCGGAGAAGAACTCCTCAACCATCGGGTCTTCGCTCATGACGAATCCTCGGGTTTACTTGTGCAGAAGCCCGAGCTTTTCCAGCTCGGCGTACAGTTTGTCCTTGGCGACCGGCTTGACGATGTAGGCCGAGGCCTCGCCGTCGTGGAAGGTCCGGATGACCGTCCGGGGGTCGTCCAGGGCCGTGGTCATGATCACCTTGACCCTCGGACGGTAGTTGTTGTCCGTTTCGAGGCCGCGGATCTTTTGCAACGCCTCGATGCCGTCCACCTCGGGCATCATGATGTCCATGAGGATCAGGTCGTACGGTCTGCCCTCTTCGTGACCCATCTTGAAGGCCTCGACCGCTTCCCGGCCGTTGACCACGATGTCCACGTCGAAAAGGGTCATCAGAAACGACCGCAGGACCTTGCGGCTTAGGAATTCGTCTTCGACAATGAGTGCACGCATTTCGTTCTCCGCTTTCTTACCTGGGAAAGAGAATTCACATCTTCTTTTCCTACGTAAAATGAAAAAATGTCAATATGATGATAGGAATTAATAACTCGCATCACATTATAATCTGGTCGGTTGCGTAGCGGTAGGACGCTGTCCGGGGTTGCCAAACCATTGCAGAATGGATACCAACCCCGCATGTCCAGACAGATAACGGAAGAAAGGAAGAAACGCATCGACGAGGTGCTCTCCCGGCGGCAGAAGGATCTGACCCTGATCATGGACAACATCTGGGACCCCCACAACGTTTCGGCGGTTCTCAGGAGTTGCGACGCCTTCGGCGTGGCCGGGGTGCACCTGTACTACACCGATTCGCAGTGGCCCGACCTGGCCCAGAAGAGTTCGGCCTCGGCCAAGAAGTGGATCGAGCGCACCGAGCACATCGACGCGGCCGAGATGGTCGCCGGGTTGAAGGGGCAGGGCATGCGCATCCTGAGGACGGGGTTCTCGGACACGGCCCGGCCGGTCATGGATTTCGACTTCACCAAGCCCACGGCGATCATCCTGAGTAACGAGCACCGTGGCACCTCCCCGGAGCTGGCGAGGCTGGTCCCGGACGAGATATACATTCCCATGCAGGGCATGGTGCAGAGCTTCAACGTTTCGGTGGCCGCGGCCATCATATTGTATCAGGCGTTCACCCAGCGGGACGCCGCAGGCATGTACGACGACCCCTCCTTCTCCAGGGAGGAACTGGAATCGCTCAAAACCCAATGGTATTCGAGGTAAGGAGAGAGTCATGCAAGAGTTGCTCAAGGTCCTGCGTTCCGGCGGCATCGTCATATACCCCACCGAAACCCTCTACGCGCTGGGCTGCGACGCCACCAGCGAGGCGGCCTGCGAGCGCGTGGCCCAGGTCAAGGGGCGTTCCGAAGAGCGGCCGCTGCCCCTGATCATCGGGGGGCTCGATATGCTTGACCTGGTCACCGGCGAAAAGTCCCGCTCCCTGCTGGACCTGGCCGGCGCGTTCTGGCCTGGTCCGCTGTCCATCCTGGTCAAGGCGCTGCCCGAGCTGCCCGCCTGGCTGTCCGACGACGAAGGCTACACCTCGGTGCGCTGGTCCGGCCATCCGTTCGCCTCGGAGCTGTCCCGCCGGTTCCGCAAGCCCATCGTGGCCACCAGCGCCAACCTGTCCGGCAAGCCCCCGGCGGCCCTGCCCGAGGACATCGACCCCGAACTCCTCGAAATGGTCGACGGCTCGTACTTCGATCCGCCGTGGCCGCGCGGCCACAAGGCCTCCACCGTGGTCCGCATGCTCGGCTCCAGCAAGCTCGAGATCATCCGCGAAGGCGAGATTTCCATCAAGAAACTCTGCGACAAGGGATTCTCCGTGGCCGTGCGTAACGCCTGATCCGCTCCGGCGGGTCAAAATCCTTGAACCCGCATACACGGGAAATGGACCTTTGCCGGTCCGGGGTAAAAAATCTTGTACCACTTTCCGGGTGCAGGATTTTTTCTTTTCCTGATAAATGTATCCAATAGTTTGATTTTACACTGTTTTAATAAATCCTAGGCATCGTTCTAGAGTTTGGCACAGCGATTGCTAGATGTAAAAGTAACTTCTTCCTTTTTTTGCACACGAGAAAGCAAGGCTTCACCGGATGGTCCGATGAAGCCTTTCTCGTATGGTCAGCACTGTAGCAATAATATACATTAAATCAGTATGTTATATTGCTGGTTGTGGGGTTTTGCCAAAGCTCGGTCCGGCTCTGCACGGGATTTCGGCGTCGAGGCAGGCCGGGCGGCCGGGTAAAAAAAGTGGAATCGCACGCCGCGGCATTTGACTTCGCGGCCGTGTTTGGGGACAGTCCTGCCGTATCCATCAGCCAACGGAGCGTGCCATGGGCAAAGTGCAGACCTGTCCCCATTGCGGGGGCGAAATTCATGTGTATCGGAATCCCACCCCCACGGTGGACGTGGTCATCGCCATGCCGCTTCCAGACGGCGGGGAGGGCGTGGTCCTGGTCAAGCGGAGCAACCCGCCGCTGGGCTGGGCGTTGCCCGGCGGGTTCGTGGACTACGGCGAGACCTGCGAACACGCGGCCGTGCGCGAGATGAAGGAAGAGACCGGGCTGACGGTGCGGCTGACCGGGCTGCTCGGGGTCTATTCGGACCCGAACCGCGACCCGCGCGGCCACACCATGAGCGTGGTCTACACCGGGGCGCCCGAAGACCCATCGCAGCTCGCGGCGGGCGACGACGCGGCCGAGGCGCGGGTCTACCCCCTGGGCCAATGGCCCGAGCTGGCCTTTGACCACGCCCATATCCTGGCGGACTATCTGGCCGCGATCAAGGCCCGCAAGAATCCTTGCCCGGTCGCGGATTGACTTCCCGCCGGGGGCGGGCGTAGCGTCCCGGAACCGGGCTTCCCCGGACAGACCGAATTCAAGGTGAGACGAACATGCGAACCCTGTGCATAACCCTCGGTGACCCCTGCGGCCTCGGCCCCGAGCTGGTGGCCCGCCATTTCCTGGACTCCGGCGAGCCCGTTGACCGGTTCCTGCTCATCGGACCGGCTCCGGCCCTGGATCGCGAGCTGGCCCGGCTGGGCGCGGCCCGTTTCTTCACCCTTCTCGATTCCCCTGAGGAGATCACGGACAAGGGACCCGGCGTCTACGTTCACCAGCCGCCCGAGCTGGACGGCGTGTGCTTTCCCCCCGGCGCGCCGTGCCGGGAGGGAGGACTTTCGGCGGGCGTCAGCATGGACGCGGCCATCAACGTCCTCAAATCGGGCCTGGCCCAGGGGCTTTTGACCTGCCCCCTGAACAAGGCCATGCTCAACGCCGCCGGGTTCGACTTTCCCGGCCACACGGAATTTTTGGCCGAAAAGCTCGGCGTGGGCCGGGACAACGTGTGCATGCACCTGTGCGGCCACGACCCGGATGACCCTTCGCCCAAGCTGCGCGTCAGCCTGGTGACCACCCACCCGCGTCTGCGGGACGTGCCCGCCCTGGTCACCAAAGAGCGCATCCTGCACTGCCTGCGCCTGACGGCCGACTTCATCCAGCGCCTCGGCCTGACCGGCCCCATCGGCGTGTGCGGCCTGAACCCCCACGCCGGGGAGTCCGGGCGCATCGGCGACGAGGAGATCACGACCATCATCCCGGCCCTGGAACAGGCCTCGGCCGAGGGCATCGAGGTGGCCGGCCCCATACCGGGCGACACCATCTTTCATTTCGCGGCCAAGGGCCAATACCCGGCCGTGCTGGCCATGTACCACGACCAGGGGCTGGCCCCGCTCAAGCTGCTCCACTTCAGCCGCGCCGTGAACGTCACTCTGGGGCTGCCGTACCCGCGCACCTCGCCCGACCACGGCACCGGCTACGACCTGGTGGGCACGGGCGAGGCGTCCATCGACAGCTTCCGGGCCGCCCTGGACATGCTCCGGAAACTGGTCGGCAAGGTGGCCTGACCATGTTCAAGCGTTACGTCCTGCTCGACCGCGACGGCACCATCATCCACGACAGGCACTACCTGCACGACCCGGACGGCGTGGAGCTCCTGCCCCAGGCCGCCGAGGGCCTCAAGCGCATGCAGGGCATGGGCTTCGGCCTGGCCGTACTGACCAATCAGAGCGGCGTCGGGCGCGGCTACTATGACGAGGACGCCGTCCTCGCCTGCAACGACCGCATGATCGAACTCCTCGCGGCCCAGGGCGTGACTATCGACGGGGTCTTCTATTGCCCGCACGAGCCCAAGGACAAGTGCAACTGCCGCAAGCCCAAGCCCGGACTCATGGAACGGGCCGCCGCCGAACTCGACTTCGACCCGGCCCAGGCCTTCATGATCGGCGACAAGTCCGCCGACATCGGGCTGGGCAAGAACACCGGCGCGACCACCATCCTCGTGCGTACCGGCAAGGGCGCGGCCCAGGAAGCCAAATGCGGCCGCCGCGCCGACCACGTCTGCGACGACCTCTTCGCCGCCGCGCTGTACATCGAAAGCT
This sequence comes from Pseudodesulfovibrio sp. 5S69, assembly GCF_037094465.1. Taxonomy (NCBI): domain Bacteria; kingdom Pseudomonadati; phylum Thermodesulfobacteriota; class Desulfovibrionia; order Desulfovibrionales; family Desulfovibrionaceae; genus Pseudodesulfovibrio; species Pseudodesulfovibrio methanolicus. Next base: position 1,898,238 of record NZ_CP146609.1, read on the forward strand.
TGATGTAGGGGGGCCTCCGGGCCTCCAGCCGTTGGCGAGTCTTCGAGCCTTACGGATGAGGACAGCAGCGATCGGCCAGGGAGGAGGAGAGGGAACCTTCTGAGGAAAAGGTTCCCTCTCCCTTCCCCTGATCCCCCAATCCTCTCTCCCTCCCAAACTTTTTGTGGGCGCATGCGCGCGTGCGGTGGGCTGAGGTAGGCAGTGCTTTTTCCCTGTGATCGTTCGGAGATGGTCAATTTTTAGAGGAGAGGACGGATTCATGTCCCCATCCGCGAAGCGGGATAGAAAGTTTAGGAAGGGAAAGGGGATGGGGGGCCGGAGGCAACCAAACGAAAAGGGCTCCCGTGCGGGAGCCCTTTTCGTTTGATATAGCAGTGCTTGGCTAGCCCATTTTTTTCTGGGCGAATTTGAGCATTTTGAGGGCTTCGGCGAAGTCGGGGTTGATTTCAACGGCCTTATTGGCGGAGCTGGCCATTTTGCCCCATTTACGCCAATCGTAGTAGAGGCGGCCCATGTTGTAGTGCAGGTATTCGTCGTTGGTGGTCAGGGTCAGGGCCTTGAGGTAGTACTTTTCGGCGGTCTCGAAGTCCTGCATCTTGCGCAGGACCATGCCGATGCGGTTGTACAGGTGGATGGCGTTCGGGTCGTCCTTGAGCGCGTCATCCAGCATGGAGTAGGCTTCCTTGTACCGGCCCGCGTTGAGGTAGCGGTCGGCGATGTCTGCCTTAAGTTCCGGGTCGCCGCTGAAGGAGCGCACCAATTGGTCGAAGGTCGCGGTGGCCTTGTCCCAGTCCTGGGCGTCCAGGGCGGCCTGGCCCTTTTCCAGTTCGGCCAGTTTCTGGGCGTTGAACGCATCCAGGTCGCCCTGAACCTCTTCATTGAGGGCCTTTTGCAGTTCCTGGAGCAATTCGCGCATGGCGTCGAGCAAGGGACGCTCCTTGCCGGGCTCGTAGCTGATGACCAAGGGGTAGATCTTGCGCAGTTCCTTGTCGGAATTGAGCACGTAGGTGACCTTATGGAGGATTTCCTCGAACTCGTCGCGTTCGTTCTTCATGACCTGATTCTTGAGGAAGAGAATGAGGCCGTCGTGAACCGCCTGCACCGCGGGCATGTACTTGCCCTTTTTGAGGAGCGTGGCGACGGAATTCAACTTCTTTCGCGACTTGATCAGATCTGCTGACATGAGGCGTTCCTGGCTGTGGTTCGGGAGTTATATCCCGGTACTTTCCTTGACCATATCACGAAATCTCGGAAAGAAATAGCGGCTGTCGTGGGGGCCGGGCCCGGCTTCCGGGTGGTACTGGATGGCCAGGATGGGTTTTTCCCTGTGGCGGAAGCCCTCGAGGGTGTTGTCGTTCAGGTTCACGTGGGTTTTTTCCAGGAAATCCAGGCCGTCCACGTCCACGCAGAAGCCGTGGTTCTGGGACGAGATCTCGATCTTTTCGGTCTGCAGATCTATGACCGGGTGGTTGCAGCCGTGGTGGCCGAACTTGAGTTTGTAGGTGGTGCCGCCCATGGCCAGGCCGAGGATCTGGTGGCCCAGGCAGATGCCCGCCACGGGCAGGTCCTCGCACAGGTCCCTGGCCGCTTCCACGGCGGTGGTCACGGCGGCCGGATCACCGGGGCCGTTGGACAGGAACACGGCGTCCGGGCCGAGCTCGCGCGCCTGGGCCGCTGTGTAGTCGGAGGGCAGGACGATCATGTCGAAGCCCTCGTTCTCCATGAGGCGCAGGATGTTCCACTTGATGCCGTAGTCGTAGACCACGAGCTTGGGGCCCTGGCCCTTCCAGGCGAAGTCCCTGATGTCGTCGATGTACACCGGCTTTTTGCCGTCCCAGGTGTACGGCTTGTCGCAGGACACGCGGTCGGCCAGGTTGAGGCCTTCCATATCCTCGATGGACCGGGCTTTTTCGACCAGTTCGGCCGGGTCGGCGTCGCCGGTGGCGATATAGCCGCGCTGGGCGCCGTTGAGGCGCAGGTGGCGGGTCAGGGCGCGGGTGTCGATGCCCTCGATGCCCATGACGCCGGCCTCGGTCAGGTAGTCGGGCAGGGACATGGTCGAGCGCCAGTTGCTCGGCTTCTTGCAGCATTCCTTGACGATGAATCCGGCCGCCTGGACCTTGTGCGACTCCACGTCCTCGGGGTTGATCCCGTAGTTGCCGATGAGCGGGTAGGTCATGGTGACCATCTGCCCGGTGTAGGACGGATCGGTCAGGATCTCCTGGTAGCCGGTCATGCCGGTGTTGAAGATGACCTCACCGGAGGCCTCGCCCTGCCCGGTGAAACTCGTCCCCTTGAAAATCGTGCCGTCTTCGAGGGCAAGAATCGCTTTCATCAATGGTTCTCCAGAATGGTCTTGACCTTGACGAGGTCTTCGGGCCTGTCCACCCCGTGGCAGGTGTGCCGCGTCTCGGTCACGTAAATATCGATACCGTCTTCGAGCAGACGGAGCTGTTCCAGTTTTTCCCGCTGCTCCAGCGGGCTCGGGTCCAGGCTGCCGAACCGCTCCAGCGCCTCCATGCGGAAGGCGTAGAGGCCGATGTGCAGCAGGAAGCCGTGCAGCTTCCCGTCGCGGTCGAAGGGCACCAGCGAGCGGGAGAAGTAGAGCGCCCGTCCGTCGGCGGCCCGGACCACCTTGACCCGGTCGGGCGATGCCGCCTCTTCCGGGCCGATGGACGTGGCCAGGGTGGTCACCCGGACCCGGCAATTTTCGAAGGGCCGGACCAACTCGGTGAGCATGTCCGGCTCCAGGCACGGCTCGTCACCCTGGATGTTAACCACTACCGCGTCGGAGTCAATGGACAGGGCCCGCGCTGCCTCGAGCACGCGGTCCGTGCCGCTGGAATGGTCGTGCCGGGTCATGACCACGGGCACGTCCAGCGCCTTGGCCGCGTCGAAGATGCGCTCGTCGTCCGTGGCCAGGGTCACGCTGGTCATCTGGGGGCAGGCGGACGCCCGCGACCAGACGTGCCAGAACATGGGCTTGCCGCCGATCTCGACCAGTGGCTTGCCCGGAAACCGCGAGGATTCGTACCTCGCGGGGATGATGCCGTGACATTCGGGGAATTCGCTCATTGCTTGGGTAGCGTATTTAATCCTTATTAAGAAAATCGGCAACCTGTTTGGAGACCGCTTCCGCGCCGCCCCTTCGGTCCCGGATATACCGCCTGGCGGCACCGGCAACCTCACGGCGCGACGGCGGGTTGTCGATGATTTTCTTGAGTGATTCCAAAGCATCCTGCCAGCCGGACGCCTCCACGGCCAGACCCGAGTCGATGATTTCGCGGCCGACCCAGGCGAAGTTCTTCCAGTGCGGACCGGTCACCGGGGTCACGCCGCTGGTCAGGGGTTCGAGAAAATTCTGCCCGCCGAGCGGGGCCAGCGAGCCGCCCACGAAGGCCGCCTTGGCCAGTCCGTAGGCCGGGACCAACTCGCCGAAGGCATCCCACAGGATGACCGAGCCGGGCCGGGCCGGGCCGGAGAGCCGGGAGCGGAGGACCCAGTTGAGCCCGGCCCCGTCCATGGCTTTGCGCCACAGGTCCAGGTGGTGCATGTGGCGCGGGAACAGGCCGAGCACCACCGCCGGGCGCGCGGACATGAGCCCGGCGGCCAGCCTGGTCACGTCGTGCTCCTCCTCCCGGCGCACCGAGCCGAAGATGACGAACGAGTCCCTCTCGCGGATCAGGTCCCCGAGCGGGTTGCCCTTGCGGGCCATGGGGGCGCCGTCGCCCATGCGGTCGAACTTGATGTTCGGCATGATCCGGACCTTTTCGCGGCCGAACAGGGTGCCGAAGCGGCGGCCGTCGGTCTCGGACACGGCCATGATCCGGTCCGGGGACAGGGCCCGGAACAGGCCGGGCCAGGACATGTATCCGGCCAGGGACTTGGTGGTCATGCGGCCGTTGGCCAGGAGCACGCGCACGTTCTCGGCCTTGCAGGCGGACAGGAAGCCCGGCCAGATCTCGGTCTCAAGGATAACGGCGAGCCTGGGGCGCACGCGCCGGACCATGCGGGTCATGAGCTCGGGCGCGTCGAACGGGAAATACCACGGCTGGACCGCCAGTCCGGCCTTGCGCCCGTTGGCCTCCTCCGCGGCCCGGAGCAGGGTCTGGTATCCCTGCAGGGTGTTGGTGGTCACGAGCACGCGCAGGGTCTCGGGTCCGGCGGGCTTCAGGTGTTTGAGGACCTCCCAGGCCAGGTACGCCTCGCCCCCGCTGGCCGCCTGCATCCACAGGTCGGCCGGGGCGGGCATGCCCCCGGCCAGGGTGCGTTGTTCCCATCCGTCCTTGAGCCGTCCGTTGAATCTGAGCAGGGGCAGGGCGGCTTTCCAGGCCAATCCGTACGTCTTGAGGGCCAGGCCCACGCCGGTCGTGGCCATCTAAACCCTGCCTTCCAGGCCGAGCCGGATGAGCTCGCCGATCAATTCGGTGAAGGAGTAGCCCACGTGGGCCGCCGCCCGCGGCAGCAGGCTGGTGGGGGTCATGCCGGGCAGGGTGTTGACCTCAAGCAGGTAGGCCTCGCCGTCGGCGGTGGCGATGAAGTCGCCCCGGCTGTAGCCGGTCAGGCCGAGGGCCGCGTGGGCCGTGAGCATCTGCTCCCGGATGGACGTGGACAGCGCTTCGTCCACCGGGGCCGGGCAGATCTCCTCGGCCCCGTCGTCCGCGTACTTGTTCTCGTAGTCGAAGTAGTCGGACCCGTCCCGGGGGGTGATCATGATCAGGGGCAGGGCTTCGTCGCCGAGGATGCCGCAGGTCAGCTCCACGCCGGGGATGAAGGCCTCGACCAGGGCGGACTGGCACATGTCGAAGACCTTGTCGAGCGCGGCCGGGAACTCTTCGGCCGTGCGCACCAGGGACATGCCTAGGGACGAGCCGCCCTTGTCCGGCTTGACGAACACGGGCAGGGCAAGTTCCAGCGGGGTTTCGCGGCCCTGGGTGGGCGTGACCAGTTGCCAGTCCGGGGTCTTGATGCCGTTGGCCTCGAAGACCTCCTTGGCGGCGGCCTTGTTCAGGGCCAGGTAGGAGGCGGCCGGGCCCGCGCCCTGGTAGGGGCAGTTCGCCTTGTCCAGGACGGCCTGGATCAGGCCGTCCTCGCCCGGCGTGCCGTGCAGGTTTATGAAGGCGAAGTCCGCGTCTTTGGCTATGGAAAGCAGGTTCCGGAAGTCGTCGGCGGGGTCGAAAAAGGTCACGTCGTGACCGAGTTCATCCAGGGCGGCCCGGATCTTCTTCGCCCCGGACAGGGAGACGTCGCGTTCGTCAGACCAGCCGCCCGCTATCAAAATCACATGCATTGAGGTCCACCTCGAGTGTGTCGCATAACAGTTGTTCCAGCTCCAGGGCCTGCCGCTTGGTTTCGTTGATGCTGTCCTGGATGTTCAGGGGGATGCCGTACCGCACGATCAGGTCGTCGAAACGGTCTTCGATGGACACCAGCCGGTTGTGGTTCACGCGCTTGTCCGCATAGAGCACGGCCAGGGGCGGGAAGTAGCGCGGCAGGTCCAGGTCGAAGGGCCAGTAGACGTGATGCGTCACGCCGGAGGCGATGACCGGGTTGCCGGTCAGCTCCATGACCCAGGCCCCGCCCAACTGGCTGTGGTTGCCGCCATGGCGGATGCAGTAGGTCTTGGCCAGGTCGTGGAGCAGGGCCGAAGCGCGCACCGTGGGCACGTCCACGTCCATCCCCGTCTTGACGGCCCGCCTGGCCAGAAAGGTGGCCACGTCGGCGACCATGCGGCTGTGCTCAGCCACGTTGTCGAGCATGGCGAATTCTTTCCAATATCGGGCGCACCGGGCGTCGTCCGGGACGAACAGTTCGGGAGCGGGACGGGCCGGGGGCGGCGGGGGCAGCGTCGACCGCCGTGAATAGGCGGCGTGGGCGGTGTTTTCCTTGGCAGACATGGCGTGCGTGCGCGACGGGCGTCGGGTTGGCGGGATGCACTAGCGCATCCGATGGTTTCCATCTACCAGCACGGCCCAAAAAAATAAAGCGGGCGCGCCCCGGAAAAAAAGCCCGTTCGTCTCCCAGGCCATTCGTATCGCTGAATTCTGGCGATCGACCTATACTTATGCTAAAGGGGGATAGTGGGAGGAGTGCGTGAAGAGCGTCGTCATATTGCAGATAGTCTTTTTCCTGGGCGGACTGGCCGTCCTGTTCCTGGCTTGGCGCATGCAACGCATCAACCGGGCATGCTGGCTGCCGGGCGTTTCCTGGTGGGCGGCCGGATACGCGGCCATCGGGCTGGCCGCCATCGGCTCCGGGGCCGATTTCTATTACGGCGATTGGATCAAGGGGTTCCTCACCCATCTGCTGCTGACCGGCGGCGTGGTCCTGGTTTGGATGGGCACCCGGCTCTTCTTCGAGGGCCGGGTCGGCAGCTCGACCATGACGATCTCGACCCTCCTCATGGCGGGCGAGGGCCTGGGCATCTTCTGGTACTATTTCGTCGTCCCCTCCTACCAGGCCCGGCTGACCATCACCTGCGTGGTCCTGCTCATCCTGTCCATGAGCCTGTCAATGAACTTGTTTCTGTCCCGCATGGACGACCGGGCGGTCATCGCCGCCGGGGCGTGCTACTCCCTCTTCGCCCTGCTCAACGGGCTGCGGACCCTCGCCATCCTGATTCACCCCGAGCCCTTCGCCCATTACCTGTCCGGCCCCCTGGCCGTGGCCGCCACCGCCTTGATGTTTCCTGTCCTGCTGGCGGCCCAGGCGGCCACCTTGGTCATGATTCGCGACACGATCCGGGGCACAAGGGGCGAATAGAACCGAAAAACTCGCTCCCGGCACCCTTTGAACCGTCCGCCGAGGCCACCGGCCGGTCCGGCGGGTTTTTCATTTGCCCATATCTTGGAGAGGGTATATGACTGTCGCTAACCTGAAGAAATCGGTTCCGAAATCAGCCTAAAGGACTATGCTTTGAGCTTTGAATTACTGGAAAAGTTCCGTGATCCGGCCCTGTGCCGGAAAATCCTCGACAAGATGGAATCCGAACTGGACCGGGAGCTGCGCTTCATGGAGGTCTGCGGCACCCATACCGTGGCCATCTTCCAGAGCGGGCTGCGCTCCCTCCTGCCGGAAAAGATCGTCCATCTCTCCGGGCCTGGCTGTCCGGTCTGCGTGACCCACGAGTCCGAGGTCAACGCCTTTCTGGACCTGGCGGGGCACGAAAACGTCATCCTGGCCACCTTCGGCGATCTCATGCGCGTTCCCGGCGACAAGGGCCGCAACCTCAAGAAGGCCGTGGCCGACGGGGCGCGGGTCAAGGTGGTCTATTCGCCCTTCGACACCCTTAAGCTGGCCAAGGAGAACCCCGGCGACCTGGTGGTCTTCATCGGCGTGGGCTTCGAGACCACGGCCCCGACCATCGCCGCGACCATGAAGATGGCCCGCGAGCAGGGCATCGACAACCTGCGCATCCTCTGTTTCCACAAGACCGTGCCCACCGCGCTCGACGCGCTGCTGTCGGACGAGGCCATCAACATCGACGGCTTTATCCTGCCCGGTCATGTGTCGGCCATCATCGGCGTCGAGCCGTACAATTTTATCGCCGAGGACTACGCCAAGTCCGCCGTGGTCACCGGGTTCGAGCCCCTGGACATCCTCCAGTCCCTGAACCAGATGATCGAGTGGCGAAACAAGGGCGAGGCCCACGTGGCCAACAACTACACGCGCATCGTCGGCGAGCACGGCAACCCCAAGGCGCTCGAGATCATGTACGAGGTCTTCGAGCCCTGCGACGCCCTGTGGCGCGGCCTGGGCCTGATCCCCAGCTCCGGGCTGGAAATTCGGCCCGAGTGGGAGTCCTTCGACGCCAAGAAGCAGTTCGGCATCGAGATCAAGGAGAGCCCGGCCCTGCCCGGCTGCAAGTGCGGCGACATCCTCAAGGGTGTCAAGCAGCCGGACCAGTGCCCGCTGTTCGGCAAGGCCTGCACCCCGGCCAACCCGGTCGGCCCGTGCATGGTCTCCACCGAAGGCTCCTGTGCCGCCTACTACAAATACAAGCTGGATTAGACATGTCTGATAAAGTGTTACTCGATTACGGCAGCGGCGGCCGCGCTTCCCAGCGCCTCATTTCCGACCTCTTTCTCAAATACCTCGGCAACGACGAACTCGACCGTCTCAACGACGCGGCGGTCCTGAACCTGTCCGGCAGGATCGCCATGTCCACCGACTCGTTCACCGTGGACCCGATCTTCTTTCCCGGCGGCGACATCGGCTCCCTGGCCGTGCACGGTACGGTCAACGACGTGGCCATGATGGGCGCGGTGCCGCGCTACATCACCTGCGGCTACATCATCGAGGAAGGGCTGCCCATGGCCGACCTGGAGCGCATCGTCCAGTCCATGGGCGAGGCCGCGCGGCACGCCGGGGTCAAGGTCGTCACCGGCGACACCAAGGTCGTGCCCAAGGGCGCCTGCGACAAGATTTTCATCAACACCACCGGCATCGGCGAGATCATCGCCGACCCGACGCCGAGCGGCGACGCGGCCAGGGTTGGCGACGCGGTCCTGGTCTCCGGGACCATGGGCGACCACGGCCTGACCGTGCTCGGCACCCGCGAGGGGCTGGACTTCGAGGCCAAGGTCCAGTCCGACTCGGCCGCCCTGAACCACCTTCTGGTCAAGCTCGTCCGCGAACTGCCCGAGGTCCACGTCCTGCGCGACCCCACGCGCGGCGGCCTGGCCACCACCCTGAACGAGATCACCAAGAGCTCGAACGTCTGCTGTGAACTGACCGAGACCAGCATCCCGGTCCGGCCCGAGGTCAAGGGCGGCTGCTCCATCCTCGGCCTGGACCCGCTCTACCTGGCCAACGAGGGCAAGTTCATCTGCATCCTGCCCGGCGAATACGCGGACAAGGCCCTCGAAATCATGCGCGCCGACCCGCTGGGCCAAGACGCCTGCCGCATCGGCACCATGACCGACGCCAACCCCGGCAAGGTCGTCCTCGTCACCCAGCTCGGCGGCAAACGCCTCCTGGGCATGCTCGAAGGCGAACAACTCCCGCGCATCTGCTAGCGCCACGGATCCCAATAAAAAGTCCCTGTCGGCTCGCGCCGGCAGGGACTTTTTTTGCCTCCGGCGCGGAAGGGGAAGGAAAACCCTTTGAAAAGGGCTTTTCCTTCCCCTTCCCCGGACTCCCATCCCGATCCTTTCCTAAACTTTGTATCGCCGCTTCGCGGGGGGACGCAACAAAAAGGCCTCCGGCTCAGCAATGAGTCGGAGGCCTTTTCTTGATCCTTCTGGAGCGATTCGGGTGCGCAGCACCCGACAGCGGCTCTCTTATCGCGCTGGCACAAGGCTTTCGAGAGTGGGCCAGCTGTGCATTTTCTCCAGGGGGGCTTTCACCGCAGCGTAGCCGTCTACGTGAGGATGAAAGCCCCCCTGGAAAAATGTGCAGATGGCCCGCTATCGGAAGCCGCCTCCGGCCACCCCGCCTAACCAGCCCGCCGTGCCTCAATGAGCGCCGCCGCCCGGCGCGCCAAATACGTAATCTCCGGTTTGGAGACCTGGTCGTCGGCGCCGACCGTCTCGCCCCGGTGGCGGAGCTTGTCGGTGATCAGCGAGGAGAAGAGGATGACCGGCAGGTCGCGCAGGACCGGGTCTTCCTTGACGCGCTTGCACAGGTGGTGGCCGTCCATCATGGGCATCTCGATGTCCGAGACCAGGACCTGGACGTAGTCGGTGATGGGCCGTTCCTCTTCCAGGGCGCGTTTCTTGATCTCCACCAGGCGGTCCCAGCACTCGCGGCCGTTGTTGGTCTTTTCCACCTGGAACCCGGCCTGGCCGAGCATGTCGCGGATCATCTCGCGGATGAGCGGCGAATCGTCGGCGATGAGCGCCTTGTACCCGGAATAGCCGTCGAGCACGAAGTTGTCGTCGAACTGCAACCGCATGGCCGGGTTGAGTTCCGAGACGATGCGCTCCAGGTCGAGGATGAAGACGATGCGGTCGTCGAACTTGACCACGCCGGTGATGGACTCGGACGACAGCGCGGACACGTACTTGTTGGGCGCCTCCACGTCCTCCCAGGAGATGCGGTGGATGCGGGTCACGCCCGAGACCATGAAGGCCGAGGTGACCTGGTTGAATTCGGTGACGATGACCTTGGGCGGTTCGTTCTCCACGCGTTTCTTCTTGAGCCAGATGGACAGGTCGAGCAGGGGGATGATCCGGGAGCGCAGGTTGAAGGCCCCGAGCACGGCCGGGTGGGAGACCTCGGGCATCTCCGTGACTTTGGGCATGCGGATGATCTCGAGCACCTTGGCCACGTTCACGCCGTAGAAACCCTTGCGGCTGGGCTTGTGCCCTTCCTCAAGGGTATGGTCCTCCTGGTTGGGTTCGGTCTCGTCGGACGCCTTGGGCTCTTCTTCGAGGTAAAACTCGACGATTTCCAATTCGTTGGTGCCCGCTTCGAGCAGGATGTCGGTGGACTGGGTGGCCATGCTGATACCGGTTCCTTGTCAAGGGTATGGAATGATTAAGGCAACAAGCCTTTGTGTAAACGCTATTGGCAAATCTCGTCAACAGGGGGCCAGGAGGTGTCCGGATCAGCCGGTTCCAGGTCCCGGATGACGTCGGCGGCCCGCTCCAGTTCTTCCCAGGTCGCGCATTGCAGCAGGGAGGCGCGCAGGGAGCGGATGCCCCGGAGTCCCTTGGCGTAGCGGGGGATGATCGAGCGGATCTTGCGGAACGAGCGGCCGTCGCCCTCGAAGAGCCGGGTCAGTCGGATGTGTTCGCGCACGATCCCGGCCAGGAACGCGCCGTCGCGCACGGGCAAGGGCGAGCCCCGGCGCAGGGCGATATAGCGGGCGAAGATGGACGGGTCGTAGAGCGCGCCCCGGGCGAACATGATCGCGTCGATGCCGGTCTCCTCGATGCAGCGCGCCCCGTCCTCGGCCGAAAACAGGTCGCCGGACCCGATGACCGGGATGGACACGGCCTTCTTCAACTCGGCCAGCTTGGTCCAGTTGGCCTGGCCCGCGAACATCTGCTTGCCGTAGCGCGGGTGCAGGGTGACCCAGTCCACGCCGACGTCCTCCAGCCGCCCGGCAAGGTCGAGGAAGACCTCCTCGCCCTTGTTGAAGCCCAGGCGGAACTTGACGCCCACGCGGCCGCCATCGGGGTGTTCGGCGGCCTTGGCGACCATGATGGCGGCCAGTTCGACCAGCTTGTCGAGGTCCTCCATGAGTTGGACTCCGGAGCCGGACTTGAGGACCTTGCGCACCGGGCAGCCCGCGTTGAGGTCGAAGTTGCGGTAGCCCATGCCGACCAGCTTCTCCATGACCGGCGGGAAGTATTGGGCCTCGGAGCCGAAGAGCTGGAGGACCATGGGATCGTCCTCCGGGCAGGTGGCGATGAGGCGGCGGGTGCCGGAGTTCTTGAAGGCCATGCCTTTGACCGAGACCATCTCGGAGCAGGCCGGGCCGCAGCCGTACTTGCGCACGAGCAGGCGAAAGGGCAGGTCGGAATAGCCGGCCAGGGGGGCCAGCCACGGGGTGTCGGGGGTGATGGCGAAACGGGTCATGTCGGGATGCACATACGGGCTCGGTCGGCGCGAGTCAAAGGAAAATGGGGTCGGATCAGCGTTCGTAGTAGCGGTCGTAGAGCGTCTGGAACCGGCCCGAGGAGATCAGCCCGTTCAGCGCGGCCTGCCAGCGGCGGATGACCGCGTCGTCCACCTGGGGCGAGAAGGCGATGTAGCCCGCGGACTGGACCAGGGGCTCGGGCACGCGGTGCACGTCGGCGGCCGGGATGCCCACGGCGTGCAGTTTCTGGAGCAGGGTCTCGTCCGAGGATACGGCCAGGGTGGCGGCGCCGGACTTGAGCCGGGAAAAGCACTCCCGGTAGGTGGGGGCGGCGGCCACGTTGGTGAAGCCGCGTTCCAGCAGGACGTTGTGGTGCTGGCTGCCGTACACGGCGCAGATGGCCGGGACCGCCTTGGCTTCTTCCAGTCCACCGATGGCGTTTCCCTTCAGGCCGTAAAGGAAGTCCACCTCGCGCTGGAGCGGCCCCACCCATTTGAAACGCGCCTCGCGCTGCGGGGTCCGGTAGACGTTGAAGAAGGCCGTGTCGATTCCGGAGGTGAGGGCGGCCATGCCCTGGGCGAAGGAGACCTCGCGGATGGGGGCCTTCAGTCCGATGGCCGTCATGATCGCTCGGACCGCTTCCAGGTTGAAGGCCCGTTTGCCCGCGTGCTCGATGCCGCGCAGCTCGCCTGTGCCCGGATCGGTCTCGGCCTGTCCGGTAAGGTCGTGGGTAAGGATGACCATGCCGTCGTCCTGGGCGGGGCACGGCACGGCCCAGGCGAGGACGATCAGGAGCACGGCCGGGAGAAGAATGGGCGACGGAAGCACGGCCGGGATGCGTGCGGGCAGGGGGCGGCGGAGCGGTCTCATGCGCTTGGAAAGGGTTCCCATTTTATAATGATAGACCATAATTGAGGCGGGGGCTATTATTAAGCGATCGCGGGCCCCGGTCGGCGCTCCGCCGGAGGGGGAGCGCGGTCTCCCTTCGGGGAAAGAATTTGAAAAAAAATCCGGCGCAGGGTTGACAAAGGAACGCTTTTATCATTACACCGGCCCGTCTTCGAGCGCAAGGCGGCGCTTCCCGGCTTCGGGAAAAAAGGCCGTTGAAAACTCTTGATTTTTGACATCGCGGCGTATATAGACTTCGTTCCCGTGAGCTGGCGTAGCTCAATTGGTAGAGCAGCTGATTTGTAATCAGCAGGTTGCGGGTTCAAGTCCCATCGCCAGCTCCATAAGACACAAATGGTGGGGTTCCCGAGTGGCCAAAGGGAACAGACTGTAAATCTGTCGGCATACGCCTTCGGAGGTTCAAATCCTCCCCCCACCACCATAATTTTTCGAGTCACGCTGTAGGAGGCGGTCCACGGAGTCCGTCGATGGACTACAGAGAGTGAGCGGGAATAGCTCAATTGGCTAGAGCATCAGCCTTCCAAGCTGAGGGTTGCGGGTTCGAGTCCCGTTTCCCGCTCCATTTAGCCATCTCTCTCCTTCCATCATCCTTTTATACAGTGTATGGCTGTGCTCACGTAGCTCAGTCGGTAGAGCACATCCTTGGTAAGGATGAGGTCACCGGTTCAAATCCGGTCGTGAGCTCCACGGCGTTTTATTGTTTGAATTGCTTGTCAACAAGTATTTAGAAATAGAAACCTACACAACTTTATTGATCCAGGGGGTTACTGAAATGGGTAAAGCTAAATTTGAACGTAGCAAGCCTCACGTTAACATCGGCACCATCGGTCACATCGACCATGGTAAGACCACTCTGACCGCCGCCATCACCAAGCTGGCCGCCATGGCCGGTCACGGCGAGTTCGTCGCCTTCGACGAGATCGACAAGGCTCCCGAAGAGAAGGAGCGCGGCATCACCATCGCCACCGCCCACGTCGAGTACGAGACCGAGAAGCGTCACTACGCTCACGTGGACTGCCCCGGTCACGCCGACTACATCAAGAACATGATCACCGGTGCCGCCCAGATGGACGGCGCTATCCTGGTCTGCGCCGCCACCGACGGTCCCATGCCCCAGACCCGTGAGCACATCCTGCTCGCCCGTCAGGTCGGCGTGCCCGCCATGGTCGTCTTCATGAACAAGTGCGACATGGTCGACGACGAGGAGCTGCTGGAGCTGGTCGAGCTCGAGATCCGCGAGCTGCTGTCCAAGTACGAGTTCCCCGGCGACGACATTCCGGTCATCCAGGGTTCCGCCCTGAAGGCCCTGGAGTGCGACTCCGTCGACGATCCGGCCGCCAAGCCCATCTTCGACCTGCTGGACGCCTGCGACTCCTACATCCCCGAGCCCGAGCGCGACATCGACATGCCGTTCCTGATGCCCGTCGAGGACGTCTTCTCCATCTCCGGTCGTGGTACCGTTATCACCGGTCGTGTGGAGCGCGGCATCATCAAGGTCGGTGACGAAGTCGAGATCGTCGGCATCAAGCCCACCATCAAGACCACCTGCACCGGCGTCGAGATGTTCCGCAAGCTGCTCGACCAGGGCCAGGCCGGCGACAACGTCGGTCTGCTGATCCGCGGCGTGAAGCGTGAGGAAGTGGAACGTGGCCAGGTTGCTGCCAAGCCCGGTTCCATCACCCCGCACACCAAGTTCAAGGCCGAGGTCTACGTCCTGTCCAAGGATGAAGGCGGCCGCCACACTCCGTTCTTCACCGGCTACCGTCCGCAGTTCTACTTCCGGACGACCGACATCACCGGTGTCGTCACTCTGGCCGAGGGCGTCGAGATGGTCATGCCCGGCGATAACGCAACCTTCAATGTCGAGATGATCCACCCGATCGCCATGGAAGTCGGCCTCCGCTTCGCCATCCGCGAGGGCGGCCGCACCGTCGGCGCCGGTGTCGTCACCGAGATCGTGGAGTAATCATGCGAGTCAACATTCAGCTGCAGTGCACCGAGTGCAAGCGTAAGAACTACGCTACGCAGAAGAACAAGAAGAATACTACCGGACGCCTGGAAGTGAGCAAGTATTGTCCCTGGACAAGAAGCACACGGTCCATAAAGAGTCCAAGTAGTCTTCGATAGAGCAGGGGTATAGTTCCAACGGCTAGAACGCCGGTCTCCAAAACCGGATGTTGGGGGTTCGAATCCCTCTACCCCTGCCAACTAAGTCTTTGAAAGCGACGCGGGGCCTTGTCCGTAAAACGGCAAGGCCCCGCCACCCGCTCAATAATTTGGGATAAAGAGATATGGCCAAAAAGAAAGGCAAGAAGGCCGCTGAAAAGCAGGCCGCACAGTCCCCGGCAGCCGGTCTGAAGGGCAAGATCAAGGAATTCGTCGAGTTCTTTGAGGAGTCCAAGGTCGAGATCAAGAAAGTGGTCTGGCCGACCCGCAAGGAGACCGTCACCACGTGCGTAGCCGTGCTGGTCGTTTCCGTGGTCATCGCTCTCTACCTGGGCGTGGTCGACTTGGCGCTCTCGAAGATCGTCGAGGCCATCCTCTCCTAGGACCAAAGCTACTTGCAAAGGCTGGAACACAACATGGATGCCACAATGGAAAACGCAGCGCCTCGTGCACGCTGGTACATCGTCCACACCTACTCGGGATTCGAGCAGCGGGTGGAACAGACCGTGCGTGAAATGATGCGCACCGGACAGGACAAGGGCCTCATCGAGGAAGTCGTCATGCCCACCGAAAAGATCGTCGAGATGGTCAAAGGTGAGCGCAAGACTTCCACCCGCAAGTTCTATCCGGGTTACATCATGATCAAAATGATCCTGACCGACGATTCCTGGCATCTTATCCAGTCCATCCCGCGCGTGACAGGATTCGTCGGCGGCAAGAACCGCCCGACGCCCATGCGCGACAGCGAGGCGGAGAACATCCTCAACATGATGGAAAGCCGCCAGGAAAAGCCCCGTCCCAAGTTCAACTTTGAGCGCGGCGACGAGGTTCGGGTCATCGACGGCCCGTTTTCCGGCTTCAACGGTGTTGTGGAAGAGGTCAATTACGACAAGGGCAAGCTCAAAGTATCCGTCTCTATCTTCGGGCGTCAGACTCCTGTGGAGCTTGATTTTGTCCAGGTGGACAAAGGATAGCCCGGATTGTCGCTAACAGCGAAATTTCTCATCGAGGAATACAATAATGGCTAAGAAAGAATTAGGAAAGATTAAACTGCAGATCCCCGCAGGCTCCGCCAACCCTTCCCCGCCGGTCGGTCCGGCCCTGGGTCAGCACGGCGTGAACATCATGGAATTCTGCAAGGCGTTCAACGCCAAGACGCAGGACCAGAAGGGCCTGATCATTCCGGTGGTCATCACCGTGTATGCGGACCGCTCCTTCGACTTCATCACCAAGACCCCTCCGGCGGCGGTGCTCCTGCTCAAGGCCGCCAAGCTCGAGAAGGGCTCCGGTGAACCGAACAAGACTAAGGTCGGCAAGGTCACCAAGGCCCAGATCAAAGAGATCGCCGAGTTGAAGATGGCTGACTTGAACGCCAATGACATCGAAAACGCCATGCGTCAGATCGAGGGCACTGCCCGCAGCATGGGCCTCGACGTCAAGGCCTAGTGAGGTAAAGAAATATGCCTAAGCATGGAAAAAAATTCCGCAACGCCGTGGGTGATCGCGACACTGCCGTGCGTGTTGATGTCGAAGAGGGCGTGAAGGCCGCCGTTGCCGCCGCCTTCGCCAAATTCGACGAGACCGTCGACGTGGCCATCAACCTCGGCGTCGATCCCAAGTACTCCGATCAGATGATCCGTGGCGCCGTCTCCCTGCCCAACGGGCTGGGCAAGGACGTTCGCGTCGCCGTCTTCTGTAAAGGGGAAAAGGAGAACGAGGCCAAGGAAGCCGGTGCCGATTACTACGGCTCCGACGAACTGGTCGAGAAGATCCAGTCCGGCTGGCTCGACTTCGACAAGGCCGTGGCCACCCCGGACATGATGGCCGTGGTCGGCAAGATCGGCCGCGTGCTCGGCCCCCGCGGCCTGATGCCCAACGCCAAGACCGGCACCGTGACCATGGACGTGGCCAAGGCCGTCAGCGAGCTCAAGGCCGGTAAGGTCGAGTTCAAGGTCGACAAGGCCGGCGTGTTGCACGCGCCGATCGGCAAGGTCTCCTTCGGTCCGGACAAGCTCCTGGAGAACCTGAAGGCCCTGCTGGACACCGTCATGCGCATGAAGCCTTCGTCCGCCAAGGGCACCTACATGAAGGCGTTGGCCGTTTCCTCGACCATGGGCCCGGGCGTCAAGATCGACCCCCTGACCGTCCGGAAGTTCCTGGAAGTCTAGTTTTAATCAATTGAATGCCGGACCCCTTCGGGGGTCCTGTAGATAATCGCACGGAAGGTTGAGTCAGAGACGGCAGGCGGGGTTGTGTCCCCTTAAACATCCTGCTCAGACAAAGCTTTGACCTGCTTTCCGGGCCGAACGACGAGGAGTGGTAGATGAACAGGCAAGAAAAAGCCCAGATCATCGAGCAGCTGCACGAAAAAGCTTCGCGCGCCAGTATCGCCGTCGTCACCGATTTCAAGGGCATGTCCGTTGAGGAAATGACCCAGTTGCGCGCCAAGTGCTTCGAAATCGGCGTCGATTACCAAGTCGTCAAGAATACCCTGGCCCGGTTGGCTCTCAATGACACCGATCACGGTGTGTTGAGCGAACATCTGAAAGAGAACTGCGCCATTGCGCTGGGTTACGACGATCCCGTCGCCCTTGCTAAGGCGTTGGCCGATTACGCCAAGACGAACAAGAAGTTCGCCATGCGTTTCGGTACTCTGGAAGGCCAGTTTCTTGACAGCGACGCAGTGAAGGAACTCTCCAAGATGCCCAGCAAGCCTGAGCTCTTGAGTTCCCTTCTCGGCACGATGCAGGCCGTACCTCGCAATTTCGTCTGTCTGTTCGCCAACATCGAGCGCAAGTTCCTGTATGCCTTGACCGCCATCAAGGAACAGAAGGAAGCCGCGTAAACAACAGGTTCAAAGCGAATCAATTTCAAGGAGATTTATCATGGCTGATATCACTAAAGAACAGGTTGTCGAGTTCATCGGCAACATGACCGTCCTGGAACTGTCCGAATTCATCAAAGAGCTCGAAGACGTCTTCGGTGTCGAGGCTGCCGCCCCCGCCGCTGCCGTTATGGCTGCTCCCGCCGCCGGTGGCGACGCCGCCGCCGAGGAAGAGAAGACCGAGTTCGACGTCATCCTGAACGGTGCCGGCGGCAACAAGATCGCCGTCATCAAGGCCGTCCGCGCCATCACCGGCCTGGGCCTGAAGGAAGCCAAGGCTCTGGTCGACGAAGCGCCCAAGGCCCTGAAGGAAGGCGTGTCCAAGGACGAGGCTGACGAGGCTGCCAAGCAGCTGCAGGAAGCCGGCGCCGAAGTTGAAGTTAAGTAACTTCAACCTCTTAAGCTGACAAAGCAAAGAGCGCTCGCCCTCTCAAAAAGGGCGTTGCGCTCTTTGCTCTGTATGTATATATAATGGTTTAATCGCCTTTCGCTATTGGGTTCAGCGCTGTATGATGCAAATCTGCTCCTCGTCGGTGTGCCGGGTTTTTGGTTCCGGCTACAGCTTATCTACCCATTTTTCGCACCGGTCGCTCTAGCCGGCCGATGCGCCAGACAGAGGGCAAGGGCTCATTGCCCCGCGCCCCAACCATCAACCGCTCATGCATGAGGGTACAATGGGTCAACTGAGAAAAAAATTCGGCAAAATCGTCAACACGCTCCCCATCCCGCACCTGCTGGAGCTTCAGGTGGATTCGTACAATCGTTTCCTCCAGGCGGATACCCCGCCGGCCAGCCGGGGCGACTTCGGGCTCGAGGGCGTGTTCAGGTCCGTTTTTCCCATTGAAGATTTCAACAAGACCGCTAGCCTTGATTTCGTGTCCTATGAAATCGGCGAACCAAAATACGACGTCGATGAGTGCATCTCCAAGGGCCTGACCTTTGAGACGCCCATCCGTATCACCGTCCGTCTCGTAGTTTTTGACGTGGATGAAGAGACCGACAACCGCACGATTCGCGACATCAAGGAACAGGACATATACTTCGGGACGCTCCCGCTGATGACCGAGAAGGGCACCTACGTCATCAACGGCACCGAGCGCGTCATCGTGAACCAGTTGCAGCGCTCCCCGGGCATCATCTTCGAGCATGACTCGGGCAAGTCCCACTCCAGCCGCAAGGTCCTCTATTCGAGCCGCATCATCCCCATGCGCGGGTCCTGGCTGGATTTTGACTTCGACCACAAGGACATCCTGTACGTCCGCATCGACCGCCGCCGCAAGATGCCCGTGACCATTCTGCTGAAGGCCATGGGGCTGTCGCGTGCCGACATTCTCGACTACTTCTACGACATCGAGTCCTACACCCTGCTCAAGACCAAGGTCACGCGCACGGTGGTGGCGGAGCAGTTCCGCAAGGAGCCCGCCTTTGCCGACGTCGAGGTGGACGGCAAGTCCATCCTCAAGAAGGGTACGGACATCACCAAAGGCGCCTGGAAGAAGCTCATCCGCGCCGAGGTCAAGGCCATCGAGGTCGACCCCGACTCCCTGGTCGGCCAGTTCCTGGCGCGCGACATGGTCGACAAGAACGGCGAGGTCATCGCCGAGGCCGCCGAGGAACTGACCCCGGATCTGCTGGACAAGCTCCGCGACGCCAAGATCAAGGACCTGGACGTGCTGCACACCCGCGGCATGGAGGTTTCGTCCTCCCTGCGCGACACCCTGCTGCTCGACAAGACCACGGACATGGAGTCCGCGCAGATCGAGATCTACCGCAGGCTGCGCCCCAGTTCCCCGCCCACGCCCGAGATCGCGGCCAGCTTCTTTGAGAACCTGTTCCGCTCCTCCGACTACTACGACCTGTCCAGCGTGGGCCGCTACAAGCTCAACTCCCGTCTGAACCAGGACGTGGACCTGTCCATCCGCACCCTGACCAACGAGGACATCCTCCTCGCGGTCAAGGAACTCATGCGCCTCAAGGACTCCCACGGCCCGGCGGACGATATCGACCACCTGGGCAACCGCCGCGTGCGCCCCGTGGGCGAGTTGGTCGAGAACCAGTACCGCATCGGCCTGGTCCGCATGGAGCGCGCCATCAAGGAGCGCATGTCCCTGCAGGAAGTGGCCACCCTGATGCCCCATGACCTGATCAACCCCAAGCCGGTTGCCGCGGTGCTCAAGGAGTTCTTCGGAACCTCCCAGCTCAGCCAGTTCATGGACCAGACCAACCCGCTCTCCGAGGTCACCCACAAGCGCCGCCTGTCGGCCCTGGGACCCGGCGGCCTGACCCGTGAACGTGCGGGCTTCGAGGTGCGCGACGTGCACACCTCGCACTACGGCCGCATCTGCCCCATCGAGACCCCGGAAGGTCCGAACATCGGCCTGATCGTCTCCCTGACCACCTACGCCAAGGTCAACGACTACGGGTTCATCGAGACCCCGTACCGCAAGGTGGTGGACAAGAAGATTACCGACGAGATCACCTACATGGACGCCTCCAAGGAGGCCAAGGAAGTGGTGGCCCAGGCCAACGCTCCCCTGGACGAGAACGGCGTCTTCACCAATCCGCGCGTCAACGCGCGACTGGCGGGCGACGTCCAGCTGACCGCTGCCGAGGACGTCACCTGCATGGACATCAGCCCAAGCCAGACGGTCTCCATCTCGGCCGCGCTGATTCCGTTTCTGGAGCACGACGACGCCAACCGCGCGCTGATGGGCTCCAACATGATGCGCCAGGCCGTGCCGCTTCTCCAGGCCGAGGAGCCGCTCGTCGGCACCGACATGGAAGGCCCGGTCGCCCGCGACTCCGGGGCCTGCGTGCTGGCCAAGGAGGATGGCGTGATCCACTACGTGGACGCCGAGCGCATCATCATCAACTACGACAACGGGCTGTTCCCCGACTCCGGCGGGTCCAAGCACTACGAGCTGCAGAAGTGGCACAAGTCCAACCAGAACTCCTGCTTCGGCCAGACGCCCCGCGTCCAGGTCGGGCAGCGGGTCAAGAAGGGCGACGTCCTGGCCGACGGCCCGGGCATCGACCACGGCGAACTTGCCCTGGGCAAGAACCTGCTGGTGGCCTTCATGCCCTGGTGCGGTTTCAACTACGAGGACTCCGTGCTCATCTCCGAGCGCATGGTCAAGGAAGACGTGTACACCTCGATCCACATCGAGGAGTTCGAACTCGTCGCCCGCGACACCAAGCTCGGACCCGAGGAAGTGACCCGGGACATCTCCAACGTCTCCGAGGAAATGCTTCGGAACCTGGACGAGTGCGGCATCATCCGCATCGGTGCCCGGATCAAGCCTGACGACATCATGGTCGGCAAGATCACCCCCAAGGGCGAGACCCAGTTGACCCCGGAAGAGAAGCTGCTGCGCGCCATCTTCGGCGACAAGGCCCGCGACGTGAAGAACACCTCGTTGAAGGTACCGCCGGGAATCTCCGGCACCATCGTCGACGTGAAGGTCTTCAACCGCCGCTCCGGCGAGAAGGACGACCGCACCAAGGCCATCGAGGACGCCGAACTGGCCGCCTTCGACGTCAAGGAGCAGAAGCACATCGCCGCCCTGACCGATGCGATCCGCGAGAAGATCTGGACCGTGCTCGAAGGCGCCAAGCTGAAGAAGGACCTGGTCGGCCCCAAGAAGGCCACCCTGTGCAAGTCCGGTGAAGTCATCGACCGCGAGGCGGTGGACGCCGTTCCGGTCAAGAAGCTCATCGGCCTGTTCGACCGCGAGGCCAACGACCAGCTCAAGCTGATTGCGGCCGACTATGAGCAGCAGGTTGCCTTCATCAAGAACATATATGACGTCAAACGCGAGAAGGTGACCGAGGGCGACGACCTGCCTCCGGGCGTGATCAAGATGGTCAAGGTCTACGTCGCGGTGAAGCGCAAGCTCTCCGTGGGCGACAAGATGGCCGGCCGTCACGGCAACAAGGGTGTCGTGTCCTGCATCCTGCCCGAAGAGGACATGCCGTTCTTCGAGGACGGCACCTCCATGGACATCGTCCTGAACCCTCTGGGCGTTCCCTCCCGTATGAATATCGGGCAGATCATGGAAACGCACCTGGGCATGGCCGGACGCAAGCTCGGCCAGCAGGTCCAGCAGATGCTCGAGGAGAGCGACAAGTCCCTCAAGGCCATCCGCGAGGAGGTCAAGTCCATCCTCGATACCGGCGACATGAACGAGCTCATCGACTCCATGTCCGACGAGGAGTTCGTGGACGCGGTCAAGAAGCTCAAGAACGGCATCGTTGCCAAGACTCCGGTCTTCGACGGCGCCGCGGAAGAGGGCATCTGGGGCTGGCTGGAAAAGGCCGGTCTCGCCTCGGACGGCAAGTTCGTGCTCTACGACGGCCGCACCGGCGAACCGTTCCACAACCGGGTCACCGTGGGCATCATGTACTATCTCAAGTTGCACCACCTGGTCGACGAGAAGATCCATGCCCGGTCCACCGGCCCGTACTCCCTGGTCACGCAGCAGCCTCTGGGCGGTAAGGCCCAGTTCGGCGGCCAGCGGCTGGGCGAGATGGAAGTCTGGGCGCTTGAGGCCTACGGCGCCGCCTATCTTCTGCAGGAGTTCCTGACCGTCAAGTCCGACGACGTCCAGGGCCGCGTGAAGATGTACGAGAAGATCGTCAAGGGCGACAACTTCCTGGAAGCCGGTCTGCCGGAATCCTTCAACGTCCTGGTCAAGGAACTCATGTCGCTGGGTCTGGACGTGACCCTGCACTACGAGGACCGCAAGCGTCCCGAGAGGCCGCAGCCTGCGGCCATCCCGGCGGGCCCCAAGCCGCTGGTGGACTAGGTCCGGACGATACAAGGTAATTGGCCCGGCCGGCCGCATGCGGCCGGCCGGGCATGAGATAACATTTAGAATAGGGGATATCCATGACGTTGGACGATCTGTTCACCTTACGTGGAGCGCCGAACGCGGCTGCACAAGGCCGTAACCTGAAGGCTATCCAGATATCCATAGCTGCGCCCGAAACCATCCGGGAGTGGTCCTACGGTGAAGTCAAAAAACCGGAGACCATCAACTACCGGACCTTCAAACCGGAGCGGGACGGCCTGTTCTGCGCCAAGATCTTCGGCCCGGTGAAGGACTACGAGTGCAACTGCGGCAAATACAAGCGCATGAAGCATCGCGGCATCGTCTGCGAGAAGTGCGGCGTCGAGGTCATCGCCTCCAAGGTCCGCCGCGAGCGCATGGGTCACATCGAACTGGCCGCGCCCGTGGCGCACATCTGGTTCCTGAAGACCCTGCCGTCCAAGATCGGCACGCTGCTCGACATCACCATGGCCGACCTGGAGAAGGTCCTGTACTTCGACTCCTTCATCGTGCTCGATCCGGGCGAGACCCCGCTCAAGAAGCACCAGGTCGTCAGCGAGGACCAGTACTTCCAGGTCATCGACCACTTCGGCGAGGACGCCCTGACCGTGGGCATGGGCGCGGAGACCGTCCGGACCATGCTCCAGGCGCTCGATCTGCCGACCCTGCGCACCGAGCTGCGCGAGGAATCGCAGACCACCCGGTCCCAGACCAAGAAGAAGAAAATCACCAAGCGGCTGAAGATCGTCGAGGCCTTCCTCGAGTCCGGCAACAAGCCCGAGTGGATGATCATGGAAGTGATTCCCATCATCCCGCCCGAGCTGCGCCCGCTGGTCCCCCTGGACGGCGGCCGTTTCGCCACCTCGGACCTCAATGACCTGTACCGCCGCGTCATCAACCGCAACAACCGCTTGAAGAGGCTGCTTGAGCTCGGCGCGCCCGAGATCATCATCCGCAACGAGAAGCGCATGTTGCAGGAAGCCGTGGACGCCCTGTTCGACAACGGCCGCCGCGGCCGGGCCATCACCGGCACCAACGGCCGACCGCTCAAGTCCCTGTCCGACATGATCAAGGGCAAGCAGGGCCGGTTCCGCCAGAACCTGCTCGGCAAGCGCGTCGACTACTCCGGCCGTTCGGTCATCGTGGTCGGCCCGAAGCTGAAGCTGCACCAGTGCGGCCTGCCCAAGAAGATGGCGCTGGAACTGTTCAAGCCGTTCATCTACTCGGAGCTTGAGAAGCGCGAGATCGCCACGACCATCAAGTCGGCCAAGAAGATGGTCGAGCGCGAAGACCTGGTCGTCTGGGATATCCTGGAGGACGTGGTCCGCGAGTACCCGATCATGCTCAACCGCGCCCCGACCCTGCACCGCCTGGGAATCCAGGCCTTCGAGCCGCTGCTCGTCGAAGGCAAGGCCATCCAACTGCACCCGCTCGTCTGCTCCGCCTACAACGCGGACTTCGACGGCGACCAGATGGCCGTGCACGTGCCGCTCTCCGTGGAGGCGCAGATCGAGTGCCGCGTGCTGATGATGTCCTCCAACAACATCCTCAGCCCGTCCAACGGCTCGCCGATCATCAACCCGTCCCAGGACATCGTCCTCGGATTGTACTACCTGACCACGCCGCGTTCCTTCGAGAAGGGCGAGGGCATGATCTTCTCGAGCCCCGAGGAGGTCATCTCCGCGTACGACTTCGGCGCGGTCGGCATCCATGCCCGCATCAAGGTACGCATGAACGGCGAGATCATCGAGACCACCACCGGCCGCATCATCGTTTCCGAGCTGCTGCCCGAAAAGGTCCCGTTCGAGCTGGTCAACTGCGTGCTGAACAAGAAGAACATCGCCGCCCTGGTCTCCGGCGCCTACCGTCTGGCGGGCACCAAGGCCACGGTCATCCTGTGCGACCGCATCAAGGATCTCGGATACGAGTACGCCACTCGGGCCGGTGTGACCATCGGCGTCAAGGACCTCAAGATTCCGGCCAACAAGCCCAAGATGCTGGCGACCGCCAACGCCGAGGTCGACGAGATCGAGAACCAGTTCCAGGACGGCATCATCACCCGTACCGAGAAATACAACAAGATCGTCGACGTCTGGACCAAGGTGACCAACGACATCTCCAACGAAATGATGCAGGAGATGTCCACCGACGTGCTGACCGATCCCAAGACCGGCAACACCGAGGTCAACTCGAGCTTCAACCCCATCTACATGATGGCCACGTCCGGCGCTCGAGGCAACCAGGACCAGATGCGGCAGTTGGCCGGCATGCGCGGCCTGATGGCCAAGCCCTCGGGCGAGATCATCGAGACCCCGATCACCGCGAGCTTCCGCGAAGGGTTGTCCGTCCTGCAGTACTTCATCTCCACCCACGGCGCCCGGAAGGGCCTGGCCGATACCGCGCTCAAGACCGCGAACTCCGGCTACCTGACCCGCCGTCTGGTCGACGTCGTCCAGGATGTGACCGTGTCCGAGCTGGACTGCGGCACCGTGGACGGCCTGGAGCTGACCCACTACATCAAGGGCGGCGAGATCAAGCAGCGGCTGGCCGAGCGAGTGCTGGGCCGCGTGACCATGTTCGACACCTACGACGAGGAGACCGGCGAGCTGGTCATCCCCGCCAACACCATGATCGATGCCCAGTACGCCAAGAAGCTCGACGCTTCCGGCGTGAACTCCATCGTCATCCGCTCGGGCCTGACCTGCAAATCCAAGCAGGGCGTCTGCGCCATGTGTTACGGACGCGACCTGGCCCGCGGGCACCTGGTCAACGTGGGTGAGACCGTCGGCATCATCGCCGCGCAGTCCATCGGCGAGCCCGGCACCCAGCTGACCATGCGTACCTTCCACATCGGCGGTACCGCATCCAAGGAGATCGAGTCCTCGAGCATCGAGTCCCAGCACAACGGCCGCGTGATCACCTCGCGCATGCGCACCGTCGCCAACTCCGACGGCGACAAGATGGTGCTCGGCAAGAGCTGCCAGGTCGGCATCGTGGACGAGCAGGGCCGCGAGCGTGAGAAATACGTGCTCCCGTCCGGTGCCCGTCTGCTGGTGGACGAAGGCCAGGAGGTCAAGAAGGGCACGCCGCTGGCCGAATGGGATCCGTACATGGAGCCGTTCATCGTCGACGTGTCCGGTACCATCAAGTTCAAGGATATCATCGAAGGGAAGACCGTCCAGGAGGACCGTGCCTCCAAGGCGTCCTTCACCATCATGGAATACCGCACGACCAACTACCGTCCGGCCGTCACCCTGCTGGGCGACGACGGCAAGGCCGTGTACCGTCCCGGCACCGAGATCGACGCCAACTTCGCCATGCCCGTGGGAGCCATTCTCATGGTCAAGGACGGCGACAAGGTCCGCGCCGGCGACGTCATCGCGCGCAAGCCGCGTGAATCCTCCAAGACCAAGGACATCGTCGGCGGTCTGCCGCGCGTTGCCGAGCTCTTCGAGGTGCGCAAGCCCAAGGACCTGGGCGTGGTTTCGTCCATCGACGGCATCGTCACCTTCGGTCCCGAGACCAAGGGCAAGCGCAAGGTCGTGGTCACTCCCGAGACCGGCGACGCCCAGGAATTCCTCATTCCCAAGGGCAAGCACATCACGGTCCAGGAGTCCGACTTCGTCGAGGCCGGCGACCTGCTGACCGAAGGCTCCCCGGAGCTGCACGACATCCTGCGGATCAAGGGCGAGAAGCACCTGGCCCGCTACCTGGTCGAAGAGATCCAGGACGTGTACCGCTTCCAGGGCGTCAACATCAACGATAAGCACATCGAGATCATCGTGCGCCAGATGCTCAAGAAGGTCTCGATCCTGAACCCCGGCTCCACCACCTTCCTCATCGGCGAGCAGGTGGACAAGCTGCGGTTCATGGAGGAGAATGCCCGGGTCTCGGCCGAGGGCGGCAAGCCCGCGGTTGCCGAGACTCTGGTCCTGGGCATCACCCAGGCCTCCCTGTCCACGGACTCCTTCATCTCGGCCGCCTCGTTCCAGGAGACCACCAAGGTCCTGACCGAGGCCTCCCTGAAGGGCAAGACCGACTATTTGCACGGTCTGAAGGAAAACGTCATCGTCGGTCGGTTGGTGCCCGCCGGAACCGGATTCCGCAAGTACACGGACTCCGAGATCAGCGTGCCCGACCAGCCGGAACGCCCCGACAAGTTCCTCGAGGAGTTGGAGGAAAGCCCGCTCCTGGTGGATGTGCCGTCGGTGTAATGCGGCCGAAATTAATAACTCGGCAGCGCTTGATATAACTGATTGAAAAAGTTGGAGAGGCCACGCCTCTCCAACTTTTTTGCCGGGCGGGACCCAAAAGTACACACGCTCGCAGGGCGAAATGCCTTGACAACGTTCGGGCGAATGAGGTACTTGCGGTCCTCTTTGCGCATGAATTGCGCACAGGTATCGTATTAACTAATGATTGGAGGATGAATGCCCACCATTAACCAGCTCATCCGCAAGGGCCGCGAAGCGCAGCCCAAGCGGAAGAAAACCCCGGCCCTGATGGAATGCCCTCAGCGTCGAGGCGTTTGCACCAGAGTGTACACCACGACCCCGAAGAAGCCGAACTCCGCGCTTCGCAAGGTCGCCCGTGTGCGCCTGACCAACGGCATGGAAGTCACCGCCTATATCGGTGGTGAAGGCCATAACCTGCAGGAACACTCCGTGGTTCTGATCCGCGGCGGCCGTGTGAAGGACCTTCCCGGTGTCCGTTACCACATCGTTCGCGGTACCCTCGATACCTCCGGTGTCGACGATCGTCGCCGCGGCCGTTCCAAGTACGGCACCAAGCGCCCGAAATAAGGTTATAGCTTTATTCGCAATGCCCGGGGTGGGATGACAAAGTAGGGCGGAGGCTGCCCGAAATAATGTCCCCCCGGCCGAAATTCAAGGAGAAAAAAATGCCTCGTAAAGGTCCTGTCGCCAAGCGGCAGATCCTGCCGGATCCCGTATACGGCAGCAAGCTCATCACCCGCTTCATCAACCGTCTGATGCTGGACGGCAAGAAGTCCACTGCGGAAAGAATTTTCTACAAGGCCATCGAAATCCTGGCCGAGAAGACCAACGAAGACCCGTTGCGCGCCTTCGAGAAGTGCCTGGACAACATCCGTCCCGCCCTGGAAGTCAAGTCCCGCCGTGTCGGCGGCGCGACGTACCAGGTGCCCATGGAAGTGCGCCCCGACCGGCAGACCGCTCTGGCCATCCGCTGGGCCATCGGCTACGCCCGCGGCCGCGGCGAGAAGGGCATGGTCGCCCGCCTGTCCGGCGAGTTGCTGGACGCCTTCAACAACCGTGGCGGCGCAGTGAAGAAGCGCGAAGACACCCACAAGATGGCTGAAGCCAACAAGGCTTTCGCCCACTACCGCTGGTAGTCACGGAGAAGTACAGTGGCGAGAAAAGTACCCAGAGACAAACAGCGCAATATCGGTATCATGGCCCACATCGATGCGGGCAAGACTACCACTACCGAGCGAATCCTGTTCTACACCGGCGTGTCCCACAAGATCGGTGAGGTCCATGACGGCGAGGCCACCATGGACTGGATGGTTCAGGAGCAGGAGCGCGGCATCACCATCACGTCTGCCGCGACCACCTGCTTTTGGCGTGAGCACCGCATCAACATCATCGACACCCCGGGCCACGTGGACTTCACCATGGAAGTCGAGCGCGCCCTGCGCGTCCTGGACGGCGCCATCGCCGTCTTCGACTCCGTTGCGGGCGTCGAGCCGCAGTCCGAGACCGTGTGGCGTCAGGCCGACCGGTATAAAGTGCCCCGCATGGCCTTCGTCAACAAGATGGACCGCATCGGCGCGGACTTTTTCCGTTGCGTCCGCATGATGAAGACCCGCCTGGGCGCCAAGGCTGTTCCTCTGCAGTTGCCCATCGGGGCCGAGGACGACTTCGAAGGCGTCGTCGACCTGATCGAGGGCAAGGCATATATATATGATCACAAGGATCACGGCGCCAGCTTCACCACCACCGAGGTCCCGGCCAACCTCCAGGACCAGTACGAAGAGATGCGCGCCGAGATGATCGAAGCCATCGCCGAGGAGGATGAAAGCCTCCTCGAGAAGTACATGGCCGACGAGGAGCTGACCCCCGAGGAGATCCGCGAGGGTGTGCGCAAGGCCACCACGAACCTGACCATCTGTCCGGTCCTGTGCGGCACCGCGTTCCGCAACAAGGGCGTGCAGCCGCTGCTCGACGCCGTCGTCGACTACCTGCCCAGCCCTCTGGACGTCGTGGTCATGAAGGGCATGGACCCGAAGACCGAGGAGCCCATCGAGTGCCCCTGCGACGATGACGAGCCCCTGGCCGCGCTGGCCTTCAAGCTCATGACCGACCCGTTCGTCGGTCACCTGACCTTCCTGCGCCTCTACTCGGGCAAGATCGAGTCCGGCGCCACGTTCATGAACGCGGCCACCGGCAAGAAGGAGCGCATCGGTCGTCTGCTCAAGATGCACGCCAACAAGCGTGAGGAAATTAAAGAGGCATACGCCGGCGACATCGTTGCCGCCGTCGGCCTCAAGAACGTGGCCACCGGCGATACCCTGTGCGACCTCAAGCGCGCTGTGGTTCTGGAGTCCCTGGACATCCCCGAGCCGGTTATCGAAGTGGCCATCGAACCCAAGACCAAGGCAGACCGCGACACCCTGTCCGCCGCCCTCGTCAAGCTGGCCAAGGAGGACCCGTCCTTCCGCGTCAAGGGCGACGAGGAAACCGGACAGACCCTGATCGCCGGAATGGGTGAGTTGCACCTCGAGATCATTGTTGACCGCCTGTTGCGCGAGTTCAACGTGAACGCCAACGTGGGCGCGCCCCGCGTGGCCTATCGAGAGACCATCTCCGCGCCGAACAAGGTCGATGTCAAGCATGCCAAGCAGTCTGGTGGTCGTGGCCAGTACGGCCACGTCGTCATCGAGGTCGAGCCCAACCCCGAGAAGGGCTACGAGTTCGTGGACGAGATCAAGGGCGGCGTGATTCCCAAGGAATACATCCCCGCCGTGGACAAGGGCATCCAGGATGCCATGAAGAACGGCATCATGGCCGGGTTCCCGGTCGTCGATGTGAAGGTCAAACTGGTCTTCGGCTCCTACCATGAAGTCGACTCCAGCGAGCAGGCCTTCTACATCGCCGGTTCCCTGGCCATCAAGGAAGCCTGCAGAGGCGCCAAGCCGGTACTGCTCGAGCCGATCATGTCGGTGGAAGTGGTCACCCCCGAGGACTACCTCGGCGACGTCATGGGAGACTTGAACGGCCGCCGCGGCCGGGTGGGCGAAATGGAAGCCCGCACGGGCGTGCAGGTCATCCGGTCCTTTGTGCCGCTGTCCGAGATGTTCGGTTACGCCACGGATCTTCGTTCGAAGACCCAGGGCCGGGCGACCTTCACCATGCAGTTCGACCACTACGAGAAATTGCCGAACAACTTGGCCGAAGAATTGATGAAAGGAAACGACTAAACGTAGAGCCTAGGATTTTCCCTTTGCTTGACAGTGTGGCGGTGCGGGTGTACTCAACCCGACCGCTGCACAGTTCGGCGCCTTTTTCTTTTCGGGCGCGGTAAAGATAAATCCTTTGAGGAGAAAGCACTATGGCTGCTTCGATGGCGAGCGATCGCATCAGAATCAAACTGAGAGCATACGATTACCGTATTCTGGACAAGGCTGTCACCGAGATCGTTGACACCGCCCGGAATACCGGTGCGGCTATTGCCGGCCCCGTGCCGCTGCCCACCGACATTCATCGTACCACCGTCCAGAAATCCGTTCACGTGGACAAGAAGTCCCGCGAGCAGTTCGAGATGCGCATTCACAAGCGTCTTCTGGATATCCTTGAACCCACTCAGCAGACCGTTGACGCCCTGGGCAAGCTTTCCTTGCCCGCCGGTGTGGACGTCGAGATCAAGCTCTAGGAGTATAGTTATGGCTAAGACTCTCGGATTGCTTGGCAGAAAGCTGGGCATGACCCGCATTTTCAAGGACGATGGTACCATCTGCCCCGTGACCGTTATCGAGGCGGGACCCTGCCCGGTCATGCAGATCAAGACCACGGACAAGGAAGGCTACAACGCCCTGCAGCTCGGCTACGACTCCGTGCCCGAGCGCAAGGTGAACAAGCCCCTTAAGGGCCACATGGCCAAGGCCGGCAAGGACCTGTACCGCCACCTCAAGGAATTCCCCCTCGAGGTAGTGGAAGGGTACGAACTGGGCCAGGAGATCACCGTCGATATCTTTGCGGCCGGTGAAAAGGTCAAGGTTACCGGTACCTCCAAGGGTAAGGGTTTCCAGGGCGTCATGAAGCGTCACAACTTCGCCGGCTCCCGCGCCTCCCATGGTGCCGAGAAAGTGCATCGCGTCCCCGGTTCCGTCGGTAACGCGACTTTCCCCGGCCGTGTCTGGAAGGGCAAGAAGATGCCCGGCCAGATGGGTAACGCACGCGTAACCTTGAGCAACGTGGAAATCGTCGATGTCAGGCCCGAGGACAACGTCCTCCTGGTCAAGGGGCAGGTCCCCGGCCCCAACAACGGCCTCGTGATGATCCGCAAGAACGGCTAAGAGGTATACGACATGGCAAAAATTCAAGTTGTAGATCAGAATAACAAGAAGGTTGGCGACTTCGAGCTGGCCCCCGAGGTTTTCGAGGTGGAGATCATGCCCGAAATCCTCAACCAGGTCGTCCGCGCCCAGCGCGCCTCCCAGCGCCAGGGCACCCACGCCACCAAGACCCGTGGTCTGAAATCCGGCGGCGGCCGCAAGCCGTGGCGCCAGAAGGGCACCGGTCGTGCCCGGGCCGGTTCCACCCGTTCGCCCCTGTGGCGCGGTGGTGCCGTCCTCTTCGGACCCCAGCCCCGCGACTACGCCTTCAAGGTCAACAAGAAGGTGCGCAAATTGGCCCTCAAGATGGCTTTGTCCTCCCGCGTCTCCGAAGAGAAGATGACGGTGGTCAAGTCCATCGATCTCCCCGAGATCAAGACCAAGGCCTTTGCCGAAGTCGCCCAGAACCTCGGCCTGAACAAGACCCTGATTGTCGCCAAGAACGCCGACAAGAACCTGGAGATGTCCGCAAGGAACATGCCCCACATCAAGGTCATCGAAGCCGACAAGCTGAATGTTTACGACGTGCTGCTGTACCCCGAGCTGGTCATGCTCGAGGCCGCCGCCCAAGACGTTCAAGAGAGGTTGAAGTAATGGATTATTCGAAAGTCCTGCTCAAGCCTGTGGTCTCCGAGAAGGCCAACGAGGCCAAGGAGCAATCCAATCACGTCTCTTTTTACGTCCACCCCGATTCCAACAAGATCGAGGTGAAGAAGGCCGTTGAAGCAGCCTTCGACGTCAAAGTCGAGTCCGTGAATATCGTGGCCAAGAAAGCCGCGCCGCGCAAGCGCATGGGCCGTCTGACCGGTGGCCGCGTCCCCGGTTACAAGAAGGCCTACGTCAAGCTTGCCGCCGGCGATAAAATCGAAATCTTCGAAGGAGTGTAACCATGGCAACCCGTAAGCTGAAGCCTACTTCTCCGGGCCGCCGGTTCCAGACCATCTCCGATTTCGCGGAGATCACCCGGACCACTCCCGAGAAGTCGCTGACCAAAGGTCTGACCAAAAAGGCCGGACGCAACAACAACGGTCGTGTCACCATGCGTCGCCGCGGCGGCGGCAACAAGTCCCTGTACCGCTTGATTGACTTCAAGCGGAACAAGCTTGGCGTGCCCGCCAAGGTGGCCGAGATCGAGTACGATCCGAACCGCAGCGCCCGCATCGCCCTGCTGCACTACGCGGACGGCGAGAAGCGCTACATCCTGGCCCCTGTCGGCCTGAATCAGGGCGACGTCATCACCGCCGGTGAAGGCGCCGACATCAAGCCCGGCAACGCCATGGCCTTGACCCAGATTCCGACCGGTACCGTCGTGCACAACATCGAGCTGTACCCCGGCAACGGCGGCCAGTTCTGCCGTGCCGCCGGCACCTATGCCCAGCTCATCGCTAAGGAAGGCAAGTACGCGCTTCTGCGCATGCCCTCCGGCGAGGTCCGCAAGGTCCTGGCCACCTGTTGCGCCACCATCGGCCAGGTTGGAAACATTCATCACGAGAACATCAAGATCGGTAAGGCCGGACGGAATCGTTGGCTTGGCCGTCGCCCGAAGGTCCGTGGTGTGGCAATGAACCCGATCGATCACCCGCTGGGTGGTGGTGAGGGACGCAGTTCCGGTGGTCGCCATCCGGTGTCCCCGTGGGGTACCCCGGCCAAGGGCTACAAGACCCGGAACCGCAAGAAGGCTTCCTCGAAGCTCATCGTCAAACGCCGCGGCCAGAAGTAGGAGTATAACCAATGCCTAGATCTCTTAAAAAGGGCCCGTTCCTGGACGGTCACCTGATCAAGAAAATCCAAGTGGCCGCCGAGAATCAGGACCGCCGCGTGATCAAGACCTGGTCCCGCCGTTCCACGATCGTCCCCGAGATGGTCGGTATGACCTTCGCCGTCCACAATGGCCGGAAGTTCATCCCCGTGTTCGTGACCGAAAACATGGTCGGACACAAGCTGGGTGAATTTTCCCCGACCCGCACCTACTTCGGCCACGTCGCCGACAAGAAGAAGTAGGGGGAGCGCACTATGGAAGCCAAAGCAGTTGCCAAGTTCATCCGCGTGTCTCCGCGCAAGGCCCGCATCGTGGCCGAGAACATCAAGGGCAAGGGCGTCGAAGATGCCCTGAACATCCTCCGGTTCACCCCGAAGAAGCCCGCCGACATTCTCAGCAAGGTGCTGTACTCCGCCATTTCCAATGCGGAGCAGATGCCCGGCGTCGACGTTGACTCCCTGATCGTCGATTCGGTCGTGGTCAACGAGGGTCCCACCTGGAAGCGTATCCAGCCGCGTGCCATGGGCCGCGCCTATCGCATCCGGAAGCGCACCAGTCACATCACCATCGTAGTCAAGGAACAGTAGTATGGGACAGAAAGTACATCCTTACGGTTTTCGTCTGGGGTATAACAAGAACTGGCTGTCCCGCTGGTACAGCAAGAAGGACTATCCTGCGTTCGTCTTCCAGGACGACCAGGTCCGCAAGTTCGTCAAGAAAAAACTGTATCAGGCCGGCGTTTCCCGCATCGAGATCGAGCGGGCCGGCGGCAAGATTCGGCTGATCATCCACACCGCGCGTCCCGGTATCGTCATCGGCCGCAAGGGTGTTGAGATAGAAAAGTTGCGTGAGGAATTGCGCAGCAAGTTTCAAACCGAGTTCACCATTGAGGTCAACGAGATCCGTAGACCGGAGGTTGAAGCTCAGCTCGTAGCTGAGAACATTGCCCAGCAGCTCGAACGTCGAATTGCCTTCCGCCGTGCCATGAAGCGTACGGTGGGCCTTGCCAGGAAATTCGGCGCCGAGGGTATCAAAGTCGCGTGCGCAGGCCGCCTTGCCGGCGCTGAAATCGCCCGCGGCGAATGGTACCGTGATGGGCGTGTGCCCCTGCACACTCTCCGTGCCGACATCGACTACGGTTTCGCCGAGGCTTCGACCACCTACGGCGTGATCGGCGTCAAGGTCTGGATCTTCAAGGGTGAGATTCTGGACAAAGAGGTACAACAGTAATGCTTGCTCCAAAAAGAGTTAAATTCAGAAAATGGCAGAAAGGCCGACTCAGAGGCAAGGCCCAACGGGGTAACATGGTGTCCTTCGGCGATATCGGGCTGAAGGCATTGGAGCACGGAAAGATCACCAACCAGCAGATCGAGTCCGCCCGTGTCGCCATCATGCGGCACATCAAGCGCGGCGGTAAGGTCTGGATCCGCATCTTCCCTGATCACCCCACCACCTCCAAGCCCGCGGAAGTCCGTCAGGGCAAGGGTAAAGGCGCTCCCGACGGTTGGGTCGCGCCGGTGAAACCGGGCCGCATCATGTACGAAGTGAAGGGCGTTGACATCGAACTTGCCAAGGAGGCCCTCAAGCGCGCTTCCTACAAGCTGCCGATCAAGACGGCCATCGTTGTGAAGGAGGGTCTGTAAGATGACTTCCAAGGAACTTCGTGAACTGGATGACGCCAAACTGGCAGAGAAGCTGAACGAATCCCGGCACGAGCTGTTCACCATGCGCTTCAAGCATGCGACCGCTCAGCTGGAAAACACGCAGGCCCTCTCCGGCGTCAAGAAGACCATCGCCCGTATCCTGACTATTCAGCGGGAACGACAGGGAGCGTAAGAAATGGCTGAGTTCAAATACCAAGGCAACAAGCGCCTGCTCACCGGTTTGGTCATCTCCGACAAAGCCGACAAGACCATCGTCGTCCGCGTCGAGACCCTGGTGAAGCATCCGCTGCTGAAGAAGTACATCCGCCGCCGCAAAAAGTTCATGGCCCATGATCCGGCCAACGACTGCGGTGTTGGCGATACGGTGCAGATTGTCGAATCGAGGC
Source organism: Pseudodesulfovibrio sp. 5S69 (assembly GCF_037094465.1). Taxonomy (NCBI): domain Bacteria; kingdom Pseudomonadati; phylum Thermodesulfobacteriota; class Desulfovibrionia; order Desulfovibrionales; family Desulfovibrionaceae; genus Pseudodesulfovibrio; species Pseudodesulfovibrio methanolicus. The sequence goes on from NZ_CP146609.1 coordinate 1,932,955, forward strand.
CTATGTCCAAGCGCAAGCGCTGGCACCTGGTGAAGATTCTCGAAAAGGCCGTCTAGGGATTAGGAGGAAATCATATGATCCAGGTTGAATCCAATCTCGACGTGGCTGACAACTCCGGAGCCAAGAAGGTCGCCTGTATTAAGGTCCTCGGCGGTTCCAAGCGCCGTTACGCCAGCGTCGGAGATATTATCGTAGTGTCCGTTAAGGAGGCCATGCCCCATTCCAAGGTGAAGAAGGGCTCGGTCATGAAGGCGGTTGTCGTCCGCACCAAGAAGGAACTCGGTCGTCCCGACGGTTCCTACATCAAGTTCGACAACAATTCCGCCGTGCTGCTCAACAACAACATGGAGCCTGTCGGGACCCGTATCTTCGGTCCCGTGGCCCGTGAGTTGCGCGCCGCCGGTTTCATGAAGATCGTTTCCCTCGCTCCCGAGGTTCTGTAAGGAAATGACGATGAAGACTAAAATCCGTAAAGACGACAAGGTCATGGTCATCGCCGGGAAGGACAAGGGAAAGGTCGGCAAGGTCTTGAAGATCCTCAAGAAGCAGGACAAGGTCCTGGTCGAGAAGGTCAACATGGTCCAGCGCCATACCAAGGCCAACCCGTATGCCCAGCAGCCCGGCGGCATTATCGAGAAGGAAGCCCCTATCCATGTATCCAATGTGGCTATTGTGTGCGACGCCTGCACCAAGCCCACGCGGGTAGGGTACAAGAAGACTGAAGACGGCAAGAAGGTGCGCTTCTGCAAGAAGTGCAACGAGACCTTCAAATAGGTATCAGTATGACACGTCTCGAAAAAGTGTATAATGAAAAGGTCGTCCCCGAGCTCCAGAAGGAGTACGGTTACACCTCGTCCATGGAGATCCCGAGAATGACGAAGATCTCCCTGAACATCGGCCTCGGTGCAGCCAGCCAGAACAGCAAGCTCATCGATGCCGCCGTCGAGGAACTGACCGCCATCGCCGGCCAGAAGGCCGTGGTAACCCTGGCCAAGAAGTCCATCGCCCAGTTCAAGCTGCGCGAGGGACAACCGGTCGGTTGCCGCGTCACCCTGCGCGACGATGCCATGTGGGACTTTTACGACAAGCTCGTGAGCTTCGCACTGCCTCGGGTCCGCGACTTCCGCGGCATCCCCGACCGCGGTTTCGACGGCCGCGGGAACTTCACCCTTGGCATCAAGGAACACACCATCTTCCCCGAGCTCGACATCGACCGGGTGGAGCTGGTGAAGGGCATGAACGTCACCGTGGCGACCACGGCCAAGACGGACAAGGAAGGCAAGACCCTCCTCGATCTCCTTGGCATGCCCTTTAAAAAGTAGGAGGACGGAAAGTGGCCAAAACAAGCTTACGCGTCAAGGCGAGCCGCAAACCCAAGTTCAAGGTCCGCGCTTACAATCGGTGCCCGATTTGTGGCCGTCCTCGGGCTTTTCTGAGGCGGTACGGAATCTGCCGTATCTGCTTCCGCAACAAGGCTCTCGCCGGCGAACTGCCCGGCGTCCGCAAGGCGAGCTGGTAATTAAGGAGAAATGAAATGGCTGTTGTTGATCCTGTAGCCGACATGTTGACCCGCATCCGGAATGCGTACGGCGCCTATCACACCGATGTCGCTGTCCCGACTTCGAAGATGAAGTCTTCCATCGCGGGTATCCTGAAGGAAGAAGGTTATATCGCCGACTACGCTGTCGAGGACAGGGACATCAGTATTACCCTCAAGTACGCCGACGGCAAACCGCTCATTACTGGCCTGAAGAAGGTCAGCAAGCCCGGTCGTCGCGTGTACGTTGGTGCTTCTGATATCCCCCGTGTCCAGAACGGCATCGGTATTTGTATCGTGTCCACCTCCAAAGGGCTGCTTGAAGGCGCCAAGGCCAAAGAGGCCAACGTCGGCGGCGAGCTGCTCTGCGAAATCTGGTAAAGAGGTTCCGTTATGTCTCGTATAGGAAAGAATCCCATCGACATCCCCTCGGGTGTCGAGGTGTCTGTCGGAGCCTCCGAAATCCAGGTCAAGGGTCCCAAGGGGACCTTGGCTACCCCGGTCGATCCGGCCGTGGCGTATAAGATAGAGGATGGCAAGGTGTATGTCTCCCGCGTGGATGATTCCCGCCAGGCGCGCGGCCAGCACGGTCTTCGTAGGACCCTGCTCGCCAACTGCGTGGATGGCGTGACCAAGGGCTTTTCCAAGACCCTGGAAGTCATCGGCGTCGGATACAAGGTGTCCGTGCAGGGCAAGAAAGTCGTTCTGGCCGTCGGGTATTCCCACCCGGTCGAGTTCGACCTGCCCGCCGGTCTGGAGGCCAAGGTGGAAGGCGCCAAGCTGACCATCGAGGGCATCGACAAGCAGCTTGTCGGTGAAATTGCGGCCCGGATCCGTCGTGTGCGTCCGCCCGAACCCTACAAGGGCAAGGGCATCAAGTACCTCGACGAGATCATTCGCCGCAAGGCCGGTAAGTCCGGTTCCAAGTAGGGGTAATAGTCATGAGCAAAAGCAAGAATGCACAGCGGCTTCTTCGCAAGCCCCGCATCAGAAAGAAGATCTCCGGTACCGAAGTCCGGCCCCGTCTGGTCGTCTATCGCTCCAACCAGCATCTCTATGCCCAGTTGGTCGACGACGTGAACGGCGTGACCCTGGCCTCCGCCAGCACTCAGGTGCTGAACAAGGACGGCGAGGCGCTGAAGGCCAACAAGGATTCTGCCGCCAAGGTGGGCATGGCCATTGCCGAGGCCGCCAAGGCCAAGCAGATCGAGGCCTGTGTCTTCGACCGGAACGGATATATCTATCACGGCAAGATCAAAGCCCTTGCCGACGGCGCCCGTGAAGGCGGGCTGAAATTCTAGTCACCAGGAAAGTAAAATGGAACAGAATGACAGTGGATTGATTGAAAAAATCGTCTACCTCAATCGCGTCGCCAAGGTTGTCAAGGGTGGCCGCCGTTTCAGCTTTAGCTGCCTGGTGGTCGTCGGTGACGGTGAAGGGGGAGTCGGTTACGGCCTGGGTAAGGCCAACGAAGTGCCCGAAGCCATTCGCAAAGCGAGTGAGCGCGCCAAGAAGAACATGATCAATGTTCCTCTGTTGGACGGCACCCTCCCGTATGAGGTCCTGGGACGTTACGGCGCGGGCCGCGTCATGCTCAAGCCCGCCAGCCGAGGCACCGGCATCATCGCCGGCGGTCCCGTTCGTGCGATCATGGAGGCCGTGGGCGTCAATGACATCCTGACCAAGGCCATCGGCACCAACAATCCGCACAACGTGTTGCGTGCCACCATGGCCGGATTGGAGTCCCTGCGGAGCGCGGAAGAGGTCTCGGCCCTGCGCGGCGTGACGGTCTCCACTCCCAGAAAGTAGAAGGATATCGCCGTGATTAAAGTCAAGCAGATCAAAAGCAAGATTGCCTGCAAGCCCGACCAGGTCAAGACCCTGGAATCCCTGGGCCTGCGCAGGATCAATCAGGTCAAAGAGCACGATGACAATCCCGTCATCCGCGGAATGATCTACAAGGTCAGACACCTGGTGGAGGTTACCGAATCATGAGACTTCATGAACTCTACGCCTTCCCGGAAGAATATAAGAACCGCAAGCGCATAGGGCGCGGCTCCGGCTCCGGATGGGGCAAGACCGCCGCCAAGGGCCACAAGGGTCAGAATGCCCGTGCCGGCGGCGGCGTCCGCCCCGGTTTCGAAGGCGGCCAGATGCCTCTGGCCCGCCGCCTGCCCAAGCGCGGGTTCAAGAATCCCTTCCGTGAAGAATACGAAGCCGTCAACGTGGGCCGCCTGATCGCCCTGTTCGAAGGCAAGGATGAGATTACCGTTGCCGACATGTACGAGCGCGGCGTCGTCAAGAGCGGCGCTCCGGTCAAAGTGCTGGGCACCGGTGACGTCGACAAGGCCGTGACCATCGAAGCCCATCGCTTCAGCGCGTCCGCCGCCGACAAGATTGCCAAGGCCGGCGGTACCGCCAAGGCCATTGAGGCGTAAACTCACTATTGATCCGGAAGGGTACTTAGACGATGTCAGGAGTTGATAATATTGCCCGGTTGCCGGAGCTGCGTAAAAAGCTGCTCTGGACGTTCGCACTGCTCGCTGTCTACCGGTTGGGCATACACATCCCTATTCCCGGCGTCGATAGTGCCGCGCTTTCCGAGTTCTTCGCTCAGGCGCAGAACACCCTCTTCGGCGTGTTCGACATGTTCTCCGGCGGTGGACTCAAACGGATGTCCATCTTCGCCCTGGGTATCATGCCGTACATCTCGGCCTCGATTATCCTTCAACTTCTGACCGTGGTCAGCCCCGAGCTGAAACGTCTCCAGAAGGATGAAGGCGAGGCCGGCCGGAAGAAGATAACCCAGTACACCCGGTACGGCACGGTGCTCATCACCGTGGTGCAGGGTTTCGCCATCGCCACCGGTCTGGAGTCCATGAGCTCGCCCACGGGCGCCCCCATGGTCCTCTATTCCGGTATCGGCTTCAAGCTGATGACGATCCTGACCCTGACCGCGGGCACCGTGTTCCTGATGTGGCTGGGCGAGCAGATGACCGAAAAGGGCATCGGCAACGGCATCTCGCTGATCATCTACGCGGGTATCGTCGCCGGCCTTCCGGCCGCGCTGATCAATACCCTGCAGTTGATGACCGTGGGCGAGATCTCCTTGTTCATCCTGCTCATCCTGCTGGTCGTGATGGTGGCCACCTTGGCCTTCATCGTGTTCATGGAGCGCGGACAGCGTCGTATTCCCATTCACTATGCCAAACGTCAGCAAGGACGCCGCATGTTCGGCGGGCAGACCACGCATCTGCCGCTGAAGATCAACACCGCCGGTGTTATTCCGCCGATCTTCGCGTCCTCCATCCTGATGTTCCCTGCAACGCTTGCCCAGTTCTCGAACAACAAGTACCTGCAGGACTTCTCGGCCTACTTCAGGCCCGATTCCATCCTGTACAATATCCTGTACATCGGAATCATCATCTTCTTCTGCTATTTCTACACGGCGATCATGTTCGATCCCAAGGGAATCGCGGAGAACATCCAGAAGCAGGGCGGGTTCATCCCGGGCATCCGCCCGGGCAACCGCACCCGCGAGTACATCGACAAGGTGCTTGCCCGCATCACCCTGTGGGGCGCCTTTTATGTCTCGGCGGTCTGCGTGCTGCCCATGCTCCTGATCAGCAAATTCGGCGTCCCGTTCTATTTCGGCGGCACCTCCCTGCTGATCGTGGTCGGCGTGGCCATGGACTTCATGGGCCAGATCGAGTCCTACATGATCTCCCGCCAGTACGAGGGATTGATGGGGAAAGGCAATAAACTCAAAGGAAGGCGTTAGTCTTGAAAAAGTTTCGGGGCGTCTTCCTCAAGAATGATAAAGAGATTGGCCTCATGCGTGAGGCCAATCGCCTTGTTTCCAGAATTCTCGACGAACTCGGTGAAAACGTCAGACCCGGCGTTTCCACCATGTACTTCGAGAACATCTGCCGCGCACGCTGCGACGAGTACGGTGTAAGGCCGAACTTCCTGGGATACCAGGGATTCCCCTTCGCCCTGTGCTGCTCGGTCAACGAGGAGATCGTGCACGGCTTTCCCTCCGAGGAGCGCATCCTCAAGGAGGGCGACATCGTCAGTTTTGACATGGGTGTCGAATACAAGGGATTCCATGGAGACTCCGCCCGCACCTTCGGGGTGGGCAAAGTTTCCAATGAAGCGCAGAAACTCATGGATGTAACCCGCGAGTCTCTGTATATAGGGATCGAGCAGGCCCGGCCCGGAAACAATCTGTATGACATCTCCGCGGCAATCCAGTCATACGTGGAAGGGTTCGGCCTGGGTATCGTCCGTCGTTTTGTAGGTCATGGGATCGGCAGTCACCTTCATGAGAAGCCCGAGATCCCCAACTTCGTGCCCAGGGGGCTGTCCGGCGTTCCTCTCAAAGCCGGAATGGTCCTTGCCATTGAGCCGATGGTCACACTGGGAACGCACGAAGTCGAGGTTCTGGACGACAACTGGACTGCGGTAACCAAGGACGGTTCACTGGCTGCTCACTTCGAGCACTCCGTGGCCGTGACCTCCGACGGACCGAGAATATTGAGCCTGTCCGACTAGCTCCTTCGGGGGCCTGTAATTCGGGCTTGCTCTTTGTTCGAAAAGGCTGTATAAAACGCAGCTTCGTTAAAAAGGCCACCCCCCGCGAGGGGGGTATGGGCATTATTGTTATTTAGACATTGGAGATGGTCATGAAAGTCAGACCTTCTGTGAAGAAAATGTGTTCCAAGTGCAAAGTAATTCGGCGCAACGGTGTGCTGCGGGTGATCTGCGAAAATCCCCGGCACAAGCAGCGTCAAGGATAGAGGGTAAAAACTATGGCACGTATTGCTGGCGTTGATCTGCCGAGGAACAAGCGCGTCGATATCGCGTTGACGTACATCTACGGCATCGGCCGTACCATGGCCCTGCAGATTCTCGACACCACCGGTATCGACTGGAAGACCAGCAGTGACGACCTCACTGCCGAAGACGTCAACCAGATCCGCGTCGAGATCGAGAACAACTACAAGGTTGAGGGCGATCTCCGCCGTGAGATCACCACCAACATCAAACGCTTGATGGACATCGGCTGCTACCGCGGTCTGCGCCATCGCCGCGGTCTGCCCGTTCGCGGTCAGAAGTCCAAGACCAACGCCCGCACCCGCAAGGGGCCGCGCCGTTCCGTCATGGGCCGCAAGAAGAAATAGCTCGACAAGAGACTATCGCCGGCGCGCCCGTGCGTGCGCTTGCGTCTTATAAGACTTTTATTCAACGGAGATTAAGGCAATGGCTAAACCCCGTCGCTCTGGGAAGAAAAAAGAGAAGAAGAATATTCCCGTCGGTATTGCCCACGTCAAGGCCACGTTCAACAATACGATCGTGACCTTCACCGACGTCAAGGGCAATGTCGTCAGCTGGGCTTCCGCCGGTGCTCATTTTAAGGGTTCCCGCAAGTCCACTCCTTTCGCGGCCCAGATGGCTGCCGAAGCCGCCGCCAAGCGCGCCCAGGATTCCGGCATGCGCACTGTGGGCATTTACGTCAAGGGCCCCGGCTCCGGCCGTGAGGCCGCCATGCGCGCCATCAACAACGTCGGCTTCAAGGTGACCTTCATTCGGGACATCACCCCGATTCCCCACAATGGTTGCCGTCCGCCCAAACGCCGCAGGGTCTAATTAAGGAGAAGAATCGTGGCAAGATATACTCAAGCTAAATGCAAGCTGTGCCGCCGCGAGGGAGAGAAACTCTTCCTCAAGGGTGATCGCTGCTACACCGACAAGTGCGCCTACGAGAAGCGGCCCTATCCTCCGGGACACGCCGGCCGCATGCGCCACAAGATGTCCGACTACGCCATCCAGCTTCGCGAGAAGCAGAAGGTCCGCCGCATGTACGGCGTCCTGGAAGGCCAGTTCCGTATGTACTACAAGCGTGCCGAGGGCATGAAGGGCGTGGCCGGCCACAACCTGCTGTTCCTGTTGGAGCGTCGTCTCGACAACGTGATCTATCGTCTCGGCTTCGCCAACTCCCGCGACCAGGCTCGCCAGTTGGTCCGTCACGGCATCTTCAAGCTCAACGGCCGCCGCGTGAGCATCCCGTCCATGCAGGTCAAGGCCGAGGATGTCATCGAGGTCCGTGAGGAAGCCCGCAAGATCCCCGTGATCAACGAGGCCCAGGAAGTCATTGCCCGCCGCGGCTGCCCCGAGTGGCTGGAATCCGACGGCGCCAACTTCAAGGGCACGGTTAAGGCCATGCCGAGCCGGGAAGACATCCAGTTCCCGATCAACGAGCAGCTGATTGTCGAATTGTACTCCAAGTAAATAGGGGACTACATGCTTATTGAGAACGGCGACAAACTCATCAACACCCGCAATTGGAGCGAACTGGTCAAGCCCGAGTCCCTCGTGCGCGATCCCAAGTCCTCCAGGATGTATGGTAAATTCATCTGCGAACCCTTAGAACGCGGCTATGCCACCACCATCGGCAACGCCATGCGTCGGGTTCTGCTCTCCTCCATGCAGGGCTGCGCCATCGTCAGCGCGACCATCGAGGGAGTGCAGCATGAGTTCACCACGCTGCCCGGGGTTCTTGAGGACATGACCGAGGTTGTGCTGAACCTGAAGCAGGTTCGCATTGCCATGACCACGGACGAGCCTCAGCGCTTGGTCCTCGAAGCCAACAAGAAGGGGCAGGTCACTGCCGGCATGATCCAGGAAAACCAGAATGTCACCATTCTGAACAAGGATCAGCTTATCGCCACGCTGACCGAAAACCGCTCCCTGAAGATGGAATTGGAAGTCCGCATGGGCAAGGGCTACGTCCCGGCCGACATGCACGAAGGGCTGACCGATGAAATCGGCTCCATGGTCCTCGACGCCAGCTACTCCCCCGTCAAGAAGGTCGCATACTCCGTCGAACAGGCGCGTGTCGGCCAGATGACGAACTATGACAAACTCATCCTGGAAGTGTGGACCGACGGTTCCGTCACTCCCGAGGATGCCTGTGCATACAGCGCCAAGATCCTCAAGGACCAGCTTTCGGTGTTCATCAACTTCGACGAATCCTCCTCCGAGACGCATGAGGAAGAGGACGATTCCATCGATCTGAACCCGAACCTCTTCAAGTCCATTGACGAGCTCGAACTCTCGGTTCGCGCCACCAACTGCTTGAAGGCCGCCAACATCCAGTTGGTGGGCGAATTGGTTCAGCGCACCGAACAGACCATGCTCAAGACCAAGAACTTCGGCCGCAAGTCCCTGGACGAGATCCGCCGGGTTCTCGACGGCATGTCCTTGAAGTTCGGCATGACTGTCGAGGATTTTGACAAGAAATACCAGGAATGGTTGAAGAGGAAAGAGAAAAATGAGGCATAGAAAGTCCGGCCGCAAACTGAATCGGTCCAATACGCACCGTGCCGCCATGTTCAAGAACATGGCCCGCGCCCTCCTGACCTACGAGCAGATCCGCACCACCGAAGCCAAGGCCAAGGAACTTCGTCGCATTGCCGACAAGCTCATCACCCTGGCCGTGCGCAACGACCTGCATTCCCGCCGTCAGGCGTACAAGGTCCTCGGTAGCCACCAGATGGTTCAGCGTCTCTTCGACGAGATCGGTCCCCGCTTTGCGGAAGCCGGCGGGGGCTACACCCGCATCGTCAAGATGGCCCAGCCCCGCAAGGGCGACTGCGCTCCCATGGTCATCATCGAGTTGACCAAGAAGGCCGGTGAAACGGCCGCCGCAGCCCCGGCCAAGGAAGAGCCCAAGAAGGCTTCCAAGCCCGCCGAGAAGAAAGAAGAGCCCAAGAAGGCCCCTGAAAAGGCCGAGGAAAAGCCTGAGGAAACGGCCGAGGAAACTCCCGAAGCCGCCGAAAAGGCCGACGAAGAATAAATAATCAAGGGCAGGCCGAAGGCCTGCCCTTTTTTTGTTCTAAGCTATAGATTTCATCAATTTTGAGGATAGGTTGTATGGACATCAGAAAGCTTGAAGCGTTTTGCAAGGTTTATGAATTGCAAAGTTTTTCCAGAGCCGGAGAGGCCATGTTCCTGTCCCAGCCGACCATCAGTTCGCACGTGGCCAATCTCGAGGATGAACTGGGCGTCAAGTTGTTCGACCGTCTCGGGCGAAAGATCATGCCCACCCAGGCCGGAGACGTGCTCTATGAGAGCATGGTGACCATCTTCCGGAATCTGGACCGGGCCAAGGCTGCCATCGAGGTCCTGCGCGACCGGGTTGTCGGCGAGTTGCAGGTGGGGTGCAGCACCATCCCGTCCCACAGCATCCTGCCGGAACTGCTCAAATCCTTTTCCGCCAAGTACCCCGAGGTCTCGTTTATCGTTCACACCGGCGATTCGTCCGAGGTCATAAAGAGGGTTGCCTCCGGCGATTGGCCCGTGGGCATCGTGGGCAAGCGGCCCGAGGAAGAGGAGTTGACGGCCAAGCTCCTGGCCCGCGACGAGACCATCTTGGTGGCCTCGCCCAACGCGCCTTGGCTGCCCGTTGTGGACGAGCCGACCATGGACGAGCTTGTGCAACTGCCGTGGATCATGCGGATTCAGGGATCGGCCACGCGGATGGTTTTGGAGAACGCCCTGAACAAGGCGGGCTGCTCCCTGCAGAACCTGAACATCCGCTGCAAGGTGGAAGGGACCTGCGAGAGCCTGGCTCACGCCGTGCACGGGGTGGGCATGTGCTTCACCTCCAAGCTGGCCGCTCAGTCACTGCTGGACAGCGGCGAGGTCGTGCGCATCAAGGCCCCGGCCCTGGAAGGGCGCCGGGAGTTCTACCTCATCCACCACAGCGGCCGGTACATGTTCCCGGCGCTCAAGGCCTTCGTGGAGTTCCACGGGTAGGGCGTCAGGGCAGGAAGACCAGCTCCGGAGCCCTGTCGATGATCCCGGTCTCCACCAGGCTTTCATAGAAGGCCCGCATCCCCTCCTGCTCCTCGGGGCCGAGGTCGTAGACCAGGCCGTCGAAGTAGGAGCACATCTCCTCGTCGTTGAGGCAGCTTTCCTCGGCCGCCATGACGCAGACGTCGCCGATGTTCTCCTCTCCCCAGCGTTTGCCCGCGAGCAGCAGCCTTGAGGCCTGCTCCACCTTTTCTCGATCCCGTTCCCAGCTTTCGCGCCGGACGATCCAGACGCCAAAGATGAAGGGCAGGCCGGTCAGTTCGCGCCAGGCCTCGCCCAGGTCGATGCGGTACGGGTAGTCCGGGTGGTAGCGCAGGTTCAGGGCCTCGTCACCGATGCACAGGATGGCCTGGGGGCGCTCCCCGGTCCCGAGGACGTCGGTGGCGCTGCCCGTGGTGAACACCGTCTTGATGTTCCACAGCTTGGCCTGAAGCACGCGGAGTAGGGCCGCCGAGGTGTGGGTCTGGGCGCTGACCAGGATGGTCCTGCCGTCCAGTTCTTCCACGGGGCGGCGGCTGAGGAGCAGTACGCTCTGCACAGGCCCCCGACTGCCGATGCCGATGTTCGGGATGAGGAAGTATTTGTCGGCATGCCGGGCGTACTCCACACTGGAGCAGGCGGACACGTCGAGCTTGCCCGCATCCATGAGCTGGTTGAGTTCGGCGGGTGGGCCCGAGGTGACCTCGCAGTCCATGGGCAGGATGCCGGTTTCCAGTGGGTGGTATATGGGCAGGACGTTGAGATAGCCGATTTTTCCTAGGCGGACGGGCATTATTTTGCCTCCATCAGGGTATAGTCCATGGTCCGTTGGCAGGGCGTGAACCCGGCCCCTTCGACCAGACGGCGGATTTCCTCGCGGGACAGGCGGAAGGCCACGCCCGCGGCCTTGACCACGTTCTCCTCGATCATGGTCGAGCCGAAGTCGTTGCCGCCGAAATAGAGGGCCAACTGGGCGATCTTGGGGCCCATGGTCACCCAGGAGACCTGGACGTTGTCCACGTTGTCCAGGACGATGCGCGATACGGCCAGGGTGCGCAGGTATTCCACGCTGGTCAGCTTGCGGCAGTTCGGCAGGGCCGTGTGGTCGGGCTGGAAGGTCCAGGGGATGAAGGCGGTGAACCCGCCGGTGCGGTCCTGGACCTCGCGTACGCGGAAGAGATGCTCCAGCCGCTGGGCCGGGGTTTCGAGGTGTCCGAACATCATGGTCGCGGTGGTGCGGAGCCCCTGCCTGTGGGCCTCTTCCATGACGCCCAGCCATTGGTCGGACGGGCACTTGTTCGGGGCCACCCGCGAGCGGACCTCGTCCACCAGAATCTCGGCGCCGCCGCCGGGGATGGAGTCCAGCCCGGCCGCGCGCAGCCGCCGGATGACCTCGGCAATGGAGATGCCCTCCTTCTCGCTCCAGAAGACCACTTCGGGCGGGGAAAAGGCGTGGATGTGCACCGGATGGTTTTGTTTGATCCAACGGAGCATGTCCTCGTACCAGGTCAGCGGCAGGTCCGGATGGTGCCCGCCCTGCATGAGGATCTGGGTGCCGCCCAGCGCCTTGGTCTCGTCGATCTTGCGCCCGATCTCCTCGAAGGAGAGTACGTAGGCGTCCTTGTCGCCGGGCTCGCAGAAGAACGCGCAGAACTTGCAGCAGCAGACGCAGACGTTGGAATAGTTGATATTCCGGTCCACCACATAGGTGACCACCGGCTCGGGATGCCTACGCAGCCGCACCCGGTGGGCCAGCCAGCCGAGGTCGTAAAAATCCGCCTCGGCATACAGTCGCTCGGCCTCGCCGAACCTGATGCGCTCCCCGGCCAACACCTTGTCGAAAATATATTCAAGCATCATAACTATCTCTCTTGCTCAATAATCTCGCTACCCACCCCGCGAAGCGGCCCCAGAGGCTCAGGAAGGATGGGATGGGAGTCCGGAAGGGAAGGGAAAGCCCTTTTCAAGGGTTTCCCTTCCCTTCCCCCGGCCGCCGGAGGCATTCCTACACCTCGTTGAAAAAGCCGTCGCGCTCCACCGGTGTGCAGCCGCACCCCCGGATCATGTCTTCGAGTTCGGACCGGGACAGCCCCTGTTGGGAGTCGGCCCCGGCCTCGTGGCCGATCTTCTCCTCGACGACCGTGCCGTCGAAGTCGTCGGCCCCGAACTTGAGCGCGGCCTGGGCCTGCTTGACCCCGAGCATGACCCAGTAGGCCTTGATGTGCGGGATGTTGTCGAGCAGCAGGCGGCAGACCGCGATGGTCTTGAGTTCCTCCAGCCCGGTCAGGGGATTGTCGATGGCCAGCCGGCTGTTCTCGGTCAGGAAGGGCAGGGGGATGAAGCAGGTGTACCCGTGGCTGCGGTCCTGGGACTCGCGCAGCCGGACGAGGTGGTCCACGCGCTCCTCGATGGTCTCGATATGGCCGAAGAGCATGGTACCGTTGGTCTTGAGCCCGAGCCCATGGGCCTGTTCGTGGATGGCCAGCCACTCGTCGGCCGTGGCCTTGCGCGGGCAGAGCTGCTCGCGGACCTTGGGGGCGAAGATCTCGGCCCCTCCGCCGGGCAGCATGCCCAGCCCGGCCGACTTGAGCCGGGTCAGGACCTCGCGGGTGGAAATGTTTTCGAGATGGGCGAAGTGGGCGATCTCCACGGCGGTGAAGCATTTCAGGACCGCGTCCGGGTAGCGCTCGTGCACGGCGGACAGGATGTCCTCGAAATAGGCCAGGCCGAGCCTGGGATGGCAGCCGCCAACGATGTGAACCTCGCGCGGCGGCAGCGGCGCGGCCTCGAGCTTGGCCAGGACGTCCTCGCGGGTGAGCACGAAGCCGCCGCTTTGGCCTTCCTCGCGCTGGTAGGCGCAGAACACACAGCCGTTGACGCAGACGTTGGTGTAGTTGACGTGGCGGTTGACCACGTAGAACGCCTTGTCGCCGTGCATGCGGGTGCGCATGCGGTGAGCCAGTGCGCCCACCGCCAGCGGCTCGGGGCACTGGAAGAGGCGCACGCCGTCCTCGAAGGAGAGGCGCTCGTTCGCCTCGACCTTGTCGCGGATGTCGGCCAGGTCCATGTTGTCGAAATAGTCGCTCTTGAAGAGGTTCATGCGGTTACTCCTGTGTAGGGATGTCGGCCAGGCCGTGGCGCAGGAAGGCGGCCAGGGCGCGAGCCTGTTCCGGCAGGGAGGCGGCGGGCGCGAGCCCGTTGTCCAGCGAGGGTACGGCGTAGCCCTGGAGGAAGCGGTCCATGACCGCGTGCAGGGTGAATACGGCCATCTCCACGTCCAGGGCGGCGGGCAACTGCCCGTCCCGGACGCCGCCCTCGATGAGCTGCCGGAGATACTTGGCGTGCGCGCCCCGGATCTCGCCGAGAAAGCGCTCGCGCAGGGGAAAATTTTCGTTGAAGAGCATCTTCAGATAGATGCGGTAGAGGTTCGGGTGGGCGTCCACGAACCGGGTCCCGGCCAGGAAACTCTGTTCGATGCGCTCGAAGAACCCGAGGCCGGGCGTGTCGCGGATGGCCTTGAGCGGCTTCTTGAAATCGCTCACCGCGCGGCTGAAGATATGCTCGAACAGCCCCTGCTTGTTGCCGAAATACTTGAACAGCGAGCCCTTGGCGATGCCCAGCCGTTCCACGATCCGGTTGATCGACGCCTGGTGGTAGCCGTGCTCGGCGAACTCCGTGGTGGCCTCGTCCAGGACGCGCTGTCGCTTCTCGTCGGGCAGGTTCTCAAAGGTGTTTTTCGTCAATCGTGCAACTCCCGCGCTTGCGCTTTTCGGTCCGATCCGTTAGTGGTGACCAGGTGGTCACCATGAGTACAAGGACGCACGAGTCGTGTCAAGCTGGTGATGAAAACGTGTTAAAACAAAAGGTTGTCATGAAGAAAAAAATGACTCTCGGCTTTTCGCCCTGTCCCAACGACACCTTCATCTTCCATGCCCTGGCCACGGGGCTGATTCCCTGGGCGGGCGGGCTCGACGTAACCCTGGCCGACGTGGAGGAGCTCAACGGCCTGGCCGCCGCAGGCGCGTTGGACGTGGTCAAGGTGTCCACGGCGGCGGCCGCCGGGATACTGGACGAATACGTTCTGCTGCGCGCGGGCGGGGCCATGGGCTACGGGGCCGGGCCGGTGCTGGTGGCCGAAGAGGGCCGGACGCTGGGATCCCTGGACGGCGGCACGGTGGCCATTCCGGGGGAGCGGACCACGGCCAACCTGATTTTCGGCCTGTGCTGCCGCGAGGCCGGGATATCGGTCGCGCGCCTGTCCATGATTTTCGACGAGGTCATGCCCGCCGTGGAGGCGGGGCGCGCGGACGCGGGCGTGGTCATCCACGAAGGGAGGTTCACCTTTGCCGAGCGTGGTCTGGTGCGTGTCCTCGATCTGGGCGCGTGGTGGGAGGCGCATACCGGCCTACCCATCCCGCTCGGGGCCATCGCCATCAGGCGGTCGCTGGGCGAGGACGTAGCCCGGCGCATGAACGAGGCCATCCGCCAGAGCCTGTTGTTCGCGCGCAACGAGCCCGAGGCCGGACGCGACTATATCCGCGGGCACGCCCAAGAACTGAGCGAAACAGTGGTCCGGACCCACATAGAGACCTTTGTCACGGACTACAGCCTGGACGCGGGCGAGGCCGGGGTGCAGGCGGTCTCGCGCCTGCTGGCCGAGGCCGGCTGTATCAGGAAGGACGTCTTCATCACGCTCTAGGCGGCGGGGGCGGTCCTTTTCCTCCGGGTGTCCTGGCTGACGTACACGCCGACGATGACCAGGGCCGAGGCCGCGTACTGCATGGGATTGAGCCGCTCACCCAGCAGGATCAACCCCATGACCAGGGTGAGGACCGGGATGAGATTGATGAAGGACGAGGCCTGGCCCGCCGGGACCTTGGACATGCCGTAGTTGTACATGCCGTAAGCCCCGATGGTCACGAACACGCCTAGGTACAGCACGGAGATCACGCCCACGGGATCAAAGGACGCGGGCAGATGGGTGGACGGCAGGAAGAGCAGGGGGAAGTAGAACAGGGAGCCGGTGAAGGCCTGGATCATGGTCAGGAACCACGGGCTGTAGCGGGGGCTCAGCTTCTTGAAGGCGATCATGTACCCACAGGCGCAGACCATGGCCATGAATTCGAGGAAGTTGCCAAGCACCGGGTTGGACGCCGTCTCCGTGGCTTCGGCCACGCTTGAGAGGACCACCGCACCGACAATGGCCAGGCCGAACCCGGTCACCGTGCGCCGGGTCAGGGGTTCGTTCAGGGTCAGGCGCGCGGCCACGGCCACCATGAGCGGCAGCAGGGCGCAGATCATCCCGGCCTGGGAGGCGTCGGTGTAGGTCAGGGCCAGGGCCTCGAAGATGAAGTAGAAGCCCGGTTCGCAGATGCCCATGAAGGCGAGCAGCTTCCAGTCACCGGGCCGGTAATCGATTTTCTTCAGGCTCTTGAAGACCAGCAGAAAGCAGATCGAGGCCACGAACATGCGGCCGAAGATGACCACCATGGGATCGAACCGCTGAAAGGCGATCTTGAGCACGATGAACGAGCTGGCCCAAAGCAGGACAGCCGCCCCGAGCGCCAGGAGCGCCCTTGTTTTCCTCTCAGCGATGACCATGTGCAAACTCCCGTGGATGTGAACAAATCGTCTACCATTGTTCACCTGTGAAGGGAATGGAATTCGCCATCACTTATTCGGATGGAGTGCATTGGCGCTCAAGGCCCCTGAACGTGAAAAGGGCCCCACTTGCGCAGGACCCTTTTCACGGTGTTCTATGAAATCTCCCCTAGTGGGGGCAGACGGCGAGGACATTGACCGGCTTGAAGCCGTTGTCGGGATTTTCGGCGTAACGGCAGCCCAGGTGGGAGTCGTCGCGCTTGTGCAGGATGTCCGTTTCGGAGCCGAGGTAGTGCGGGCAACTGTTGTTGTTGCATATGAGGATGATTCCCCAGCCGGTCTCGGGCGGCGCCAGCCATGCGTCCAGTCTTTTGCCGCAATGCGGACAGTCTCTGTCGGGCAGTTCCGTGACGATGCCGGCGTATTCGTGGATAACCATCTATATCATCTCCTTGGGTACGGCGCTTCGGCCGTCATTGATTCGATAAAGACAAGATAATCCCCCAACCCCGTCCGTCAAGGCCGGGGTTGGTTTTTTTTGTCTCCGACGGCCAGGGAAGGGGAGAGGGGACCTTTTGAGAAAAGGTCCCCTCTCTCCTTCCCTGACCTCCGACCCTCTCTCCCTCCCAAACTTTTTGTAGGCGCATGCGCGCGTGCGCTGGGTTGAGGGGAGAACGCTTTCTTCGCAGAGGAATTTGGGAGCTAGGTAACTTGATGGAGAAAAGTCAAAAAAAGAACTGCCACCCCGCGAAGCGGCACCAAAAAGTTTAGGAAGGAAAGGGGGATGGGGGTCCGGGGGAAGGGGGCCTACTCTCCGCCCTCCAGATCGCGGAGGAGGCGGAAGAGGGCGCGGGTATCTTTGGGAGGCTTGCCGTTGGCTTTTTCGCGGCGCGCGCCGAGGGTCAGTTGGCGCAGGCGCTGGCCTTCGCCGGGATGGGCGTCGAACAGCTCTTGCAGCAGGTCGTCGTCGCCGTCGACCAGCCGGTCGCGGAGGTCTTCGACGTGCCGGAAGGCCTTGGTCCTGACCGCGTGGCCGAGTTGGGCGGACTCGACCAGTTCGCGGGCGTGGGTGGTGTCGAAGGTCCGCATGAGCTTGCCCACGTACTGCATGTGGCGTCGTCTGGCCTCGTGCTTGGTTATGGTCTTGATGAGCAGCAGGGCCTCTTCCACATCGGGGGGCAGGTCCGCTTCCTTGACCACCTTGTCGCCGAGCGCGGCCAGGTCGGCCCCGAGCTGTTGCAGGGCGGTCATGTCGCGCTTGAGCTGGGAGCGGCTCGGGCGGTCGTCGATCTCGTCGAATTCGGACGGGTGATAGGTCGGTTTCTTTTTTGCCATCAGTCTTTGAGCGGCGCGGCGGCCAGGTCGGTTTCAAGGGAGGCGTAGATGCGTTCCACGCCTTGGGTCATGGCCTTGATCAGGGTTTCGGGGGCGGCGTCGGCCGCGGGTACGCGTTCGGCATAGGAGCCGGAGAAGAGGATGACGTTGTCCGCGGTGGATTCGTCCACCACGAAGAACTGCATCTCGACCACGGCGGCGGGTCGGTCGCCGGAGTAATCGCCGTACAGGGCGTTGACCGTGCCTTCCAGGGTCAGGGTCGGCACGACCATGCTGCCCGGTTCGATGACGTGCCCGAACCGGCCGGATTCACGCAGCCAGCGGCGCAGTTCCGTGGTCAGCATGCCGGACGGGGTGACGAAGAACATGTTGTAGAAATCGGAATCGATGCGCTCTCCGGCTTCCCGGTAGACCAGTTCGCGGGAGTTGTAGAGGTCCGAGACGGACAGCCGCCGGACCATGAGGATGATGTCCCTGGGCGCGGCGGCCTTTTGCGCGGTACGCACCGGGGAAATCTGGTAGTAGCGTTTTTCCAGGGGCTTGGCGCCCAGCTTGACGCAGGCCGAAGCGGCCAGGGCCGTGACCAGGAGGGCGAAGAGAAGGTGGTATCGTTTCATGGCGTGCACCGCTTACTTGCCGTTGGGGTTGGGTTTGTTCGGCGGGGTGCCGAAGATCACGCCGGACGGGTACCGCTTGGCCTCGTCCGTGAGTTCCTTGACGTTCTGCATGACCTGCCTGGTGTCCTCGATGATGGACCGGACATTGGCCTCCTGAGAGGCGGCCACGCCGTTGAGGCGGTTGACCAGGGTGTGGACCTTGGTGACGGCGTTGGCCAGGTCGGCCGAGGCCTTGGAGATGTTTTCCAGGGTGGGGGCGATCTCGGCCATGGCCTTGTCCATGCGCGGGTCGGTCAGGGTCTTGCTCAGGACCTGGGAGGCCTGCTTGAAGCTGGCGATGGCCGCCCTGGTCTCGGCCGCGGCGGCGATGATGTTGTCGGCGGATTTCGCGGTGATGCGGTCGACGTTGGCCAGGATGGAGGCCGTCTGCGGGATGATGGTCTCGGCCGCCGGGTCGGCGAGCAGCTTGTCGGTGCGGGCCAGGATGCCCTTGGTGGACTGGAGGATGTCGAGCACGCGGTTGCCCGCCTCTTTGCCGCCCTCGGTCTTCATGAAGTGGTCGATGGTGCCGACGATGGACTTGACGTCCTTGATGATGGATTCCAGGTCTTCCTGCTTCAGGCTGCTCAGGGTCTTGCTGATGGTCGTCACGGCCTCCTCGACCCGGCTCAGGGTGGAGGGCACGGACGGGATGTACGCGTTCTCCGGGGTCCAGTCGATGGGCAGGGGCGGGTTGCTCTTGGGGTCCTGGTAGACCGTGTTCAGGAAGAGCTGGCCGGTCAAGCCCAGGGAGGTGGGCCGGATGCGCATGCCGCGTTCGGCGTCGCGGGCCACGTAGGTGACGAAGTCCTTGGCGGTCAGGTTTTCGAACAGGTCCGGGTTGATCTCGCAGCGGACGTAGACGTAGCGGGCCTCGTCCGCGTTGGCCTGGGGATATATGTTGGACACGAAGTTGATCTCGGCCACGCGGCCCACCTGGACGCCGCGCAGCTTCACCGGTGAGCCCACGGACAGGCCGTTGACCGACTCGTCGAAATAGGTCTCCAGGGGGTAGGTGGTCTGGAAGAAGCGTCCGGCCCCGAGGATGATGACCACGGCCAGGAGCATGCCCGTGCCGAGGATGATGTACAGGCCCAGCTTGAAGTAGTCTTTTTTGCGTACCATTGCCTATCCTTGGGCTGCCGGTTGCCCGTCCGTTTCAAGGCCGGGGGCGTGGATGTCGGGTTGCCGGAGAAAGAATCGCCTGACGGACGGGTTGTCCGAGGTGTCCCGCAGCACGCGCGGGTCGCCTTCGGCCACGATGGATTTGACTTCCTTGTCGAGCATGATAACCCGATCCGCAATTTTGTAAATGCTTTCCAATTCATGGGTGACGATGACGAAGGTGATGCCCAGGTTCTTGGAGAGGTCCAGGATCAATTCGTCCAGGACCGCGCTGGAGATGGGGTCCAGCCCGGCGCCCGGCTCGTCCAGGAAGAGGATGCCGGGGTCCAGCGCCATGGCCCGGGCAATGGCCGCCCGCTTCTTCATGCCGCCGGACAGGGCCGCGGGCATCTTGCAGGCCGCGCTTTCCATGTCCACCATGGCCAGCTTGGATTTGGCGATCAGCTCGATGGCCTCCGCAGGCAGGTCGGTGAACTCCTCGAGCGGGAGCATGACGTTCTGGAGCACGGACATGGACCCGAAGAGCGCGCCCATCTGGTACATGACCCCGAACCTGCGGATGATCGTCTGGCGCGCGGCCCCCGAGGCGGCGGTCAGTTCGTCGTCGCCGTAGAAGACCTGGCCGGCCATGGGCTCGATCAGACCGATCATGTTCTTGAGCAGGGTGGACTTGCCGCAGCCTGAGCCGCCGAGGATGACGAAGACCTCGCCCCGGCGGATGTCGAAGGTCACGTCGTTCACGATGACGACGTCGCCGTAGCCGCAGGTCAGGTTGCGCACGCTGATGACCGGGGTGGTGTCCGCCATGACGTCCGCCTATAATCCCAAATAATAGTACGCCACGGCGAAGATGCCGTCGGCGAAGGCGATGAGGATAATGCCCGAAACCACGGCGCTGGTGGTGGAAAGCCCCACCGCGCTGGCCCCGGACCGGGTCTGCATGCCGCGCAGGCAGCCCACGCCCGCCACCAGGAAGCTGAAGACCAGCCCCTTGGCCATGCCGCCCCAGAAGTCGGTCGCGCCGACGTTGGCGAAGACGCGCGAGGTGAAGGTCACCAGGGGGTAGCCCATGGAGAGCATGACCAGGGCGCCGCCCACCAGGCTGGCCATGTTGAAGAACATGGTCATCAGCGGGACCATGCACATGGTCGCCAGCAGCTTGGGGACGACCAGGAAGCGCATGGGCGACAGCCCCATGGTGGTCAGGGCGTCCAGCTCCTCGTTGATCTTCATGGTCCCGATCTCGGCGGCGAAGGCCGAGCCGGACCGGGCGGCCAGGAGGATGGAGGTGACCAGCGGGCCCATCTCGCGGAACATGACCAGGCCGAGCATGTTGGGCACGAAGATCTCGCCGCCGAACCGCTGCAGGCTGATGGCCGACTGGAAGGACATGATCAGGCCCATGAGAAAGCCGATGAGCACGATGATGAACATGGATTCCACGCCCACGTTGATGCAGGCCAGGACGACGTCCTTCCAGCGCACCCGGCGCGGATGGATGGCGACCTGGGCGAGCAGCACGGTGGATTCGCCCACGAAGGCGACCATCTCGCGGATATTCCGCCAGACCTCGCCGCCCGCAGCGCCCACGGACTCGGCCAGGCCGCGCCGTTCCCGTTCGCCGGCGAGCCAGCCGGGCCGGACGTTGTCCCAGGTCAGGGCGACCAGCCGGCTGTCCTCCTCGCGAAGGTTGGCGAGGTCCATGGCGGCACTGTGCTCGGCGCTCAGCGCCTTGAGCTTGAGCAGCAGGGCCACGCCCGCGCCGTCCATGTAGGTCACCCCCCCGCAGTCGGCGGTCAGCCGGGCGAAGGGGGACGAGGACGCACCCTTGACGGCGTCGTCCCATACCGAGGCGGTGCCCGCCGCGTCCAGGCGGCCGGACAGGGCCATGACCAGGCCGTCGCCCCGGTTCGAAATGGAGACCCGCGCGTCGGTCAGGCTGCGGTTGTTCTTGGTCATGTGCTGTCGTCCCTTGTCGGAAATGGGGCCTTATGCCCGAACATATCGAATTGTCAGAATATCCGAGGCGGCGGGAAAAGAAAAGTCGTATGTGCGGGAGGAGAGTCCGCGGTCGGGCAAGGCACTTGACACAGGGTGAAAAGAATATTATTCCCTTATTTCATGAATAACAGAAAAATTGACAAACTGGATTTGGAAATCCTGAACATCCTTCAGGAAGACGGAAAGGTTTCCAATGCCGAAATAGCCCGGAAGGTCGGCAAGGCTCCTTCGGCCGTGCTCGAACGCGTGCGCAAGCTGAAGAAGAGCAGTATCATCAAGGGCTATGAATGTATTGTCAACCACAAAGCCCTGGGCCGGGGACTGACGGCCTTCACTTCCATCCGCGTGGAAGAGGGCGTGGGCGCCACCGAGGTCGGCCAGAAGCTGGCGGAATTCCCGGAGGTTCTGGAAGTTCATTATACCGCAGGGCGGGATTCGTACCTGGTCAAGGTCCGGGTGGAAGACACCGAGGCCTTGCAAGCGACGCTGGCGAAGTTCGGCACCATCGGGCCGGTCAGGGACACCAATTCGACCATTGTCCTGACCACGGTCAAGGAGTCACGGGTCATACCGCTACCCCACGAAAAAGACTAGAACACAAGGAGTCAACAATGTCCGCTACACCGACCTCCCTGGACCCGAGCATCATCACTCGGGGCAGGGAGTTTTTTACGTCCATTTCCGGCGAATCTCCTTCGGTTTTCAACAAAGGCTGGTGGACCGGAAAAGTCATGGACTGGGCCATGAAAAACGAAGATTTCAAGGTCCAAATGTTCAGATTCGTTGATGTTCTTCCGTACCTCAGTACGTCGGAGTCGCTTTCCCGCCATATCGAAGAATATTTCGCGGGCGAGGATTCCAACATTCCGGACGTGCTCAAGTGGGGGGCGACCAAGACCAAGTTCGGCGGCGGCCTGGTGGCCAAGGTCCTGAACAAGACCATCCGCTCCAACATCGAGTCCATGGCCCGCCAGTTCATCATCGGCCAGGAGGCCAAGGAGGCGGTCAAGGGCATCAAGAAGCTGCGCAAGGACGGCTTCGCCTTCGTCCTCGACCTGCTCGGCGAGGCCACCGTGTCCGAAGAGGAGTCCGCCGCCTACCGCGACGGCTACCTGGAGGTCCTGGACGCCATCCATAAGGAATTGGACAAGTGGAAGCCGCTGGGCGGCGGCGAGGGCGAGCTGGACTGGGGCAACGCCCCCAAGGTCAACGTGGCGGTCAAGCCCTCGGCCTTCTACTCCCAGTCCAAGCCCGTGGACATGGAGGGTACCGTGGACGGCATGGTCCACAGCATCGAGCCGGTCTACAGGAAGGTCATGGAGATGGGTGGCTTCATGTGCATCGACATGGAGCAGCTCAAGTACAAGGAGGCCACGGTGGAGCTGTACAAGCGGCTGCGCCTCAAGTACCCGGACTATCCGCACCTGGGCATCGTCTTCCAGGCCTACCTCAAGACCGTGGACGAGGACGTCCGCCAGCTCATCGATTGGGCCCGTGAAGTGAATCTCCCCATCTCCATCCGGCTGGTCAAGGGCGCCTACTGGGACTACGAAACCGTGCTGGCCAAGCAGAACGACTGGCCCGTGCCGGTCTGGACCCACAAGCCGGAGTCCGACATGGCCCACGAGCGCGTGGCCCGCTACATCCTCGAAAACCACGATATATGCCATTTCGCCTGCGCCTCGCACAACATCCGGACCATCTCGGCGGTCATGGAGAACGCGGCCGAGCTGAAGGTGCCCGAGGACCGCTACGAGTTCCAGGTCCTCTACGGCATGGCCGAGCCCGTGCGCAAGGGCCTCAAGAACGTGGCCAAGCGCGTGCGTCTCTACTGCCCCTACGGCGATCTGTTGCCCGGCATGGCCTATCTGGTCCGCCGCCTGCTCGAAAACACGGCCAACGAGTCCTTCCTCAAGCAGACCTTCGCCGACGAGGCGGACATGGACCGGCTCCTGGAGAACCCGGAGGAGACCCTGCGCCGCCAGTTGGAGGGCAAGTGCAAGACCGAGTCCGAGGAACAGGACGTACTGCCCCGGTTCAGGAACTTCCCGCCCTCGGACTTCACCATCCCGGCCGAGCGCGAGGCCTTCCCGGCATCCATCGCCAGGCTGCGCGCCGACATGGGCAAGCAGGTCCCGCTGTACATCAACGGCCGGGACGTGACCACGGACGACACCCTGGACTCCTACAACCCGGCCAACCCGGACGAGATCATCGGCTCCGTGTGCCAGGCGGGCGTGGCCGAGGTGGACAGCGCCGTGGAGGCCGCCCGCACGGCCTACTTCTCCTGGCGCGACGTGGCCCCGGAGGAGCGCGCGCAGGTCCTGCTCAGGGCCGCCGCACACCTCAAGGCCAACGTCCACGACATGGCCGCTCTCCAGGTCCTCGAAGTGGGCAAGCAGTGGGATCAGGCCCAGGCCGACGTGGGCGAGGCCATCGACTTCCTCGAATACTACGCCCGCGAGATGATCCGCCTGGGCAAGCCGCGCCGCATGGGCCGGGCCCCCGGCGAGATGAGCCATCTCTTCTACCAGGGCAAGGGCGTGGCCGCGGTCATCGCCCCCTGGAACTTCCCCATGGCCATCTCCGTGGGCATGGTCTCCGCGGCCATCGTCTGCGGCAACCCCGTGGTCTACAAGCCCGCCGGGTCCTCTTCCTGCGTGGGCCGGGCCCTGGTGGACATGTGGAAGGCCGCCGGACTGCCCGACGGCGTGTTCAACTACTGCCCCGGACGCGGTTCGGTCATGGGCGACCACCTGGTGGACCACCCGGACGTGGCCGTCATCGCCTTCACCGGCTCCATGGAAGTGGGCCTGCGCATCCAGCAGCGCGCGGCCGTGGCCCAGCCCGGCCAGGAGCAGTGCAAGCGGGTCATCGCCGAGATGGGCGGCAAGAACGCGACCATCATCGACGACGACGCCGACCTGGACGAGGCCGTGCTCGGCGTGCTCTATTCCGCCTTCGGGTTCCAGGGCCAGAAGTGCTCGGCCTGCTCGCGGGTCATCGTCCTGGACGCCATCTACGACCGCTTTGTCGGCCGCCTGACCCAGGCCGCCAAGTCCATCAAGCTCGGCCCGTCCGAGAACCCGGCCAACTACATGGGGCCGGTGGTGGACAAGGCCGCCCAGGAGAACGTCCTGCGTTACGTCAAGATCGCCGAGGAGGAGGGCAGGGTGCTGGTCAAGCGCAACGTGTCCGACGACCTCAAGGCCACCGGCGGCTGCTACGTGCCCCTGACCATCGTGGAGAACATCACCAAGGAACACCGCATCGCCCAGGAGGAGGTCTTCGGCCCCGTGCTCGCGGTCATGCGTGCCCAGGACATGGACGAGGCCCTGGACATCGCCAATTCCACCCGGTTCGCCCTGACCGGCGCCATCTACTCCCGCAGCCCGCACAACCTGGAGCGGGCCTACAGGGAGTTCCGCGTGGGCAACCTGTACCTGAACAAGTACTCCACCGGCGCGCTGGTCGAACGCCACGCCTTCGGCGGATTCAAGATGTCCGGTGTGGGCTCCAAGTCCGGCGGCCCGGACTACCTGCTCCAGTTCATGGACCCGCGCATCGTCTGCGAAAACACCATGCGTCGAGGCTTCGCCCCCATCGAGGAGGGCGACGACTGGTTGAGCTAGGCTGGCATTGCCGAACAATAAGAAGTCCCGCCGGGTGCGCCTGGCGGGACTTTTTTTACCCACATCCCCACATCCCTCCTGAATTTTTATGCCTGCTTCGGGTGAAGGGCCGAAAGGGATGGGGCTTTTTCGCGTCGCATGGAGGGAAAACGGGCGGCGGAAGCGTAAAACAGGAGGAGGCAGGACAACTTTTTTTTATTTTTTATTGGGTCGTCGAATTCGTGCTTTCGACTTTTTCAATCATTTTGCGAGCCTCGATTGTGAAACTGAGTGCATACTCAGTTTTCCCGATTTTTTTGACATAGTAGGATGTTACTCAGTATGAGGGAAAAAACTGAGTGAACACTCGGTTCGCTTGGGAAAAAAGGATCAAGGCATGAAGAAGAAGGAATCCATCCTCAAGGTCGCCACGTTCATGTTCGCGCACAAGGGGTTTGCGGACACGTCCGGGCAGGAACTTGCCCGCCTCACCGGGGTGGCCGAGGGGACGATATTCTACCACTTCAAGACCAAAGAGGGTCTGTTGCTGGCGATCCTGGAGAAAACCAGGGACGAGATAGTCGACCAGTTCGAGCGGTTCTTCGAGAACAGGCCGTTCAAGTCCGGTCTCGAGATGACGGAGGAGGTCATCTCATTCTATCTCTATCTGGCAGGCCTGATGGAGGACAAGTTCCTTTTGCTGCACCGCCACTTTCTCTACCAGTTCTCCGAGTCCAATCCGGAGTTCAGGGGGAACCTCGAGGATATCTACAATTGCCTCGTGGACATCTTCGAGAAGGCCATCGTGGCGGGCCTGGAGGACGGTTCCATCAGCCAGGAGATCCTTCCCAGGAAATCGGCGCTCATTCTGTTCACGATGGCTGATGGTCTGGTTCGGTTCAAAAACTACAACCTGTACGATGCGGGCGCGCTGTTCAACGAGTTGATGCGGGCGTGTCGCCGGATGCTGCAGGCGTAATGCAAGGAAGAGGCTGCATGCTTTCACGAATATTTCCCTTTATCGGTTGGTTCAAGGGGTACAACATGGCGGCGCTGCGTGCCGACGCCATTGCGGGGCTGACCGTTGCCCTCGTGCTCATTCCACAGTCCATGGCCTATGCGCAGTTGGCGGGCATGCCCGCCTACTACGGCCTGTATGCGTCGTTCCTGCCGCCCCTGGTGGCCGCCCTGTTCGGTTCCAGCCGCCAGTTGGCCACCGGCCCCGTGGCCGTGGTCTCGCTGATGACCGCCGCCTCGCTTGAGCCGCTGGCCACGGCGGGCAGCGAGGGCTACATCGCCTACGCCATCCTGCTGGCACTGATGGTCGGCATGTTCCAGTTCCTGCTCGGCGTGCTCAAGCTCGGCCTGGTGGTCAATTTTCTGTCCCACCCCGTGGTCAACGGCTTTACCAACGCCGCGGCCATCATCATCGCCTCGTCCCAGTTTTCCAAGATGTTCGGCGTGTATGTCGACGGCGCCAAGCATCACTACGAGACCATCATGCGTGTGGTCGAGTCGGCCATCCACTATACCCACTGGCCCACCCTGGGCATGGGCGTGCTGGCCTTCGGCATCATGGTCGGCCTCAAGCGGATCAACCCCAAGATCCCCAACGTGCTGGTGGCCGTCGTCGTGACCACGGCCCTGTCCTGGGGGCTGGGCTTCAACCACGACACCCAGGCCCCGGCGGAGGCCATTCGCGTTCCGGCCGTACATGAGGCCATCGCCGGTTTCAACGCCACCGTGGACGCCATGGACGCATTGGCCCTGGAGCGTACCGCCCTGGCCAAGGGTCTGGAGGAGGCCAAGGCGGGCGGCGATCCCCTGGCCGTCCTGGACATCCAGCACGGCCAGAACGTCATCGGCGTCAAGATGGCCGCCCTCAAGGAAAAGGCCCACGTGCTGCGCACCGAACTCCGCGAGACCCTGCTTTCCGGCGTGGAACAGCCCGGCGGCGGCCTGCTCTTTTTCGAGCGGGGTGCGGTCCCGGAGGGCATGACCGCCGACGGCCGCACCTGGCGCATCAAGGTCGGCAACACCAAGCTCGACGCCGCCTCCCTGAAGATGATGGGCGGCGGGGCCGTGGTCGGCACCGTGCCCTCGGGCATCCCGTCCATCACCATGCCGTCCCTGGACCTCAAGGTCATGCTGCACCTCATCCCGTTCGCGGCGATCATCTCCCTGCTCGGCTTCATGGAGGCCATCTCCATCGCCAAGGCCATGGCCGCCAAGACCGGCCAGCGGCTGGACCCCAACCAGGAGCTCATCGGCCAGGGGTTGGCCAACATGCTCGGCGCCTGCGGCAAGAGCTACCCGGCCTCGGGCTCGTTCTCGCGCTCGGCGGTCAACCTGCAGGCGGGCGCGGTCAGCGGCATGTCCAGCGTGTTCACCTCGCTCATGGTCGTCATCGCGCTGCTCTTCTTCACCCCGCTGCTCTACCACCTGCCCCAGGCCGTGCTGGCCGCGGTCATCATGATGGCCGTCATCGGGCTGATCAACGCCTCGGGCTTCATCCACGCCTGGAAGGCCCAGTGGTATGACGGGGCCATCTCCATCCTGTCCTTCGTCTGCACCCTGGCGTTCGCGCCGCACCTGGACAAGGGCATCATGGTCGGCGTGGTCCTGTCGCTGCTCGTGTTCCTGTACAAGTCCATGCGCCCGCGCGTGGCCAACCTGTCCCGCACCGAGGACGAGTCCCTGCGCGACGCCACCGCCTTCGGCCTGCGTGAGTGCAAGCACATCTCTCTGGTCCGCTTCGACGGCCCGCTCTTCTTCGCCAACGCCAGCTTCCTGGAGGACCAGATCACCGAGCGGCTGATGGGCAACGACAAGCTCCGGCACATCATCATCGTGGCCAACGGCATCAACGACATGGACGCCTCGGGCGAGGAGGCCCTGTCACTCATCGTCGACCGGGTCCGCTCCCGCGGCCTGGACATCTCCCTGTGCGGCGTGAACGAGGCGGTCATGGCCGTGCTCGAACGCACCCACCTGCTGGAGAAGGTCGGCAAGGACCACGTCTACGCGACCATGGAGAACGCCATCTGCGCCACGCACGCGAGTGCCCACCGCAATGGCGAGGAAGAGAGCTGTCCCCTCACCACCGTTTGCCGCCTGGCCTAAGGCGCGAAAAGGGAGTCAATATGTCTGTCATCACCGTTTTCAACGGACTGTTTTGCGAAGCCGGCGTGGTGGTCAAGCGCGTGCTCGACGCCACGGACTGTAGACTGGTAACCGACCAGGAGATCGTGGCCGACGCCTCGCACCTGTCGGGCATGGCCGAGGACCGCATTGCCCGCGCCTTCCAGGCCAAGGCCTCGGTCTTCAACAGCTTCAGCCACGAGAAGGAGCAGGCCATCGCCTGGATGCGCCTGGCCGTGGCCGAGCGGCTGGTCAAGGACGACAACCTGGTCATCCCCGGTTTCGCCTCCCAGTTGCCCGATCCGTCCGTCGGCCACGTCCTCAAGGTCTGCCTCATCTCCGACCGCAAGGCGCGCGTGGCCGTGGCCGAGCGTGAGGAGGGCTTCGCCGAGAAGCACGCCATGAAGCTCATCCGCAAGGACGACGAGGACCGCGCCGCCTGGGTCAAGGCTCTGCGCGACGAGGACGACCCGTGGTCCGGCACCCTCTACGACCTGGTCCTGCCCGTTGCCTCCACCGGCGTGGAGCGCTCGGCGGACCTCATCGTCGAGCAGCTCGGCAACACCGCGGTCGCGGTCACGGACAAGACCCGCGCCCAGGTGCAGGACTTCCTCCTGGCCGCCAGGGTGGAGACCGTGCTCGCCAAGGAGGGCCACAGCGTCCAGGTCTCGGCCCGCAAGGGCACGGTCATCCTGACCATCAACAAGCACGTCCTCCTGCTGGACAAGCTGGAGCGCGAGCTGAAGTCCATCGTCTCCGGGGTGGAGGGCGTCATGGCCGTGGAGGCTCAGGTGGGCAAGGGGTTCCACCAGACCGACATCTACCGCAAGATGGACTTCGCCGTGCCCTCCAAGGTCCTGCTGGTGGACGACGAACGCGAATTCGTCCAGACCCTGTCCGAAAGGCTGATGATGCGTGACATGGGCTCTGCCGTGGTTTATGATGGGGAGTCCGCCCTGAACCTGGTCAGGGACGACGAGCCCGAGGTCATGATCCTCGACCTGAAGATGCCCGGCATCGACGGCATCGAGGTCCTGCGCCGCGTCAAGAACGAGCACCCGAACATCGAGGTCATCATCCTGACCGGCCACGGTTCGGAGGCGGACCGCGAGGTGTGCATGGAACTCGGCGCGTTCGCCTACCTGCACAAGCCCGTGGACATCGACGTCCTGAGCGAGACGCTCAAGGCCGCCAACGAAAAGATCAGGGCCGAAAAGTAACTCCGGGAGCCGGGTGGCGTCATGGCATCATTGCTCGAGAAGATACGACCGCAATTCTGGGATACGGACAGCGACGCGGGGGCAGGCAAGAGCCTGTTCAACTACCGCCGCATCTGGCGTTTCGCCATT
This sequence comes from Pseudodesulfovibrio sp. 5S69, assembly GCF_037094465.1. Taxonomy (NCBI): domain Bacteria; kingdom Pseudomonadati; phylum Thermodesulfobacteriota; class Desulfovibrionia; order Desulfovibrionales; family Desulfovibrionaceae; genus Pseudodesulfovibrio; species Pseudodesulfovibrio methanolicus. The sequence goes on from NZ_CP146609.1 coordinate 1,962,167, forward strand.
ATCCTGCTGGTGCTGGTGGCGCTCATCCCCCTGATGGTCATGGCCTTCATCGACTACAACGTCACCCGGCATTCCCTCGAATCCGAGAACCTCCTGCGCACGGCCAGGACGACCTCCAACACGAGGCGTTCGGTGGCCTACTTCCTGGATGAGCGGACCAAGGCCCTGGAGTTCCTGGTCCACGACCAGGGCATCGCGGCCCTGCGCAACAACGGGAACCTGGCCAAGGTGCTGGCCTCCCTGCAACAGAGCTTCGGCGGGTTCGTGGACATCGGCGTGATCGACGACCGGGGGCGGCAGATCGCCTACATCGGCCCGTACGACCTGCTCGGCCGCGACTACAGCGGCCAGGAGGGGTTCGCCACGACCATGGCCCACGGCACCTACATCAGCCGGGTCTTCCTCGGCTTCCGCGACGAGCCGCACCTGGTGGTCTCGCGCAAGGTGCGCGACAGCCGGAGCGGTGAAGACTACATCCTCCGGGCCACCCTGGACACGGACCAGTTCAACTCCATCCTGACCCAACTCGACCTGCCCGGCGGCGGCGACGCCTTCGTGGTCGACCGCGACGGCGTCATCCAGACCCCGTCCAAGGAGCACGGCTCCCTGCTGACCCGGGTGGATCTGGCCATCCCAGGCTATTCCGACACGACCCGCGTGGAACAGGTCCGGGGCCGGGACGGCGTGGAGTACACCGTGGGCTACGCCTACATCCACGACACCCCGTTCATCGTGCTCGTGGTCAAGCGCACCCGCGAGCTGATGATGCCGCTGCAGACCATCCGCATGGAGCTGCTCTGGATCCTGATCACCAGCATCGTCGTCATCCTGCTGGTCATCGTGGGCGTGGCCACCTACCTGGTCAACAAGGTCTACATCGCGGACCAGACCAGGGCGCGGACCCTGCATCGCATGGAGCACACCAACCGCATGGCCTCCATCGGGCGGCTGGCGGCGGGCGTGGCCCACGAGATCAACAATCCCCTGGCGATCATCAACGAGAAGGCCGGGCTGATCCGCGACCTGTTCGTCTACAAGCAGGAGTACGCCAACGACGAGCGGCTGCTGGGGAACATCGACTCCATCATCAATTCGGTCACCCGCTGCGGCAAGATCACCAAGCGGCTCCTCAGTTTCGCCCGGCACATAGACGTGGAGATGGACGAGATCGAATTCAAGGACCTGGCCAACGAGGTCATCGACTTCCTGCGCAAGGAGGCCGAGTACCGGTCCATCACCATCGACATGGACATCCCGGAGAAGCTCCCCCCGTTCATCTCGGACCGGGGTAAGCTGCAGCAGATATTCCTCAACCTGGTGAACAACGCCTTCCAGGCCATGAACGACGGGGGGCACCTGTCCATCACGGCTCGGGAGACGGCCTGCGACCAGTTGGTCTTCACTGTGGAGGACGACGGCTGCGGCATTCCGGAAGCGGACATCAAGCGCATCTTCGACCCGTTCTTCTCCACCAAGAAAAAGACCGGCGGCACCGGTCTGGGCCTGTCCATCACCTACGGACTGGTCCAGGAATTGGGCGGATCCATGGCCGTGGAGAGCGAGGTGGGCACGGGAACGACCTTCACCATAATCATGCCCCTCAAGGGGACCAAGCCCGAAGACAAGACGGACAAGGCATAATATGAAAGTACTGTTGGTAGACGATGAAGTGGAACTGGTTTCCGCCATGGCCGAGCGCCTCGGATTCCGGGACGTGGACGCGGACTGGACGGACAATGGCGAATCGGCCCTGGCCATGGCCGACAAGACCGCGTACGACGTGGCCGTCCTGGACATGAAGATGCCCAGGTTGAGCGGCCTGGAACTCATGGAGCGGCTGGCGGAAAAGCATCCGGACATGAAGTTCATCTTCCTGTCCGGCCACGGCTCGGAAGCGGATTTCAAGGCGGGCTGCGCTGCGGGCTGCAACTACCTGATCAAGCCCATACAGCTTGAGGACCTCGTCGCCCTGATCCGCAAGGTGGCGGCGTAACAACAAAGGAGATGCCATGAGCCGGACCCAGTGCGAGACCCGCGAGGGGCTGCGATTCTTCGGGCGCATCAGCGCATCCGTTTCCCACGAGATCAAGAACGTGTTCGCCGTGATCAACGAGGCGGCCGGTCTGATCGAGGACTTCACGCTCATGGCCGAGCGGGGAGTGCCCCTTCAGCCCGATCGGCTCAAGAGCGCGGCCAATTCCATCCAGGGCCAGATCCGGCGCGGCGACGCCATCGTCAAGAACATGAATGCGTTCGCGCATTCCACCGACGAGGACGTCCGCGAGGTGGATCTGGTCGAGGCCCTCAGGCTTGCGGCGGACCTGACCGCCCGTTTTGCCGACATGCGGCAGATCAGGCTGACCGTGGGCGAGTGCGAGCCCGTGTCCATGGTCGCGTGCCCCTTTGATCTGACGCGGCTGCTGCACTCCTCAATAGCGGCGGCCTTCGATTCCATGCAACCGGGCGACACGCTGGCCGTTAGCGTATCCCCGGATGGCGGCGGCGCATCGTTCTCCCTTTCCGTGCCCGGAAAGGATGCCCCGCTGAAGAATGACGAACCGTTCGCCGAACTGGCCCGGGCCATGAACGCCCGCGTCGAGGTGGACGAAAAGACCGGGACCAGCCAGTTGCTGCTTGCGGACAAGGGCGCTCCCGCGTAAGACAACATTCATACCAGATCGGAGAAGAGAAAATGGCAGAAAAAGTACTGCTTATCGATGATGAAGTGGAATTCCTCGAGGCCCTGTCCGAACGGATGGAGATCCGGGGCATGGATGTGACCACGGCCGAGAACGCCAATGCGGCGGTCAGCGCGATCAATTCGGGCGATTTCGACGCCATCGTGCTGGACCTGCAGATGCCGGACATGAACGGCATCGACATGCTCAAGATCATCCGGAAGACCAACCCGGACATGCAGGTCATCCTGCTCACCGGCCAGGCCACCCTGGAAGCGGGCATTCAGGCCATGAAGCTCGGCGCCATGGACTTCATGGAGAAGCCCGCGGACATCGACGCGCTGACCGACAAGATCAAGAAGGCCCAGGCCAAGAAGATGGTCATCGTGGAAAAGAAGACCGAAAAGAAGGTCAACGACATCCTCAAATCAAAGGGGTGGTAACCCCTTTTCGCCCTTGACGAAAAAAGGCTGCCGGGATCGTTCCGGCAGCCTTTTTGTTTCTTGTTTTCGGCTCGCTCAGTCCTGCAGGTGCAGGGTCATGGCGTGCCAGGCGGCGCCACCGTGGGTGGACGAGGACAGGCCGTCGTCAGTGAAGCCGAAGCGGGCGTAGAAGGGCAGGACCGGCTCCTTGCACAACAGCTTGATGGCGGATTTGCCCATGTCCCCGGCGTGCTCGATGAAGTTGGTCAGCAGCTTTCCGGCAATGCCGCGTTTCTGGTAGTCCGGGTGCACGGACAGGGAGAAGATGACCAGGTTGCGGCCCTCCGGGTCGTGCCCGATGAGCTGCTTGAATTCCTCGTCCGTGATGTCGTCCTTGTCGGTTGCGCCCGAGTTCACCTGGGCGACCACCTTCCCGTCCAATTCGGCCACCAGGAATCCCTCGGGGTAGAGCTCGATGCGGTTGCGCAGGCTGCTCGCCCAGGCCGCCTCGGCGGGCGGGAAACAGTTGACCTCGATGGTATGGCAGGCGGGCAGGTCGTCCATGTCCGCGTGGCGTATGGTCAGGGCTTTCATGATCAATCCAGCTCCACGCCCTCAAGGGCGGTTTCGAGTTCTTCCCAGGTCTCATAGGCGATTTCAAGATCGGACTCAAGGGTTTCCAGCCGCTTTTGATCGTCCGCCATTATCTCGCCGGAATTCTTGTAATAATCAGCAGAAGCCATGCGTTCCTGCAAGGCCCCGAGTTCGCTTTCCAGCCCCTCGATGCGGGCGGGCATCTTCCTGAGCTCCTCGCGCTTTTTTTCGAGTTCGAATTTTTCCTTGTAGCTCAGCTTCTTCCTGGCCGGGGCCGCCCTGTCCGGCTCGGGTTCGGGCTTGGGCTTGCACGCCTTGGCCGGGGCCGGGGCGGCAGAGGGCCGCTGCCGGAGCCAGTCGTCGTAGCCGCCCACGTACTCGGCCACCCGGCCGTTGCCCTCGAAGGCGATGGACGAGGTGACCACGTTGTTCAGGAAGTCGCGGTCGTGGCTGACCAGCAGCAGGGTGCCGGGGTAGTCCATGAGCAGTTCTTCCAGGAGATCCAGGGTCTCGGCGTCCAGGTCGTTGGTCGGTTCGTCCATGACCAGGACGTTGGACGGGCGGGTGAACAGCTTGGCCAGAAGCAGCCGGTTGCGCTCCCCGCCGGACAGCACGCTGACCGGGACCTTGGCCCTGTCCGGGGTGAACAGGAAGTCCTTGAGGTGGGACATGACGTGCCGGCGGTGGCCGTTGATGTCCACGAAGTCGTTGCCCTCGGCCACGTTGTGGCGGGCCGAGCGGGTCTCATCGAGTTGGAGACGCAACTGGTCGAAATAGTTGATTTGCAGGTTGACCCCGTGGCGTACGCTCCCGGCCTGCGGCTCGATCTCGCCGAGCAGAATCTTGAGCAGGGTTGTCTTGCCTGCGCCGTTGGGCCCGATGAGCCCGACCTTGTCCCCGCGCATGATGGTCGTCGAGAAGTCTGCAATGAGCGGCCTGTCGCCATACCCGAAGCAGAGGTCCTTGGCCTCGATGACCAGCTTGCCCGTGCGCTCCGCCTCCTGGATGACCATCTTGACCGAGCCCACGCGTTCCCGCCGGGCGTTGCGCTCCTCGCGCATCTTCCGCAAGTCCCGCACGCGGCCCATGTTCCGGGTGCGCCGGGCCTTGATGCCCTGCCTGATCCAGGTCTCCTCCTCGGCCAGCTTGCGGTCGAAGTTGTGGTTCTGCTTGGCCTCGGCGGACAGGGCCTCGTCCTTGCGTTCGAGATAGGTCTCGTAGCCGCACTCCCAACTGGTCAGCCGCCCCCGGTCCAGCTCCACGATGCGCGTGGCCAGACGGCGCAGGAAGGCGCGGTCGTGGGTGACGAAGAGCAGGGCCGCGCTCTGGCGCAGGAGAAAGTCTTCGAGCCAGGAAATGGAGTCGATGTCCAGGTGGTTGGTGGGTTCGTCCAGGATAAGCAGGTCCGGGCCGGAGACCAGGGCGCGGGCCAGGAGCACGCGGCGCTTGGTCCCGCCGGAAAGGGAGGCAAACAGGTCGTCGCCGTCGAGTTTGAGGTGCGACAGCACGGTCTCGATGGTCTGGTGGTGCGGCCAGCCTCCGGCATCCTCCAGGGCATGCTGGGCGTGCTCCAGCCGGTTCACCAGGTCCTGCCCCGGCTCCGGGGATTCCGCCAGGGCGCGGGCGGCGTCGTGGTAGGCGGCCAGGTGCTCGCCGACCTCGCCCAGCCCCTTGGCCGTGATGTCGTAGACCGTGCCCTCCAGGGCCTGGGGGACCTCCTGGGGGAGCATGGCCACGCGGCAGCCGCGCTGGTAGTCCACGGCCCCGGTGTCCGGCGGGGTCACGCCCTCGATGATGGACAGCAGGGTGGACTTGCCTTCGCCGTTGCGGCCGAGCAGGCAGACGCGCTCGCCCGGCTCGATCTGCATGGACACCTTGTCCAGCAGCACCGTGCCGGTGAAATTGATGGATATGTCTCGTAAACTGACCAGGGCCATGGCGTTGCTCAAAGAAAAGGGGCTGCGGACAGCCCCGTTGATGCGTGTTTGCGTTTACCTGCAGGCGTCCTGAAACGCCTTGTACCGTTCGCCGTAGGGCGGATACTTGAAGAATGCCGAACCGGACACGAGCACATCCACGCCCGCTCCGGTCAGTTCGCGCGCGTTGTCCAGGGTCACGCCGCCGTCGATCTGGATCAGCGTGTCGGCCCCGGCCGCCTCGATCATGGACTTGAGATCGCGGACCTTGTCCAGGCAGAAGGGGATGAACTTCTGGCCGCCGAAACCCGGATTCACGGACATGACCAGGACCATGTACAACTGCGGCAGGAGATAGCGGATGGCCTCGGGCGGGGTGTGCGGGTTCAGCGCCACGGCGGGCTTGGCTCCGGTTTCGGCGATCTGGGCGCAGACCCGCTCCAGGTGCGTGCACGCCTCGGCGTGGACGCAGATCAGATCGGCTCCGGCGTCGGCGAAGGCTTCGATGTACCGGCCCGGATCGTCGATCATCAGGTGGCAGTCGAAGAAAAGCTTGGACTTGGCGCGCATGGCCTTGATGATCGGCGGCCCGAAGGTGATATTGGGCACGAACATGCCGTCCATGACGTCCAGGTGGACCCAGTCGAGGCCCGCGGCTTCCAGGGCCTTCAGCTCGGCTTCCATGTTGGCGAAGTCCGAGGAAAGCATGGAGGGGGAAAGAATCATTCGCGTCGCTCCGCTTGATGTTTTTGCTGGCACAGGTGTACCCGCTCGCGGGGGGGACCGCAAGCCTTTCGAGCCTCGCGGCCGTGGAGCGCCGAAGATTATCATTTTGTGAGCGCATGAAGCGCGGTATGGATACCCCCATGGGTTTTCACAAGGTCAAATATGTCCTCCTGCCCCTACTTTTTTGGAGTTTTTTGGGGTTGGTGACGGCCGGGTCGGTCCGGGCCGACAATATCCGGTTTTATGTGGACGCGCTGCCCCCTTACGCCGTGCTGCACGAAGACGGACCGCCCACCGGGTTCGCCGTGGCCTTGATGGAGCAGTTGATGCGCGCATCCGGCGAACACTTCGAGGCGTCGGACGTTTCGGTCATGACCTGGGCGCGCGCCGTGCACCACGTTGAAGTCGTTCCCCAAGCCGCCTTGCTCGTCCTGACCAAGCTGCCCGAGCGGGCCGACCGCTACAAGTGGGTGGGGCCGCTGGATCTGTTGCCCGTCGGGGTCATCGCCCGCAAGGACTCCGGGATCGTCGTCGATCGGCTGGAGGACCTGCTCAAGTACCGCGTGGGCATGGTCCGCAACACGGCTCCCTACCGCGTCCTCGTCCGCGACCTGCCCGAGATCGGGCCCAACCTGGTCATGCTCAGCGGTATCCCCGCCCTGCTCAGGATGCTCCGCGAAAAACGGGTGGACGTGATCATCCAGGCGGACATGGCGGCGAAAGAGCTGATGGACGGGGAAGGGATGAATGCGGACGACTATTCCACCATTTTCCATTTCGCCCCGTTGGCCGTCTATTTCGGGTTCAACAAGAGCACGGACGACGGCTTGATCCATCGGCTCCAGTCGGTCCTGGATCGGTTCAAGGAGCCGGATTCGTCGGGGATCAATCCGTACAGCCGGATGCGGGAAGCGTATTTCGGCAGGCCCGCGCCCGGCGTCGAAGAGAAGAAAGCTGAGTGAGGCCGGAGCCCGGTCAGGGCTGGTCCTGGACCAGCCGTTCAGCGGTGAAGCCGAGCAGCCCGCCGAGGACCAGGGCGATGCCGAGAACCTGGAGCACACCCAAGGCACTGCCCGGATGGAGCAGGATGCCCAGGGGCAGGGAGGTCAGCACCGCGATGAGCATGCCCGTGGCCCAACTCTCCAGCGGCATGCGCGCGTAGGCGATGACGATGCTCAGACCCAGCCAGTAGAGCAGGGTGGCCACCACGGGCTGCCAGTCGGTCGACAGGAAGGCCATGGGAATGGCGTTCAGGATGCCGGCGGCCAGCCCGAGCAACAGGATCTTGAACAACTTGGGCATGATTTTTCCATCCCCCTATTTGTCCATCTTGAAGTCGACCTTGATCTTGAACAGCTTGTCCGCCGGAAGGTTGAGCACCTTGATGCCCGTGGCTTCGGTGATGGAAGCGAGAATTTCTTCCACCGCGTCCATGTCCGGGGCGATGAGCGCGAACCAGACGTTGAACTCGTTCTCGCGCAGGTAGTTGTGGGTCACCCCGTCGTGCTTGTTCACCTCGGCCACGAATGCGTCGAGCTTGTCCTCGGGAACACTGGCCGCGCACAGGGTGGACTGCCAGCCCAGCGTGTTGGAGTTGAAATTCGCGCCCATGCGCCGGATCAGGCCGGACGCCTTCATGGCCCGCACCCGCTCAAGCACCTCGGCCTCGGTCAAACCCACCTGCCTGCCGACCTCCTCGTAAGGACGCGAAGCGAGCGGGAAATGGGACTGGATGATGTCGAGTATCTGCTTGTCGTAATTGTCCATGGGGGGATGCCTCCGGCGGCCAGAGGGAAAACTTTTGAAAAAGTTTTCCCTCTGGACTCCCTTTCAAAACTTTTTATCGCGCCTTCGGCGGGTGCGTCCGGTCGCGGTCGATTCTCTTTCAAAAAACGGTTTCAGGTCAAGCGGTCAGACCTGACGTCCCATCCCGCCCTCCGCGAAGCGGCACAAAAAGTTTAGGAAAAGGGAAGGATGGGGTCCGGGGAAGGGAGGGAAGAACCCTTTTCAAAGGGGTTTCCTCCCTTCCCCGGCCACTGGAGGCTATGCCTTCGGCTTTTTCTTCGGGGTGTAGGAGCACAAAGGCTCTTCCTTGAGATAGTGTCCGTTCATAGTCTGGGCTCGGGCGCGGCAGCCGCCGCAGACCTTTTCGTATTCGCAGTGGCCGCATTTGCCGTCGTAGGCTTCGGGGTTTCGCAGGTTGAGGAACTGCTGGGAGTTCTTCCAGATCTCCGGGAAGGGGATGTCGCGGACGTTGCCGCAGTCCAGTTCCAGGTAGCCGCACGGCTGTACCTGGCCCCGGTGCGAGATGAAGCAGAACCCGATACCGCCGAGGCAGCCGCGCGAAACCGCGTCCAGTCCGAAGTTCTCGAAGTTGACCGGTACGCCCTCTTCCTTGGCACGCTGGCGCAGGATGCGGTGGTAGTGGGGCGCACAGGTGGCCTTGAGCTGCATGCTGGTGGTCTTGCGGAAATCGTAGAACCAGTTGAGCACGTCTTCGTATTCCTCGGCGGTGATGACTTCGGCCCCGAGCTCCACGGCCCGGCCCGTGGGCACGAGCAGGAAGATGTGCCAGGCGGACGCGCCGATCTTTTCGCAGAGATTGAAGATGTCCTTGAAGAGGTGGAGGTTGTTCTTGGTCACCGTGGTGTTGATCTGGAACTCGATACCCACGTCCTTCAAGTACTGGATGCCGCGCATGGAAGCGTCGAAGGCCCCGACCTCGCCGCGGAACTCGTCGTGCTGGGCGGCCTCGGGCGCGTCGATGGAGATGGAGCAACGTTCGATGCCCGCGTCCTTCATCTTTTGGGCGGTCTCCGGGGTGATCAGCGTGCCGTTGGGGGCCATGACGCAGCGCATGCCCTTGCCCTTGGCGTAGGCTATCAGCTCGTAGACGTCGTGGCGCATCATGGGCTCGCCGCCGGTGAAGATGATGATCGGGGAGCCCACGTCCGGGAAGGTGTCGATGAGCGCCTTGGCCTCTTCGGTGGACAGCTCGCCCTCGTAGGGTTCGGGGTGTGCCTCGGCCCGGCAGTGCTTGCAGGCCAGGTTGCAGGACCGGGTCACTTCCCAGGCGATGAGCCGGCAGATGGGGGTGACGCCGTCGTCGAGAAACTTTTTGGGCGCGTGTTCCGCGCCGGGGTGCATCTTGCCGTGGGGATGCCCGCCGGGGTGCCCGCCGGGATGACCTTCGGGCGGACAGCCGGTCATGGAGCCGGGATGGCCTTTGGGGTGTTCGCTCATGTTATTTCAATACCTTGAGTACGTCTTCGGTGAAGTAGGACAGGATCAGGTCCGCGCCCGCGCGCTTGAAACCGACCAGGGATTCCATGACGATGGATTGTTCGTCGACCCAGCCGTTCAGGGCCGCGGCCTTGATCATGGCGTATTCCCCGCTGACCTGGTAGACGGCCACCGGGGTGTCGAAATTGTCGCGGACCAGCCGGACGATGTCCAGGTAGGGCTGGCCGGGCTTGACCATGAGCATGTCCGCGCCTTCCTCCAGGTCGGCGGCAGCCTCGCGCATGGCCTCGCGCACGTTGGGCGGGTCCATCTGGTAGGTCTTGCGGTCGCCGAACTTGGGCGCGCCCTCGGCGGCCTCGCGGAACGGGCCGTAGAAGGAGGAGGCGTACTTGACCGCGTAGGACATGATCGGGACGTTGATGAAGCCTTCCTCGTCCAGGGCGGCGCGGATGGCGGCCACGCGGCCGTCCATCATGTCGGACGGGGCGATGATGTCGGCCCCGGCCCTGGCCTGTGACACGGCGGTCCGGGCCAGCAGGTTCAAGGTGGGATCGTTCTGGACGTATTGGTTTTTGACCACGCCGCAGTGGCCGTGGGAGGTGTACTCGCACAGGCAGGTGTCGGCCAGGATGATCAGTTCGGGCCAGTGCGCCTTGAGCATGCGCGTGGCCTTTTGGATGATGCCGTTGTCGTCGTAGGCCCCGGAGCCGAGTTCGTCCTTGGTCTTGGGGATGCCGAAGAGCATCAGAGCCTTGAGCCCGTTGTTCACGGCCTCGGCCACCTTGATCTCCAACTGCTTGAGGGAGAGCTGGAACTGGCCGGGCATGGACGGGATTTCCTTCTTGAAATTTTCGTCGTCGGTGTCGATCACGAAATAGAGCATGACCAGGTCGTTGGCCGTAACCTGGTTCTCGCGCACCAGTTCGCGCATGGCCGGGGAGGTCCGCAGCCTGCGTCCGCGATAGAAATCCGTGGGTATCATATTTCCGCTCCAGGAAAGAGATTCAGTTTGACTACTTCTATACCTGTCCGCGCCCATCCCGCAAGTCGGTGCGGCGCGTTGCGCACGAACGGGAATCGTGGAAGGTCTGGAAAAAGGCCGGGGGAACCCGCTGTTCGGATTCCCCCGGCCTGGAATGGTCTGTTTACAGCTTCTCGCCGGTGATCTCTTCGTCGGTGAGGTAGCAGGCGGGGTCCTGGGCCCAGAAGTCGCCGTAGTAGGCCTCGGCGCGGGCGCGGAAGTTGCCGCCGCAGATGTTCAGGAACCGGCAGCCGGCGCAACGGCCGCCCACGTGCGGGCGCTTGTCCTTGAGCTTGTGGAGCAGTTCGATGTTCTCGTCGATCCAGATCTCGGAGAAGGGGCGCTCCAGGACGTTGCCGAAGGTGTGGTGGCGCATGAACTGGTCGGCGTGGACCTTGCCGTCCCAGGAGATGCAGCCGATGCCGCGGCCGGAGGAGTTGCCCTCGTTCCACTTGAGCAGTTCGAGCACTTCCTTGGCGCGTTCGGGGTCTTCCTTGAGCAGTCGGTAGTAGACCAGGGGGCCGTCGGCGTGGTTGTCCACGGTCAGGACCTCCTTGGGGAGGCCCTTGTCGAACAGGGCGCGGGTGCGGTCCATGATCAGGTTGACCACGTCGCGGGTCTCCTGGTGGTTCAGGTCCTCGTTGATCAGTTCGGAACCCCGGCCGGAGTAGACCAGGTGGTAGAAACAGATGCGCGGGATATCCATCTGCTCGATGAGGTCGAACAGGTGGGGGATCTCCACGGCGTTGCGCTTGTTGATGGTGAAGCGCAGGCCGACCTTGAGACCCTCGGCCTTGCAGTTCTCGACGCCCTGGAGGGCCTTCTTGTAGGCGCCTTTGACGCCCCGGAACTTGTCGTGGACCTCCTCGTTGCCGTCGATGGAGATGCCCACGTAGGACAGGCCGACTTCCTTGAGTTCGCGGGCCTTGGACTTGGTGATCAGCGTGCCGTTGGTGGAGATGACCGCGCGCATCCCCTGGGCGGTGGCGTACTTGGCCAGGTCCACCAGGTCCTCGCGGACCAGGGGCTCGCCGCCGGAGAAGAGCAGGACCGGGGCACCGAACTGGGCCAGGTCGTCGATCATCTCCTTAGCCTTTTCGGTGGAGATGGGGTCCTTGTGCCCGCTCGGGTCAATGGCCTGGGCGTAACAGTGCACGCATTTGAGGTTGCACCGCTGGGTCATGTTCCAGACCACCACCGGCTTCTTATCTTTGGAAAATTGGAGCAGATGGGACGGCAGCTGCCCGGATTCGCGGTTGTAACGCAAGGCGTCGGAAGCTTCCACGGCGCCGCAATACAATTTGGAAATGCCTATCATTAATATACCTCTCAGGTGAAATGAAGGTCTCTCAGGTAGCACACAAAATGCGCGGTGTAAAAGACGAAAAAAGAGGCCAGGAATGGCCTCCGTCGCGTCCCCGAATGCGAAGATAAGAATTATTCTCGAAAAGTCAAGGCGTCATTGCGTGGCCTGATCCGCCAGCCGGATTTCAACCCGGCGGTTTCGCTGCTGATCCGCCGGAGTGGTCCCGTTTGTCAGGGGGCGTGATTTTCCGAAGCCCACCGCCTCGATGAGGTCCGGATCGATGTGCCACTTGTCCACCAGGTACGCCTTGACCGCGTCGGCCCGCTTCTTGGACAGGGCGAGGTTGTAGAAGGCATTGCCCGAGGCGTCGGTGTGGCCGCCGACCACGATGGAGCGGCCCTTGAACTCGGGCGAGTTCAGGGTCTCGCCCAGGGCGTCGAGCACGGCGTGGGACTCGGGCTTGATGGTCGCCTTGTCGAAGTCGAACTGGATGTTCAGGTCCACGCCCGAGATGTTGGGCCGGGGCGTTTCGTCCCCGGCGGCTCCGTCCTGAGCGCCGCCCTGTGCAGGCGCCCCGGAGGACACGCCCGGCGCCGGGGAGGTCTCGGGCGGGAGGTCCGAGCCCTGTACGCCCACGGCGGGGCCGGCCGCGAGCCCGGTCTTCACCGCCTCGGGGGTGGAGGCGTAGGGGTAGCGCACATTCGGGTCGGGCAGCCAGGCCTTGAGCGGGACGGCCATGTCCTTGGCGATGGCCCGGATCATCTGGTTGAACGGGCTGTGCGACATGCGCGTCTCGTGGACCACGACCACGTAGTCGTCCGGGTCGCGCTGTTCGATGCGCGAGGACTGGAGCATGGTCCACAGCAGGGTGCCGCTGCCCGCGGCGTAGACGTCCACCTGGATGGTCACGGCCGAGTCGTCCAGGGTGGTGCCGTCATAAAAGTAGGGCACCTTGCCGAGGACCAGCAGGTCAGCGCCGCGTCTTCTGGCCGATTCCAGGGCCGAGGAATACCCCTGATACCCGTAGCCGGGGGCCAGCTCCATGGTCGAGAACAGCCGCTCTTCGGTCCAGACGTTGAAGAAAATCTGCGTGAACGAGGCGGACAGGGCCGTGTGGTCAGAGTTTTCCTGCTGGATGATGAAGGGGTGGAAGTAGGCGGTCAGGGGCGTGTACTGCTTGCCCTTGGGGTGGACCGAGACCTGGAGCGCCGATTTCCTGACGGGGGCGTCCGTGTAGACCTTGGTCTGGTCGGTCAGGGAGAAGCTCACGTGGGAACACGCGGCCATGGTCAGCAACAGGCTGAAAAGTAGAGCTTTTTTCATGTCGTTCACCGGCTGAGGGTTGAAGCCGCCCGGAACCTTCCGCCGGGTTTGCGACGGGGCCGGAATCCTAGGCGGAATCAAAGCAATATGTATGCCGGTAAATCTACTGGAGGGTCTGGGTGGGCGAGGGCGCGGACTCGATGGATTCCAGGAGCTGCTCGCGCGACTCCTGGAGCCCCTGTCTGAGGAGCAGCTTCTTGCCGGTGGAGAGCTTCCGGAACTCGGGCCGGTCGGCCAGCTCCGAAAGCCGCTCCATCTCGACGATCACGCTGCGGATGAGCTTGTGGATGTCCCGCTCCCTCGGGTTGAGCTGGGAGGCGAGCAGGGCCAGGTCGCGGATCTCCATGGCCATCCGCTTGAAGGCGCGCGGATCGGTCTGGCGCGCCAGCTTGCGGTGGGCCTTGAAGGTCTCGATCTTGTGCTTGAACCATCCGAACATGAGCCCTCCTTACACGGTCGGCACCTGGCTCCGCATCATGAGCATGGCCAGGATCATGCCCAGCAGCAGGGGGAGCAGGAGTACGGGGATGACCTTGGTGTAGCTCGTCTTGTGGATGTATTTCAGGCCGATGGCGGTCAGGATCAGGCCCCATATGGCGTACAGGAACATCCAGGCCGCCATGAATTCCACGGTGAACATGGGGATGATCCCGGTCATCATGGGCGCGTAGGCGTAGGCCACGGCCCGGAACGACCCCTCGAACCCTTTGCCGCCCGCCTTGAGCACGCTGAGAATGGCGTGGTAGAACCCGGCGATGACGAACAGGGTCAGGGCCACGAAGGCCGGGGTGAGCAGCAGCTCGAACAGGCCGTTGGTGGCGTCGTAGGGCACGGCCTGAAATCCCTGGGCCGTGACGTTTACGCCGGGGGTCAGCCCGGCCACGCCCCAGGCGTACTGGACCACGGTCTGGATCAGCGAGATCAGGATGGCGAAGGTCAGGGGCTTGGACAGCCCGTTGCCCACGGGCATGACCGAGAAGAACAGGCGCGGCGAGAGCAGGACCAGCTTCAGGGTCAGGAACAGGCCGTGGAAGAAGCCGTAGCGGTCCAGTTGCTCAAAGGGCGGCGGCACCTGCATGGGGGCCTCCTGGTCCTCCTCGTCGTCCGCGAAATCGGTCTGCATGGGGTCGGGGAAATCCTCGTTGAATTCTCCGGTCCAGCCGGGCACGGGCTCCTGGTCCCGCGGGGGGGCCTGCCGCTCGTCCCCGGCGGCGCCGTATCGCTCGCCGTACGGCTCGTCATCGGGCTCGTCCCGCACCGTACGCGGCTTGTCGGGCGGGGTCATGGTGTGCAGCCGCTGCCACAGTCCGTCGCCGTTGTCCTCGTCCTCGGGCAGGCCGGGGAAGGCCTTGTCCTCGGTGTCTTCCCCTTTTTCGGGACGGGACGGGCCGGGAGTGCGCAGTCCGCTTCCAATTACGGGTGGGGCTTTGTGCTTGATCCGGGGCTCGGCGGTCCTGCGCGCCGCCGGTTCGGGGTCGGGCTCGGGCCGGGCGGCCGGTTCCGGGGACTCGGGCGATTCGGGCTCCTCGATGAGGAATTCCTCCTCGGGCAGGTCGCGGAACTTGAACTTGGTCTGGCATTTGGGGCAGGTCGCCACCTGGGAGCGGGCGGGTATCTTGCTCTCGTCCACCTCGCGGGTGAATCTGCATTCGGGGCATATTATCTGCATTGTCTTTCCTCGAAGGACATGAATATCATCGATGATCGGTCGTATACATTTTGTAGGTCAGAATCAAGCCGTCTGCAATGGGCTGCACCGTCAGGCCGGGTTTTCCTCCAGCAGGAGCATGGACAGGGAGCCCACCAGAAAGGTCGCCTCGGAGAGCAGGGCGCGCGGAATGGTCGGGTAGTCATCGCTGAGCACGTGGCTGATGCCGCCGCCCGAGGCCGTGTCGAACCGCTTGAGCTTGGCGGCCAGGGCCTCCGGGGACTTGGTCAACCTGCTGTAGTGCAGGATGGGCGCGTCCAGGACCAGGGCCGTGCGTCCCTTAACCCCGGTCAGCCGTTCGTGCACGGGCCGGGTGAAGCGCACGCCCTCCTCGTTGCGGAAGAGCCGCAGTTGGAGGTCGGGCCACAAGCCGTAGCCCGCCTTGCACCGGCTTTCGTCCGGGTACAGGGTCATGCGCGGGAACCAGCAGGCCGTAAGGCGCTTGACCAGCAGACAGGCCGGGAGCAGCCCCCAGACGTCCTCGCTGAACCGCTCGTCGCCGTCCAGGCACAGGACCCAGTCCCCGGCGCACTCGTCCAGCACGCGGTTGCGCTGGGACGCGAAGTCGACCAGGGGACGGGCCAGGTGGCGGACGGGCGCGGCACAGGCAAAGTCGCGGCCGGGCGTCTCTTCGGCATCCCACAGGACCACCACCTCACGGACCCAGTCCGGGAACTGGGCGAAGAACTCGTCGAGTCCGGGTTCGTCCGGGGCCAGGATCACGCCCACGGACAGGTCCGGGGCCTGGACGCCCACGTGGCTCAGGTAGGAGCTGTTCAGGGCCAGGTGGGGCTTGGCGTTCACGAACAGCCGTTGGAGGTTGCGGTATTGGGCGCGCGTGTCCTCGGGCAGAGCCGGGTTCAGGGCCAGGACCGCGTTGTCCGGGGCGATCCCGCTCATGGCCAGAAGGTAGAGCTGGGCCCAAGGCGAGGTGTCGGCCAGGACCAGGCACCGCGAATCAGGGGCGTTCCAGGCCGGGTGGGCGGCCAGGAAGGCGCGCGCCGTGGCCGGGTCGGCCTCGCAGACCACCAGCCGGGCGGTCTCGGGCAGCCCGGCAGCCAGGGCCAGGGCGTGCTCGCCGTTCCCCAGGCCGAACAGGACCAGGGTTTCGCCCTTGCTCTTGCCCAGGATGCGCAGGGAGCGCTCGGCAAAGGCGGCCAGATCGGTCGGATCGGCCGCGTCCGGGTGCATGGGGGCGTGGTCGGCGGCCTGGTCGGCGCGGAAGCCGAATTCCAGGACGGCGGCGGTATATTGTTCTATCAATGTCGTGTTCATTGCGCGATTCCTTTGCGTCGGAGCAGTTCCAGGTACACGGCTTCGAGTTTGCGGGCGATGGTCTGCATGCGGAACAGGCGCACGGCCTTGTCCCGTCCGGCCAACCCCATGCGCCGCGCTTCGGCGGGATGGGAAAACAGGTACTTGAGGGCCATTGCATACCCTTCCGCGCCGTCGGCCACAAGTCCGGTGACGCCGTGTTCCACCAATTCGAGCTGGGCGTTGTCGCGCGCCCCTTCGCACGGGTGGGTGACCACGGGCAGGCCGCAGGCCATGGCCTCGGCGATAACCAGCCCGAAGGATTCGCCCGTGTCGTTGGCGTGGGCCAGGACCGAGACCCCGTTCAGGAAGGCGGCGATCTCCGCGTCGGTCTCCACCGGATCGCGGAACAGGACGTTCTTCTCCAGGCCGTTTGCGCGGACGAAGTCCACGGCCTCGGGGATGGCCCCGATGACGTGGTAGCGGAAGTCCGGTACGTCGCGCACAAGCCCGGGCAGGAAGTCCAGGGCCAGGCGCGACCACTTGCCCGGATCGGGCCGGGAGATGCGCCCGGCCACGGGCCGGGAGAAGTCCCGCTCCGTCGTGGCCGCTTCCGCGAAGAGGTCCGTGTCCACCGGGTTGTAGAGATATGAGTACCGGGCCGGGTCGGGCGTGATGCCCGTGCTCCCGGCGAAGCGATCCAGGCAGAAGCGGGAGACGAACAGGGTGTGGTCGATGACCGCGGCCTGGGGGCTGGGATCGAAGCGGCCGAAGACGTTGGTCTCCACCACCACGGGCACGCGGGCGCGCTTGATGGGCACGAGCAGCTCGGGCTCGGGCCAGCCGGCGCGGTGCACGTGCACGACGTGCGGCCTGAAGCGGTCGAGCACGGCCAGCAGGTCGCCCCCGATGAAGGTGTCCACGCCCGCCGCCCGTATCTGCGCGGCGCGCACGCCGTCGGCCCGGCTGTATACCGCCGGGGCGAACCGGACCGGGTCGAGGTTGGTCACGAAGAGCTGCATGACCTTCTCCGTGCCGCCCAGACCCAGAGACTTGATCACGTGGAGAACGCGAACGGGGGATTCAACCATGGCGGAAAGGTGACACATGCCGCATGTGTTGTAAATGTCCGTCTATCGTCCTGGAAAAACCGGACCTTGCCCGCAAAACGAAACCGGCCCCTTGCGGGGCCGGCGATTCATCGGTTGGCGTTGTTGTAGGCGTTGGCCGCGCGGAATTTGGCAGCCGCGGCCGCGCTCCGGATCGGGGTGGGCGCGGCCGGCGCGGCGGACCCGGCCGCCGGTTCGGCCGAGGCTCGGGCGCGGGCTGGGCCTTCCGGGGCGGCTCGGTCCGCTGCGGGGCCGGGGCGGCCTGCACGGGCATGACCGGAGGCGCCTGGGGGACCGGGGGCGCGGAAGCCGGTTTGACCCCGCCGGTGGACGCCGTGTCGCCGGGGGCGGCCTTGCCGTCGTGGATGGGCACGATCTGGGCGTAGGCCGAGCGCAGTCCGTCCAGGATCTTGATGACGTCGTCGACCATCCTGTTGTCCAGGCGGATGTTGGCCTTGACCAACTGGGTGGTGCAGAACATGTACAGCTGGCCGAGCTTGGGGGTGATCTCCCCGCCCTTTTCCTTGTTCAAGCTTTCGGACAGCTCATGAATGATCGCCATGGCCTTGGATATGTAAATGCCCTTCTTGGCATAGTCCCTGTTGTCGATTTCACGCTTTGCCCGTTTGAGGAATTTGATCGCCGCCTCATAGAGCATGAGGAGGAGTTCCCCTTGGGTGGTGGTTTCGATCTGGGTCGCCAGGTATGCCTTCGCTGGGTTGGCCATCAAATACTCCTTGCTATTCAAGCTGTGCCAATGCGGCTTCAAGTTGCCCCTGCCGGAGCTGATACTGCCCCAGCAACGTGTCGAGACGGGAATACTTCAAGCGCAGGTTGCGTTCCAGTTTATCGATCCGGGTTTCTTCAAATTTGATCTTGTCATCGATGGAGTCCATGATGTCGCCGTAGTTGTGCTGCAGGACCGCCAGCGGACCGCCTTCATAGGTAAATTTGTTGTACGGCTTGGTCAGCGCGGTCAGCTCGTCGATCATCTCGGTGGCCTTGCCCGCCTTGACCGCCACCTTGCCGTTGTAGGTTCCGGCCCCGGTGTTGTTCAGCCGCAGGGCCATACCGCTTGCGTCGCCGGACAAGGCGGTGATTTCCCATCCCGACACCGCGGCGTCCTCGCCGTTGATGGTCGCGCTGATGATCTGCGTGCCGTCGCTGACCACCTCGATGTCGTACTCGCCTGGTTTGGTGGTGCCTTCGACTAGGGAGTTGAAGGTGAAGTCCGTGGTTCGGCTGGTTCCGGTTGGCTCCAGGCTGAATAGTTCGGCCACGGCCGTAGGGTCATCCTGAAGGGCTTCGTCGAGCTTCTCGTAGTCGATGGTCAGCAGCCCGTAGGTGGCTGACCCCTGTTCGGCATCGGTCATGATGCCGAGTTGGGACAGGGCGCAGTACTTGTCTCCGGAGCGGGTTTCAGGGTCCCAGGGGGTGAAGCCCACGCCGATGTTGGCCGTGATGTTCTTCAGGTTCTGGGAGATGATGTCTATGCCGTAGTTGCCGGTCAGGATGGAGCCTTTTTTATCTTCCGGGTCGGTGAGCGAATTGCCGCCGGTGCTGACGGCACCCTTGGTCTGATCCACCTTGGTCAGCGCGATGATCTGGGCCCGGATGGTATTGACCGCCTCCACAAAGGCGGTAACTTTGTCCGCGATGTCGGAGGTGTCGGTGGTCACGGTCAGGCTGACAACCGAGCCCGGGGCGGCGGCCTTGAGGTCCAGGGTGATGCCGGAAATGATGTCGTCCACGGAGTTGGAGCCGCGCTCGATCCAGGCCGAGTTGGAGGTCGGGAATCCGTCCACGCGGATCTGGCTGTTCTGGGCGTTTTGGGTCTCGGTGAAGTCGCCCGCGCCGAATGCCAGCGAGCCCGCGTTGGAGATGACCAGTTGGTTGTCAGCGCCCAGCCCCTTGCCCGCCAGTTGCAGGTGATAGGAAGTGCCGTCGAAGATGGTCGTGGCCTGGATGAGTCCCCGCGAATCGGGGTGGTTGTTGATCAGTTCGACGAATCCTTCCAGGGTGGTGCCCGCCGAGATGTCGTTGATGGTGATGGATTCGCCGCCGTAGGAGAAGGTAAACGAGGTGTCGGACGAGGCGATGACCGAGTCCATGGAGCTGGCGCCGGAGTTGGTGATCAGGATGTCGTTGGTGGCCAACTGGTTGATGAGTACGGTGTGGGAGGACTCCAGGGCGTCGGCATCGGCAGTGGCCACGAGCAGGTTGGTATTGGAGCTGGAAACGCCCTTGGTCATGAAGTCGTTCAGGGTGTCCATGCCTTCCAGGGAGGTCTTCAGACTGAGCAACTTGGTATTGAGATCCATGAACTGCGCATTCTTTTCTTCCCAGGAGGTCTTCCAGTTCTTCAGGCGTGTGACACGGCTCCGCTCAACCTCGACAAGCCCATCAATGAGCGTGTTGAAGTCCGTCCCGTTGCCCAGGCCGGTAAAGTTGATTGAACCCGATGTGTACGTGCTGTCTGCCATGGCTGCATCCTTAATCGGAAGATTTTTCCCATTTCATTAGGTATGAAATGGTCTGCAATCCTGATGCCACGGTATGAGGCGAAAATTACTCTATAAAAACAATGGGCCGGACTCCCAAGGAGCCCGGCCCGAAAGTCGCCTTGAAGCGATGGGATTACCGACTAGCCGAGCAGGGACAGGGCCATTCTCGGCATGCTGTTGGCCTGGGCCAGCATGGAGACCGCCGACTGGGTCAGAATCTGGTTGCGCACGAAGTCGGTCATCTCGGTGGCGACGTCGACGTCGGAGATGCGGGATTCGGCGGCCTGGGTGTTCTCGGCCTGGATGCCCAGGACGGTAACGGTGTTTTCCAGGCGGTTCTGCAACGCACCCAGGTTGGCGCGGATCTTGTCCTTGGAGATGATGGCCTTGTTCAGGACATCCAGGGACTTCTGGGCCAATTCCTGGGTTGAGATGGAGCGGCCGGCCGAGCCGGTGGCGCCGAGGCCGACACCCAGAGCCGACGCTGTGGCCGTGTTGATCTGGATGTAGTAGTAGTCTTCCGAGCAGTCGTTGCCGGTACCGAAGTGGACCTTCAGCTTGCCGGTGGCCTTGAGCCCGGACCCGTCGTGGGTCGCGGAGGACAGGTTGCCGTTGAGCAGGTAGATGCCGTTGAAGTCGGTCGAGTTGGCGATACGGGTGATTTCCGAAGCCATGGCCTGGTACTCGGAGTCGATGATCAGGCGCTGGTCGGAGTTGTAGGTACCCGTGGAGGCCTGCATGGCCAGTTCCTTCATGCGGATCAGCTTTTCATCGATAACGCCGAGCGCACCGTCAGCCGTCTGGATGAGGGAGATGCCGTCGTTGGCGTTGCGGATGCCCTGCTGCAGGGAACTGACGTCGGAACGCATGAGCTCGCGAACGGCCAGACCGGCGGCGTCGTCAGAAGCCCGAGTGATGCGCAGACCCGAAGACAGGCGACGGGTGGACGTTTCCAGGTTGCCGTAGGAGACACCCAGGTTGCGCGCAGCGTTCATCGCCATCAAGTTGTGGTTGATAACCAGAGACATAATTTCCTCCTTGAAATTGTTTTGGCTTCCATGCCTAGGTACTACCCCGGAGGTCACATTCCGCCGGGAAAACCTTCTTTTGTTGCCCACTTCATCGACCTTGGCGAAGAAAACTTTAGGTTGCGTGAACGATTTTTTACGTCTCTGAATGCAAGAAAATGATTCGGCCGTCCGGACGGCGCGCACCAGCGGCCGAATCGTCCGCCGGGCAGCGGCGAGGCTGTGCGGCGATGACGGCCGAATATTTCGGAATCAATGGGGAAACCGTCGGTACGGGGCGGGCCTCGGCGATCAGCCGAAGGTCTCGCGCATTATCTCAAGGAGTCCTTGCAGGCGGATTTCGTAGGTGTGCTCGGCCAGGATACGCCGGGCCGCGGCGCGGCTGACGGCGGCCCTGGCCCAGGAATCGCCCGCGAACCGTTCGACCAGGCCGGGGATCTCCTCCACCGTCCGGTAGACCGCGGCCTCGCGATCCAGGTCGAAGAGTTCCTCCATCTGCTCGCGGTGGTCGGTCAGCAGGAACCCGCCGCAGGCCGGGACGTCGAAGACCCGCTGGTTGACCGCGCCCTTCATCTGGCGGCTGGTGCAGTTGAAGTTGATGTTTGATCGCGGATAGAAGCGGGGCAGATCCTCATAGTAGTCCAGGTTCGACATGCGCCGCGCGTGCGTTCCGTCCAACAGCCCGGCCCAGCCGTCGTCGCCCACGATGAGCGGGGAAAAGGGCAGGGTGGCCCGCACGCAGGCCAGGCGGTACTGGCGGGTGGCCTCCCAGGTGAGCAGGGACTCGGCGGCCAGCCGCTGTTCGCGCCGGGGCAGGGCGGTGACCGCCTCGAACCAGTCCGGGCGTTCTGCTTTGAGGAACCGGGCCACCGAGGTCTCGCCCGAGCGGCCAAAGGCCCCGGCCACTGCCTGGTACTCCCCGGCCAGGGGGGCGGGCAGTCCGGACAGGGCCAGGCTCCTGGCCACCGGCCCGGTCATGGAGCTGCCCACGAAGGAGATGTCCGCGGTCCACTCCGGCGGCGCCGCGCCCGCGTCCGGCCTGAACCGTTGCGGGTCCGTGGCCAGGGGCAGGTAGTGGACGTGCCGGAACCCCCGGGCGTGCATGGCTTCGAGGTTGCCCGCGTCAAAGGTGAAGATCGCCGTGTTGTTCGCGCCGGGGTGGTCGTAGTCGAAGAGGATCAGGTGCGGGTTGTCCACGAACCAGGAGGCCAGCGGCAGGCCGAGGTCGTCGAGCAGCCCGGCCAGTTTGCCCTCGCGGTCCAGGCCGAAGTGGTTGACGGTCAGGACCAGGTCCGGGCGGAAGTCGACGACCGCCTTGAGCAGCCCCTCGATGAAGTCGCCCGAGCCGGTCTCGCGGTCCGTGAGCTCCAGGCTGCGGCGGGCCACGCCGAGGCGGTCCAGCGCGGCCAGTATCTCCCGGCACAGGAAGTAGTCCGAGTCGAAGAAGAGCACGCGGGGGGTGTTGGAGCGGAACTTGGGGTAGCGCGCCAGGGACCAGAAGTCCGCGGCCGCGCCCGCCTTGAGGGTCCGGGCCAGGCTGCCGTAATAGGCCCGGTCGAGCCGCTGATACAGGGGCAGAACCACCGGGGCGAGCGTTCGGCCGCCGTGCTCGGACCGCCACCGGGCCAGCCGGTCCAGGGCCCTGGCTGGGTCCGGATCGTCCACGTGCAGGCAGGCGTCGGCAGCGCGGCCGTCAAGGGCTTCGGTCAGATTGAGCAGGCCGCCTTCCCGGTCCACCACGGCCACGGGCAGCCCGCGGGCGAGCAGGCGGTCCAGGCAGTGTCCCAGGCCCGCGCCCAGGAGCACGGGCAGCGCGCCGTCCTCCACGCCATCGGCCAGCGCGGCCTCGCGCGCGAGCCCGTCCCGCCCCCACAGGTGCCAGGTCTTGCCCTGGATGCGGATGCGCAGGTCGGCGAGGGTTTCGCCGTCATAGACCGGTTCGGCCGTGTACGGGGAGGAGGTCATGATCTGGACCTGTACTGCATTCGGGGCCTGCCCGGCAAGGGCGGACGAAACGGAAAAGGGCCGCCCCGGCTTGCGCCGGAGCGGCCCCGTCATGCCTGCGGACCGGCGGCTATTCCTTGGAGCCGCCGAACAGTCCCTTGATGGCGCCGCCGACGGATTCACCGGCCTTGCCCGCGCCCTCAACGGCCTTGGACGCGCCTTCGACGGCCTTGCCCACGGCCTCCTTGAGCTGCTTGCCCACCTCGGTGACCGAGCCGGTCACGTCACCGGTCAACTGGCCGAGAATCTGGGCGAACGCCTCGGCCGGGGTGGTCTTCTTGTCCTTGCCGATGTCCTTCAGGTGGATATCGGGCAGGTCGATGCCCATGCCCTTGTCGCCGAAGGCGTCGAGCAAGGAGCCGCCCAGGTTGATCTTGCCGTTCTTGACGATGAAGTTGTTGATCTGGATCGTCTTTTCGGAGCCGGTGTCAGACTTTGCTTCCTCGGTCTTTGCCCCGGCTTTCTTCTCCCCGGCCACGGTCTTCTTGATGTTGTCGACGATGGTCTGGAAGTTGTCGGTGTTGCCCCGCTTCTCATAGCTGATGACCGGGCTGTCGACGTAGATTTCGTCGATGATGATCTTGTCCTTGGTCAGGGAATCGGTGTTCACCTTGACGCGGATGGTCCCGCACTCGATGGCGCTGGGCATCTTGAATCCCTTGGGGTTGCCCAGGTAGAAGTCGGACAGGGTGCCGGACCCGGACAGGACCGAGATGTCGGCCGAGCCGAGGCGGACCTCCGTCTTGGTGATGGGCGGTCCGAATTCCTCCACGGCGGTCTTGATCAGGTCGCCGAGATTGAGGATGACGAGCACGATGGCCGTGATGAGTCCGGCGACGATGACGCCTGCGCCGATAAGAATGTATTTTTTCATGGCGACTCCTGTGTGGTTAAAGGGCTATTGGCAAACGATACGGTATTTGTGATGTCAGGGCAACATCCTATCGGGAATGTTGCGGAAGTGACGGAAAAAGTTCGTCGGCCATGTGGCGCATGTCTCCGGTGCCCGCGCCCCGCCTGCCCGAGTCCAGCGATGGCCCGGCCTCCGGCAGGACGCCTCCGGCCCCGTCGAAGACCGTGGGTTCCAGGCGACGACATAACGCTTCGGCCCGGTCCGCGGCCCGGTCCATGAGCTCGGCCAGGCTTTCCTCCCGGGCCTCGTCGGACACCGGGTCGTGATAACGGATGGCGCCGGTGATGCGGTCGGCCTGATCGAGCCACTGGGGCGCATAGAACAGGGCGGTAATCTCCCGTGCCGTGTCCGGGAGCCAGGCGGAGGCGGCGTGCAGGGCCGTGGCCAGCCTCCGCGCCGGGAACAGGGCCTGGAACCGGGCGAAGAGTTTGAGGGCCGAGGCCAGGGCCGGACCGGCCTTGTCCGGCCTTATGCCCGCCAGGTCCGCCATGCCCTCCAGGGGGAGGGCGTCGAACAGGGCCGGGCCCAGAGAGCCGAGCTGGTTGCGGATGCGGTACAGCGGGCGGTCGATCATCTCCGGGCAGGCGGTCATGTCCATGAGCGACTCCAGGGCGCGGTGGCGCTGGCGGGCCAGCGATTTTTCGCGGCGGGAGGCGGCGTAGTAGTCGCCGGTCAGGTACCAGACCATGGGGTGCATGACCGTGTCCGCCCACAGGTGGGAGGCCATGCCTACCAGCAGGGCGGCGGCCAGGTCCGGGTCGGGGGCCAGGGCCGCGTGCCGGGCCTGGAGCCGGAGCAGGGCATAGGTATCCTCGCCGCGCGCGCCGTGGATGCGGTGGGCCATGCGGGCCATGGGCAGGGCGCGGGGCGTGGCCCCGTAGAACAGGGCGTCGTGGAGCACGGCTCCGAGGAGCACGGCTTGGGGCCGGGTCGCGAGCCCTGGCGCGAATCGGGTGTCGGCGAGCCGGGCGGCGGTCTTTTCGGCGGTCTTGAAGTGGATCAGTTCTTTGGGCATGGCGGTCGGTTTTGGGTTTGCCTTTTGGCTATCCTACTTGATACCGTCCGCGTGGCAACACAAACTTGAACCCGTCGAGGAGACGATGGCCAAATATCTCATCAATGAAGAGTACGACGTGCAGGAGGCCGGGGCGGCAAAGACCTTCGGCAAGGGCGAGCGGCGCAGGGACTATGCCGACCCCTGGCGCGAGACCGGCAACGTGGTCCTGATCGGGCTGCCCGGATCGGGCCGGGCGGAACTGGCCCGGCTGCTGGCCGACCGCATGGGCAAGCCGGTGCTCATACCGTCCGAGGCGCAGGCCGCGGCCGAGGCGTTGCAGGGGCTGGGCGCGATCATCGTGCTCGACGACCGGCTGGTGGACGACCCCGGCGTGCAGCCGCTCATCCACGGCGCGGGCAAGGTCTTCTACCTCATGGCCGACACCCGCCTGCTTTCGGATCGGGTGGCCGGGCGCGGAGGGGTTGAGGGGGAAGAGGCCGCCGAGGACCTGTGGCGGCAACTCTCGGCCCGCCTGGCCGAGGTGGAGCCGGTCTTCTACGGGGTGCTCCATTTCATATTACAAGGAGCGCAGTCCCCGGAAGACCTGGTGGGCGACGCCCTGGAGAAGATCGGCTACTGACCGGCCCGCCTCCGGGCTGGTGACAGCCCCGTCCGATTGCGGTAAGCAGAAAGACCTTTTCACCTACAGTATATATATGGAGTAGAATACATGCCGGAGAAGCAACTCAGGGTCGAATTCCTGGCCATGACCCCCGACGCCCTGTCCCTCATCTATGCCGCGTTCCGGCAGTGCTACCATGCCGGGTTCGTGGCCGACATGTGGCCCCGGCTGCTTTCCGGCGAGATCGACCCGCAGGTCCAGGCCGATTTCGTGTCCAAGACCATGGAGTCGGGCCACGACAGCCCCATCGAGCACGTGTCCATGACCTTTGCCGTGGAGGGCATCTCCAGGGCCTGTTCCCACCAGATCGTCCGGCACCGCATCGCCTCCTACTCCCAGCAGAGTCAGCGCTACGTGGCCGAGAACGACATGGACTATATCCTGCCCCCGGCCATTGCCAGGATCCCCGAGGCGCGCGAGCGGTTCGAGTCGTTCATGGCCGAGGTCCAGTCCGCCTACTCCGACCTGCGCGACATCCTGGTGGCCAACGGACGTAAATCCAAGGCCAATGAGGACGCCCGTTTCGTCCTGCCCCAGGCGGCGGAGACCAAGATCGTCCTGACCATGAACTGCCGCAGCCTGCACCATTTCTTCCACCTGCGCTGCTGCAATCGAGCCCAGTGGGAGGTCCGGGCCATGGCCGACGCCATGCTGGCCATCTGCAAGGACAAGCTCCCGGCCATCTTTGCCAATGGCGGCGCGCGCTGCGAGCAGCTCGGTTATTGCCCGGAATCTCCCAAATTCGCCTGCGGAAAATATCCGACCAGGGACACGCTGGGCTAGATTTTTTCCAGAGGCCGGGATTTTTTCCCACGGCTGAGAGGCCTTGGCCTACTTGACGTTTCAGTTACAGCTATTTTTTTGTTTTTTAATTCGCTTTGTTACACCTGTTCCTAACCGGTGTATCTCCGGCAGCCCTTGAGGCACGGGGGTTTTGCGGCATATCCCTGAAACGCATTTCGACGCCGGGATTGTATAGGAATGATTGTTGTTTTGTAATAACATTGTATTTCAGCAGGTTGCAGCAATGTATTCCATTTTACTCCCGAATGCGTAGGATACAGGTTGTCACAAAACAAAATCGAAGGGCAAGAAAAAGAGTGTAATGGTGACTAATCCGGCAAAATTTGATTTTCATCCTGTTGAAAAGATTTTCAACACCTGTTTAAATCATTGTTCTCTAGAAAAATTTGAGAGCCTGAAAACCCTTGTTACACCGGTGTTTCAAACTGCTTGAGCCGAAAACGTCGGCGCTCTGTGGGTTTTATTATAAATCGATATATTACAATATGTTATTAGTTCAAGGAGCTGTCGATAACCTGTCCGGGGCTTGGCCGTTTCATTGAATAACACGCATTGTTCAATCCCTCCCGATACACTATCTCACACAACATGATCGACACTGCCTGGAAGCAAATACTCTACTCTCTCGAAAAGAGCCTCAACCCTGGTCTCTTCACTGTCTGGATTAAGCCGCTGCAAGGTCGCGTGGACGGTAACCGTCTTACCCTGACTGCGCCCAACGAGTTCGTGGCCAACTGGGTCCGCGACCGCCTGCTCCAGGTTATCCGCGAGTCCGCCGCCGAAGTCCTCGGCGGGGAGCCCCGCATCACCATCAACATCGGCGCGCGCCAGCCCAGTCCCAAGGCGACAACCGCCGTGGGCAAAACCAAGGCCGTCGCGGAGCGGGCTCCCCGGCACATGGGGCTGCCCCTTGGCCAGTCGCTCAAGCCCGTGACGGTCTCCAACTGGCGTTTCTCCTTCGACGATTTCGTGGTCGGGCCGTCCAACGAACTGGCCTGCGCGGCCAGCAAGTCCATCGGCTCCACCGCCTTCAACTCCGACCACCTGTTCCTCAGCTCCGGACCGGGCCTGGGCAAGACCCACCTGCTCCAGTCCGTGGGCAACGAACTGTGCCGCACCGCCAACCGCAAGCACCTCAAGGTCGCCTGCCTGTCCTCCGAAGAGTTCGCCACCCGCTGGGTGCTGGCCTTCAAGTCCGGCCAGGTGAACCAGTTCAAGGCCCAGTTCCGTGAAGCCATCGACGTCCTGCTGCTCGAAGACGTCCACTTCTTCCAGGGCAAGGAGAAGATGCAGGAGGAACTGCTCTGCACCCTGACCGCCCTGCGCGAGCGCGGCTGCAAGGTCGTCCTGACCAGTTCCTTCATGCCCAAGGAATTCAACAAGGTGGACGACCGCCTCGTGTCCCGGTTCTGCTCGGGATTTCTGGCCCACATCAACCGGCCGGATATGGAGACCCGCCGCCGGATCATCCTGGACAAGGCCCGGCGCATGCAGGTCGCGGTGCCCGGCGAAGTCTCCGAATTGTTGGCCGAGCGCATCACCACCGACATCCGTCAGTTGGAGAGCTGCCTGAATAACCTGATCCTCAAGGCGCGTCTGCTCAACCGCGACGTGACCATGAATCTGGCCTGGGAAGTGCTCGAAAACTACGCCGTGCACAACGCCTCTCCGGATATCAAGCACATCATCGAGTTCATCTGTAAATGCTACGCCATGTCCGAAGACGAACTGCGCTCCAAGAGCCGCAAGCGCGACGTGGTCCTGGCCCGGAATACCGCCTTTTACCTGGCCCGCAAACACACCGAACTGTCGCTCAAATCCATCGGAGAACACCTCGGGCGCAAACACTCCACTGTGCTCAAGGGCATCACCAAGGTGGAACGGGAAATCTCCCTGCAGACGCCGCTGGGACGGCAGATCGAAAACACCACCCAGCGGCTCACGCCGTAACAAGCCCCCCGCATGTTCTTCCGGAACCGTCCCTTGGTCGATTCCGGGAGAGCATTCAAGGCCGGTCGCAAGACCGGCCTTTTCTTTTGGGATGCCTCCGGCGGCCGGGGCGCTGCCCGGACCCCGCCAGAGACCCTTCGAAAAAGGTTCCCTGGACCCTCCAAAACTTTTTGTGTGCCTTCGGCAGGGCCGTGCCCGGGCGAGTTGGCGTGCCTTTTTCTGGATGTGAGGATTCCGAACATCGTGACGGATGCGGCAAGTCGCTTCGCCCACCGCCATACGCGCGGATGCGCATACCAAAAGTTCAGGAAGGGAGAGGGATGAGGGTCCGGGAGAGGAGAGGGAAACCCTTCCAGAGGGTTCCCTCTCCCTTCCCTGGCCGCCGGAGGCATCCCCCTCCCTAAAAATCGTGCAGAAAGCGGATGACCTGGGTGCGGATGTCGTCGCGGATGGCGCGGGCGGCGGCGAGTTGTTCCTCCCGCGAGCCGGTCACGTTTTCGGGGTCTGGGAAGGCCCAGTTGAGGCGGGCGGTTTGGGCGGGCAGGGGCGGCAGGTCATGGAGCACGTCCGGGCCTGAGGTGGTGATGACATAGTGGTAGGGGGCGTTCTCGACGAGCAGGTCGCGGACGTCGGTGGCCACGTTGTTGCGGAGGTCGAAGTTCTCCTCGCGCATGACTTCCGTGACCAGGGGATCCACGGCGGTGGGTTCGGTTCCGGCGCTGCGGGCCTCGAATCGATTCTGGCCGAAGCGTTGCAGGAAGGCCTCGGCAATCTGGCTTCGGCCGCTGTTGTGCCGGCAGACGAAAAGTACGCGTATGCGGTCCATGGGAGCAACTCCTTGTGGGAACTGCTCTATCTCCGACAGGTTACAGCCGTAGGGCGGCCACATGGCCGAAGTGTATCAACTTTCCGGTAACGCCGGGCGTCAGGAGTTCCGGGGCTTGCCGAATCCGCCGCCGCCGGGCGTCTCGATGCGTACGCGGTCGCCGGTTCGCAGGGCGCGGTGGAACTTGCCGGGCTCGGGATGGGGGACGTTGTTTTCAATGACCACGTTGCGGCCGGGCGAGCCGGGCAGGCCGCCGTTCACGCCGAACGGCGCGCGGGTGCGCCGCTCGGACAGGACCGTGACCTCGGCGTCGGCCAGCAACTCGATCTCGCGGACCAGCCCGTCGCCGCCCGTGCGGCTGCCGTCGCCGCCCGTGCCGCGCAGGATGGCGTATTCGCGCACGCGGAAGGGGTAGGCGTATTCCAGGGCCTCCACCGGGGTATTCAGGGTGTTGGTCATGTGCGAGTGCACGGCGGACTCGCCGTCATGGGCCGGGCCGGCGCCCATGCCGCCCGCCAGGGTCTCGTAGTAGGCGAAGGGGCCTTTCGGCGTCCTCCCGCCGATGGTCAGGTTGTTCATGGTCCCCTGGGAGGCCGCGGGCATGGCCTCGGGCAGGGCCTTGGCCAGAGCGCCGAGGAGCACGTCCACCAGCCGCTGGGAAGTCTCCACGTTGCCCCCGGCCACGGCGGCCGGGAACTCGGCGTCCACCACCGAACCGGGCCGGGTGGTCACGACCAGGGGCCGCAGGCAGCCCGCGTTGGCCGGGATATCCCGAGCGGCCAGGGCGCGGAAGGCATAGAGCACGGCGGACAGGGTAATGGCCCGGACCGCGTTGACGCTGCCGCGCACCTGGTCGTCGCTCCGTGAAAAGTCCAGATGGGCGCGGTCGCCGGTAACGGTCATGACCAGGCGGATGGCAATGTCGCTGGCCCCCTGGCCGTCGTCCTCCAGGAAGTCCTCGAATTCGTAGGTCCCGTCCGGGATGGCGGCCACGGCTTGCCGGGTGATGCGTTCGGAGTAGTCCATGAGCGCGCGGGCGTAGTGAGCGCAGGTCGCGAGCCCGTATTTCCCGATGCATTCGGTCATGCGCCGTACCCCGGTGACGTTGGCCATGAACTGGGCCGAGAAGTCGCCCTCGCGCTCCACCGGGGTGCGCACGTTGTTCAGGATCAAGCGTAGGAGTTCGCGGTCCACTTCGCCGCCCCGGACGATGCGCACCGGCGGGATGATCAGTCCCTCCTGGAACAGGGAGGTGGACAGGGGCATGGACCCCGAGGCCATGCCGCCCACGTCCGCGTGGTGGGCGCGGTTGGCCACGAAGAAGGCGGAGCTGTCCGCACTCTCGGCGAAGACCGGGGCCACGATGGTGATGTCCGGCAGGTGGGTGCCGCCCTTGAACGGGTCGTTGAGCATGGCCATGTCGCCCGGTCCGAAGCCGCCGCGCTCCGCCATGGCGGCCATGGCCGACTTGACGGACAGGGGCATGGACCCGAGGTGCACCGGGATGTGCGCGGCCTGGGCTATCATGTCGCCCTCGGCGTCGAAGACCGCGCAGGACAGGTCGCGGCGTTCCTTGATGTTGGGCGAGAACGCGGTGTGCGTCAGGGTCACGCCCATCTCTTCGGCGATGGAGGCGAAGCGGTTCTTGAAGACTTCGAGGAGAACGGGATTGGTCTGCATGCCCGAATCTATCCGCAAGCGGGGCCGTCTGGCAACCTCGGGGCGTTCGGGGCCTGGACGTTCGGGCGGGGCTAGGCCCTGCTCAGGGCTTCGAGTTTCCTGCGGGCCTCGTCCGGGTCCAGGCCGCGCTTGGCCGCGATCTGGTCCAGGTTGGCCTCGGCGTCGGACGGGCGCACGTAGATGGGCTCGATGGACTCTCCGCTGAACGCGGCCTGGTCGGCGGCGGCCAGGAGCCGTTCTGGTGCGGGGTTGTCGAAGGCGGCGTCAAGCGGGGCATAGCCGGGCTCGGCCTCGAAGAAGTCCTCGAAAAAGGCGGGGTTCTTGCGCAGGCCCGTGCCCATGAGGTGTGCCTCGGGGCCGATGTCGGCCATGCGCTGCCCGGCCTGTTCCAGGGTCAGGGCGTCCAGGGGAGCGATCACGTCGAGGTCGGGGCAGCGGAAGGACTGCATGTAGACCAGGCCGCGCCGGGCGTAGGTCAGGACATGGAGCGGGCCGGTCAGGAGCGGTCCGGGCCCGGCGGCCAGCAGGGGCAGGTAGTCCAGCCCGGCCAGAGGCAGGTGCAGGCCCGCGGCCACGCCTTCGGCCGCGGCAAGGACCAGGCGCAGCCCGGTGAAGCTGCCGGGGCCGCGCACACAGGCGATGCGCTTCAGCACCGAGGTGTCCAGGCCGAACTCGTCGAGCACGGACTTCAGCCCCGGCATCAGGAAGCGCACGGACTGGCCTGGCACGGTCCACTGGCGGGAGGCGAGCAGGGTCAGGCCGCCCAGGCCGGGCTGGCCCAGGACGAGCTGGAGCCGTTCCTCGGCCCCGGCCATGACCAGGGTCAGGTCGTGCGGGCGCGTGGTCTTGGGCATGGCCATGGGATAGCCTAGCCCAGCAGTCTGCGCACGTCGTTGAAGATGGCCAGGCTCATGAGCAGGAGCAGGATGAGCAGGCCCACGCGCATGGACATGGCCTTCCAGCGGTCGTTGAGCGGCCTGCGGAAGACCATCTCCAGGGCGAAGAAGAGAATGTGTCCGCCGTCCAGCACCGGGATGGGCAGGAGGTTGATGATCGCCAGGTTGATGGAGATCAGCGCCATCATGCCGAGCAGGGCGTAGAGGCCGTTCTGGGCGGATTCGTGGACCATCTGCGCGAGCATGATCGGGCCGCCCACGGACTCCACCGGGATGAGCCGTTCGATGATGGAGAGGAATCCCTTGACCACCACCTCGGACATGCCCCAGGTGTGCGACAGGGCGGGCAGGATGCCGATGCCCTCAATGGGTTCGTAGCGCACCTGCCCGGACTGGTTGATGCCGACCATGGGCACGGTGACGTCCTCGCCGAACAGGTTTTTGAAGGTGTTGACCTGGGGGGTGACGGTCAGGGTCAGTTTGTTGCCCGACCGGTCCACGACCACCTGGAGAGGCTTGCCCTCGGCGGCGCGGATGGTATCGACCATCTGGGTCCAGGAGTCCACGGGCGCGCCGTCGATGGCCGTGACCATGTCGCCCTTGACGAATCCGGCCGCGGCGGCCGGGGAATCGGGCAGGACCCCGCCCACCAGGGGCAGGATCACGGCCTGGCCTTGGGCCAGCGCAAGGAACCAGTAGATCAGGAAGGCCAGCAGGAAATTGAAGAACGGACCGGCGGCCACCACGCAGAGGCGCTGCCAGGCCGGACGGTGGGAGAAGAGCTTGTCGTCCGGAAAGTCCGTCTCCTCCTCGCCCTGTTCGCCCGCCAGCGCTACGTAGCCGCCCAGCGGGATCCAGGAGATCTTGTAGTCGGTCTTGCCCGAGGTGAAGCCGATCATCTTCGGCCCGAAGCCCAGCGAGAAGGCCTTGACCCCCATGCCGAAGATACGGGCCACGACAAAGTGCCCCAGTTCATGGAAGAAGATAAGTCCGCCCAGGACCAGGACAATGGCGATGGTGCTCGTGATCATGCGTTCCTCATGTCGCCGCGTTGGTAAAAAGAGCGTGCGGCTCGGATAACTATAACCATTTTCGGGTGGATGGCTAGAGGCGGGCTCTTGTTTCCCGCCGGACCTCTTCGTCCAGGGCCAGAACCGCCTCGGGCGTGGATACGTCCACAGGGACATGGCGGTCAAGCCCGGCCTCGATCATGGCCGGGATGTCGGTGAAGCCGATGCGCTCTTTCAGGAAGGCGTCCACGGCGATTTCGTTGACCGCGTTGAGCACGATGGGGTGGCTTGGCCCGGCGTCGAAGGCCTCGCGGGCCAGACGCAGGCAGGGGAAGGCGTCCAGGTCCGGCTCCTCGAAGGTCAGGGTGCCCACTGCGGCCAGTTGGAGCCGGGGTACGTCCACGGTGACCCGCTCCGGGTAGCACAGGCAGTGGGCGATGGGCACCTGCATGTCCGGGGTGCCCAGGTGGGCCAGTTGGGAGCCGTCCACGTACTCCACCAGGGAGTGGACAATGGACTGGGGGTGGACGACCACGTCGACCATGTCCGGCGGCAGGCCGTACAGATGGCAGGCCTCGATCAGTTCGAGCCCCTTGTTCATCAGCGTGGCCGAGTCGATGGAAATTTTCGCGCCCATGCTCCAATTGGGGTGGGCCAGGGCCTGGTCGCGGGTGACGGTCTTGAGGAACGCCCGGTCGCGGCCACGGAACGGGCCGCCCGAGGCGGTCAGGATCAGGCGTTTGAGTTCGTCGTCCGAACCGTGTCCGGCCAAGCCCTGGAACAGGGCGTTGTGCTCGGAATCCACGGGCAGGACCACGGCCCCGGAGGCCTTGCAGGCAGCGCGGATGAGATGCCCGCCCAGGACCAGCGACTCCTTGTTGGCCAGGCCGATCATCTTGCCCGCCTCGGCCGCGGCCAGGGTCGGCTCGAACCCGGCGGCCCCGACAATGGACGAGAGGACCAGGTCCACGTCGTCCAGGGCGGCCAGGCGCACGTAGGCGTCGGGCCCGACAAACAGCTCCGTGGGGCAGGCGTCCTCCACGTAGGCGAAATATTCGCGGCGCGCTGCGTCGTCGAGCACGGCGGCGTACCTGGGCTTGTAGAGGTTGCACAGCCGGGCCAGTTTCTGGCCGTTGCGGCCGCCCGCCAGGGCGGTGACCGTGAACCGTTCGGGGTGCTTGGCCACTACCTTCAGGGCCGAATCGCCGATGGAGCCGGTGGCCCCGAGAATGGAGAGCCTGCGCGGGAAGGGCGGGCAGGCGACCGATGCGGGCCAGGGGGAAATGTAGGTCTTCATGTACGGTCCGGCCTGCCTAGGAGAAGAAGGGCTGGAACATGGAGATCAGCCCGTAGCAGGGAATGACCAGGAGCAGGCTGTCTACCCGGTCGAGCAGGCCGCCGTGGCCGGGAAGGATGGTTCCGGAGTCCTTGATGTCCAGGGAGCGCTTGAGCGCGGACTCGAAGAAGTCGCCCATCTGGGCGGCCACGTTCAGGGCCATGCCGAGGAGCAGCCACTTCCACCAGGCCACCTCGGGCAGGCCGAGGGTAAGCCCCCAGGCCATGGTGCCGACGGTGCAGACGGTCATGCCGCCCAGCGACCCGGCCCAGGATTTCTTGGGGCTGATGCGCGGCCAGATCTTCTTCTTGCCGAACAGGGTCCCGGCGTAGAAGGCGGCGGTATCCGAGAGCACGGCCGCGCCCAGGACAAGCAGGATTTCCAGCCGGTCGAAATACAGAAAGAAATGGAAATTCAGCGGGATGTAGAACAGTCCGGCCAGGAAGATGGCCGCGTGGCGGTAGGAGGCGGTGACATCCTTGTTGTAGCGCAGCAGAAAAACCATGGACGAGGCCCAGAAGGCCAGGGCCAGGATGACGCCGGGATAGCGTACGTCCCCGGTGGTGTAGGCCCCCATGAGCAGGAAGGTGCAGGCCGCGCCCAGTGACTTGAAGGCGGTCATGGACTGCACGGGCCGGAACATGGAGTAGAACTCCCACAGGGTCAGGACGCTGAACAGGGCGAGAACCGCGAACAGGACCCACCCCTGGAAGATCAGGGCCAGGGCGGGGAGTATGGCCAGGACGGCGCTGGTGGCGATTCGTTGCTTGTGCGGGGAGATATCCATGGATGATTTCAGCGGTTAATGGTGATTTCGGACGTTATGCGAATCCGTTTTCTCTACGCTATTTGACGGCAGGGGGCAACTCGCCGGGCCGGGAAATGGATGCGGGACTGCCTACTCCCCGTCCAACTGGTCGCCGGTCCTGCCGAAGCGGCGCTGGCGGCCGTTCAGGTCCCGGATGGCCATTTCCAGTTCGGCCGGGGTGAAATCCGGCCAGTAGATGTCCGTGAAATAGAACTCGGCGTAGGCGGACTGGAAGAGCAGGTAGTTGGACAGCCGCAGCTCCCCGCTGGTGCGGATAACCAGGTCCGGGTCGGGCTGGCCTGCGGTCCACAGCTCGTTCGCGAAGGCCTCCTCGGTGATCGCCTCGGGTGCCGCGCCCTTGGCCGCGAGCGCCCGGGCCGCGCGGAGGATATCCTCCCGTCCCGAGTAGTTCAGGGCCAGGTTCAGGGTCATGTCCGAGCAGTCGGCGGTCTGGCGCATGACGTGCTTGAGCACCTGGCGGACGGCCAGGGGCATGTCGCCGATCTCGCCCAGGACCTTGAGGCGGATGCCCTGTTCCTTGAGACTCTTTTCCTCCCGCTTGAGGAAGGTGGTCAGCAGGTCGAACAGGGTCCGGACCTCGTCCTTGGGGCGCGACCAGTTCTCCTTGGAGAAGGTGTACAGGGTCAGGTGGCGCACGCCGAGCTCACGGCAGCGGGTGACGACGGCGCGGGCCGCCTCGGTCCCGGCCCGATGGCCGTCGGAACGCTGCAGCCCGCGCTGTTTCGCCCACCGGCCGTTGCCATCCATGATGATGGCTATATGGGTGGGAATATGCATGGTGCTCAAAGAGTGGTCCTAGATTTCCAGAATCTCTTTTTCCTTGGCGGTCATGACTTCGTCGGCCTTTTTGACGTAGTCGTCGGTCATCTTCTGGACGTCGCCCTCGCCGCGGCGCAGGTCGTCCTCGGAGATGTCCTTGTCCTTTTCCATCTTTTTGAGCGCATCGTTCATGTCGCGGCGCACGTTGCGGATGGCGATCTTGGCGTCCTCGGTGTATTTTTTGGCCACCCGGACCAGCTCCTTGCGGCGTTCCTCGGTCAGGGGCGGGATGGAGATGCGGATGATCTTGCCGTCGTTGACGGGGTTCAGGCCCAGGTCGGACGTCTGGATGGCCTTTTCCACCGCCCCGAAGGCGCCCTTGTCCCAGGGCTGGATGGTGATGGTCTTGGAGTCGGGCACGGACACGGAGGAGAGCTGGCTGATGGGCGTGGGCGTGCCGTAGTAGTCCACCTGGATGGAGTCCACCAGGGCGGTGGTGGCGCGGCCCGTGCGCAGCTTGCCGAATTCCTTGTCCAGGGCGCCGATGGCGCCGGCCATTCTCTTCTTGCCGTCGTCGAGTACGGTTTGCATATTATTCTCCTTGAACAATCGTTCCGATGGTTTCGCCGTTGGCGGCCCTGCGGATGTTGCCTTCCTTGTACAGGTTGAAGACGATGATCGGCAGGTTGTTGTCCCTGGCCATGGAAATGGCCGTGGAGTCCATGACGCCGAGCCGCTTTTCCAGGGTTTCCATATACGAGACCGTTTCGAATTTGACCGCGTCGTCGTATTTGACCGGGTCCTTGTCGTACACGCCGTCCACCTTGGTGGCCTTGAAGATGGCGTCGCACTTGAGCTCGAGCGCGCGCAGGGCCGCGGCCGAGTCGGTGGTGAAGTAGGGGTTGCCGGTACCGGCGGCACAGATGACCACGCGGCCTTTGTCCATGTGCCGGAGCGCCCGGCGGCGGATGTAGGGCTCGGCCACGTCGGCCATGGACAGGGCGGTCATGACCCGGGTGTCGCAGCCGTTCTTTTCGAGCGCGTCCTGGACGGCCAGGGCGTTCATGACCGTGGCCAGCATGCCCATGTAGTCGCCCTGGGCGCGGTCCATGCCCTTGGCCGAGGCGGCCATGCCGCGAAAGATGTTGCCGCCGCCGATGACGAGGGCGATCTGCAGGCCGGTGGCGGCCACTTCGGCGATCTCCTTGGCGAACTGCCCGATGGCCTCGGGCTCGATGCCGAACTGCTGGTCCCCGGCCAGGGCCTCGCCGCTCAGTTTCAGTAGAATCCGCGAATAACGCGTCTTGGTCATTGGTACCCCTGCGTGTATGAAAGGTTGCGAAACGATCTCGCCCAAAGGCGATAGCATGTTTTTCGGACAAAAAAAACGGGCCGTAAGGCCCGTTTTCATTTTTTCGGCTGTTCGGTTACTCGGCCTTTTCACCGAGCGCCAAGCGGTGGAAGCTGGCCACGGTGCCGCCTTTCAGGATCTGCTTGATGGTCTGCTTGTCGTCCTTGATGAAGGCCTGTTCGATCAGGCAGACGTCCTTGTAGAACTTGTTCAGGCGGCCGGTAACGATCTTTTCGGCGATGGCCTCGGGCTTGCCCTCGTCCATGGCCTGCTTGAGGTACAGGGCCTTTTCCTTTTCCAGGGTCTCGGCCGGGAGCTCCTCGGGGGAGATGCACGCCGGGTTCATGGCGGCCACGTGCATGGCCACGTCCTTGGCGACCTCGGCGTCGTCGGTGCCGGTCAGTTCGACGATGACGCCCAGCTTGTTGTTGGAGTGGATGTACACGCCCAGCACGCCGTCGGTGGAGACCTTGGCGAAGCGGCCCACGCCCATGTTCTCGCCCAGCTTGGCGATCAGGTCGGTGACGTCGGCCACCTCTGCGGGCAGATCGGCGGCGTCGCCGGAGGTCACGTCCAGGTCGGCGATCTTCTTGGACAGGGCTTCGGCGAAGGCGACGAAGTCGTCGCCCTTGGCCACGAAGTCGGTCTCGCAGAGCAGCTCGGCGATGACGGCGGTCTTGCCGTCCTCGGAGACGTAGGGAGTGACCAACCCTTCGGAGGTGGCGCGTCCGGCCTTCTTGGCGGCCTTGGACAGCCCCTTCTCGCGAAGGTACATGACGGCCTTTTCCTCGTCCCCTCCGGACTCGGCCAGGGCCTTCTTGCAATCCATCATGCCCGCGCCGGTTTTCTCGCGCAGGGCCTTAACTTGTGCGGCAGTGATCGACATTATTTCTACTCCTCGGAAGCGGCTTCGGCGGGAGCCTCGGCCTTCTCTTCGGTTTCGGTTTCGGTGGCGGCCTTTTCGGCGACGACCTCTTCCTTGGCGGCTTCGGCAGCGGCCTTGGCTTCGGCCCTGGCGTTGGCCTCATAATCCTTCTGCATGGCGGCGCCTTCGAGGCAGGCGTCGGCCATGTGGGTGGCGAACAGCTTGATGGCGCGGATGGCGTCATCATTGCCGGGGATGATGTAGTCGACCATGTCCGGGTCGCAGTTGGAGTCGACCACGGCCACGACCGGGATGCCGAGCTTGCGGCATTCCTGAATGGCGATCTGCTCGCGCTTGGGATCGATGACGAAGGCGGCCTTGGGGGCGTCGGTCATGTCCTTGATGCCGCCGAGCGCCAGGTTCAGCTTCTTGACCTCGCGGTTCATGCCCACGGCTTCCTTCTTGGTGTAGCGGGAGATGGAACCGTCCTCGAACATCTGCTCAAGGGTCTTGAGGCGGTCGATGGACTTCTTGATGGTCTGGAAGTTGGTCAGGGTGCCGCCCATCCAGCGGTGGGTGACGAAGAACATGCCGGCGCGCTCGGCCTCGGCCTTGACGGATTCCTGGGCCTGGCGCTTGGTGCCGATGAACAGCACCTTGCCGCCCTTGGCCACGGTGTCGACGATGAAGTCATGGGCGGTGGCAAACATCTTGACCGTCTGCTGCAGGTCCATGATGTGGATGCCGTTGCGGGCGCCGAAGATGTAGGGGCGCATTTTGGGGTTCCAACGGCGGGTCTGGTGGCCGAAGTGGACGCCGGTCTCCAGCATCTGCTTCATAGTAACGTAAGCCATGATAATCTCCTGGGTTTTTCGTCCATCCCGCGGTCCAATAAGGAGCCCGTGCCATCACGGGCCACCCGGAGTTATGGGCGGGATGTGTGAATTTAAAGTCGGGGGTACTTAACGCATGATCGGCGGCTTGGCAAGGGGCAAGATGCGGTTTTCCCCGGTTTGCAACCAGCGCCGGGCCGCCGTCACTCGCCGAACGCCCGCTTCATCAGCCGCTTGCCCAGCCCGCCGAAGTCCTGCGGCGCGTAGCCGAAGACCTCGTTCCAGACCTCGGTGGACTCCATGCAGAAGTAGAGCTGCTCCTCCATGCCGTGGGCGCGCAGCCGGTCGACCATGAACTTGAACTGTTCCACACGCAGGGGGCGGAGCAGGCGGGCCTTGCCGTCCAGGCCGGGGACGAATTCATTATATATGTACGTGGTCTCCGGGAACTTGTCCTCGATGATCGGGTTGAGCTGGGGCATGCAGCGGAAGGAGCCGAGCGACATGTAGGCGATCTGCTCGGGTTGCACGTAGTCGAAGATGCGGTCGATGATTTCGGCGTATCCCTCGCGCCAGCCGTCGAAGCGGATGATCGGGTCGAAGTGCAGGCAGACCTTGAAGCCCGCCTCGGCGCAGGTCCGGGCCGCCTCCAAGCGTTCGGTCAGGGTGGATACGCCGAACTCCTCGTGCTCGTTGATGAACGGGGCGTTCAGGGACCAGGCGGGCAGGACGCGGTCCGTGCGCGTGGTCCCGTCCATCCAGGTCAGGTCCACCACCTTGGACTTCAGCTCCAGGACCACGTTGTCGTAATCCTCGAGGAAATGGACCAGGTCGTGGCTGTAGCCGGTCAGGTGCTCCAGGGCCAGGGAATCGGTGAACTCGCCGGTGCCCACCCGGTAGCGGGTGTTCCGGTCCGCGCCGAAGCCGTCGGCCAACTCGCGGAACAGGGCGTCCTGGTTGGCCCAGACCTTGAGCACCCGGTCCTGGAAATAGGCCTGGAGGATGCAGTAGGAGCAGGCCATGGGGCAGTTCTCGCCGATGTGGATGATCCGGTAGCCGCAGCAGTGGTAGGCGCGGGTACCGGGACAGAAGCGCAGGAACCGCCCCTTGTATTCCTTGAGGTACACGGCCTGGGTCTCGCCCCGGTCGAAGACTACGCGGTCCTGGTCGGGCGGAACAACGGTCCATGGGATATCCTCGAGACCGCCCTCGGCCAACCGTTCGCGAACCCGGCGGGCGATGGGCGTATCGGTCATGGACTCGTCCACGAACACCTGGCCGATCTTGCGCAGATGGCTGGGCAGCTTAGTCATTGTCACCGCCCGGACGGAACACGGTCTGCCAGGCCGGGTTGCCGGCCACGGCGCGCAACTCCTCCACGGCCTTGGCGAGTTGGGCCGGGTCCTTGACGCGCACGGACAGCTCGGCCCCGTCGGTCTCGAAATTGTCGGGCT
The DNA here is from genome assembly GCF_037094465.1 of Pseudodesulfovibrio sp. 5S69. NCBI lineage: Bacteria > Pseudomonadati > Thermodesulfobacteriota > Desulfovibrionia > Desulfovibrionales > Desulfovibrionaceae > Pseudodesulfovibrio > Pseudodesulfovibrio methanolicus. The sequence goes on from NZ_CP146609.1 coordinate 2,002,188, forward strand.
GGACCAGCTTCCAGGTCGTGCCCCCGGTCACGGTCCGGGCCGCCGCGTCGAACCGCTCCCGCAACCTCGTCAGTTCGGGATGGCGGACCTGCCGGGCCGCGGCGCACAGCCGGGCGATGGCGTCCTTGGGCGACAGCCCCTGGTCGAGCAGTCCGGGCATTCCGGCCCTGTCCATGACCTCGGCCACGGGACACCCGGCCATGCGCGCCGCCTCGTACAGCCAGGTCAGGACGTTGACCGCGTTGGAGCGGGACCAGGACATGCCCGCGAACAGCGGCATGACCGCGTCGCGGTCGGCCCCGTCCATGCGGGCCAGGACCATGCCTGCGGCCAGGGGCAGAGTGCCGCGCCCGAGCAGTTCTTGCCAGGCCTCGGGCAGGCCGAGCCAGTCCAGGAGCAGGCGGGCGTCCTTGGATTTGGGCCGGACCCCGAGCCGGGGCAGGACGTCCTTTTCCAGGGCCGTCTCGTCCATGAGCGGAGCGAAGTATTGCAAGGCGTTAAAGCGCATGGCGTCGTCGAGCTGGCGGTGGGCGTTGTCCGCCAGATAGAGCAGGCCCAGCGAGACGGCGTCCTCGCCCTCGACCATGCGCGCCAGGACCGGCCTGCCCAGCCCGTCGAGCACGGCCAGCCGGGCGCTGCCCGCGGCCAGGGTCGGACCGTGCTCCCCGTTGTAGACCAGGACCGGGGCGGACTGGCCGAATTCAGCTATGGAATTTCTCAGCGATTCCGAAATATTGCCGGACCAGAAAAGGTGGGCGCCCCCGGCTCGTATGGCCTGGGCGGGGGAGGTGAAAATCTCGTTTGTGAGTTGCAATGGGCACTCCTGAAAGTTTCTCTCAATGTCGCTTCAACGGATTGATATTGTTTGCGAAAGAGGGTATTTTATGAAGAAGCTCGTAGAAAAAGAACGTTATTTCAAGTGGTTGGAATAAAGTTGGAGAGCTGGCCACACTTGACATTCTCGCGTTGGTCTTCCTATAGGACTAAACCCGTAAAAAACCAAGTGCTGTGCTTTTCGCGGGGCGAAAGCGGCTCCGCGACACCGATAAGGACAACCAGAAACGATGTGGAGTGAAGTATGCCTGACCTCAAGACCCAAAGAACGTATGCACTCGTCGGTCACGGCGGTAGCGGCAAAACCACCGTCGCCGAGATGCTGCTTTTCAACGCGGGAGTTGTAAACCGCCTCGGCAAAGTCGAAGAAGGGAGCACCGTCCTCGACTTCGAGCCCGAGGAAATCAAGCGTCGCGGTTCGATTCAGCCCGGTTTCGCCAGCTTCAAGTGGAACAAGAACGACCACTTTCTCATCGACACCCCCGGCGACTCCAACTTTGCCGGTGATCTTTCCTACTCCCTGACCGCCGCCGACGGCGCGGTCATGGTCATCGACGCCGTGGACGGCGTCAAGCCGCTGACCCGCAAGATCTGGGCCCAGGTCCAGGACATGGGTCTTCCCTCCATGATCGTCATCAACAAGATGGACCGTGACCGGGCCGATTTCGACCTGGCCTTCAACGGCATCCACGATGCCCTGGGCGCGCGTCCCGCGCTGCTCTACTATCCCATCGGCGCCAAGGAGAATTTCAAGGGCGTGGTGGACATGCTCTCCGGCAAGGCGATGATGTTCGGTGCGGACGGCGCGGTCACCGAGGGCGAGATCCCCGGCGACATCGCCGACGAGGTCGAGACCATCCGCGAGACCATGATCGAGAACATCGCCGAATCCGACGAAGAGCTCATGGAGAAATATTTCGAGGAAGGCGAACTGGCCCCCGAGGACATCACCAAGGGCCTCCAGGCGGGCGTCGCCTCCGGTGAGCTTGTCCCGGTGGTCGTGTCCGCCGCGCTCAACTGCCAGGGCGGCCAGATGATCCTGGACACCGTGCAGAGCCTGCTGCCCGGCCCGCTGGACCACAAGCCGTGGCAGGGCGAGGACGGCAGCGAACTGGCCAGCTCGCCGGACGAGCCCCTGGCCTGTTTCGTTTTCAAGACCCAGGCCGACCCGTTCGCGGGCCAACTGACCGTGGTCCGCGTCCTGGCGGGCCAACTCTCTCCCGACTCCCAACTGGTCAACACGGCCAACGGCGAAAAGGAACGCGTGGGCCAGCTCCTGCTCATGAACGGCAAGGAGCAAACCCCGGTCAAAACCCCGATGGGACCGGGCGCCATCGTCACTCTGGCCAAGCTCAAGAGCACCCACACCGGCGACACCCTGGTGGAGAAGGGCGAGTTCAAGCTGGCCAAGCCGGAACTGGCCCCGCAGTTGATCACTTTCGCCCTGGCCCCCGAGGAGAAGGGCGACGAGGACAAGGTCTACGCCGCCGTGGCCAAGCTGCTTGAAGAGGACATCACCCTGACGCTCGGCCGCGACGAGGAGTCCGCCGACATCCTGCTCTCGGGCATGGGTCAGAACCACATCGAAATCTCGGTCGAGAAGGCCAAGCGCCGCTACAAGACCGCCATCCTGCTCAAGACTCCCAAGGTCCCGTACCGCGAGACCTTCAAGACAGGGGCCAAGGAAATCCAGGGCCGCCACAAGAAGCAGTCCGGCGGCCGCGGCCAGTTCGGCGACTGCTGGATCCACGTCGCCCCCCGTGCGTCCGGCGAGGGCTACGAGTTCGTGGACCAGATCGTGGGCGGCTCCATCCCGCGCCAGTTCATCCCGGCCGTGGACAAGGGCATCCAGGAGACCGCCGCGCGTGGCGTGCTCGCGGGCTACCCGGTCATCGACTTCCAGGTGACCCTGTACGACGGCAGCTACCACAACGTGGACTCCTCGGAAATGGCCTTCAAAGTGGCCGGTTCCCTGGCCTTCAAGAAGGCCTGCGAAAAGGCCAAGATGGCCCTGCTCGAACCGATCATGCTGGTCACCGTGGCCGTGCCCGACTCGTTCATGGGCGACGTCATCGGCGACTTGTCGTCACGGCGCGGCAAGGTGCTCGGCTCCGATTCCCAGGCGGGCATCACCGAGGTCAAGGCCCACGTGCCCATGGCCGAGATGTTGCGCTACGCTCCGGACCTCAACTCCATGACCGGCGGCCAGGGCACCTTCTTCATGGAGTTCGCCGCCTACGAGGAATGCCCGCCCCAGGAGACCGAAAAGGTCATCGCGGCCAACAAAAAGCACGACGAAGAATAATTCGACTCGAAGATCCGACAAAAAGGGCGACGGCTTGGACCGTCGCCTTTTTTTTGTCATTGTTTCATGCAGTCTTTTGGTTTACTTACACAGGAGTTTGCACAACAAGGACGGACCATGCTTCGACGACTTTTCTTCACCATACTGCTCGTACCGGTAACCATCTGGTATTCCCTCAAGATGCTCGGGGTGGACCCGGAGACGGCCACGCCCGAGGAATACGACCGCTGGGGGCTGGCCTGGGGGGCGGCCGCCGTGAAGTTGTCGGGTATCCGGATCGAGGCGGACATGGGCGACGTGGACCCGAAGGGACACTACGTGTTCATCGGCAACCACCAGTCCAACCTGGATATTCCCGTGCTTTTCTACCTGCTCAAGGGCAACCGCATCCGCTTCGTGGCCAAGAAGTCCCTGTTCGAGATTCCCATCTACGGCAAGGCGCTCGGCCACGCCGGGCACATCTGCATCGACCGGGGGAACCGGCGCGCGGCCATGCAATCCCTGAACGAGGCCGTGGAGACCGCCAAGGCGGGCATCTCGCCGCTCATCTTCCCGGAGGGCACGCGCAACCTGGATCTGAGCAAGCTCATGGATTTCAAGATAGGGGCCATGATCCTGGCCCTCAAGGCCGGGCTGCCCGTGGTCCCGTTCGTCATGACCAACACCGGGCGCATCATGGGCAAGGGCGATTTCTTCATCGACAACCGTCCCGTGGTCCGGTTCAAGGCGCTGCCGGTCATCGACCCGGCGCAGTACACCCTCAAGGAACGCGAACGGTTCAAGGACGACCTCTATGCCATGATGAACGAGGCGTACCAGGAACTGCTGGCAAAGGGGTAGATGCGTGGCCGAAAAGTCCTTCACACTCTATCCGCTGGGCGGGCTCGGCGAGATCGGCATGAACTGCATGCTCTACCGGACCGACAAATCGCTGGTCATGGTGGACTGCGGCCTGATGTTCCCGGAGGACTACCATTTCGGCGTGGACGTGGTCATCCCCTGTTTCGACTTCGTCCTGCGCAACAAGAAGATGCTCAACGGCATCGTCCTGACCCACGGCCACGAGGACCACATCGGCGCGCTGCCCTGGCTCCTGCAGAACGTGGACGTGCCGGTCTACGGCTCGGAGTTCACCCTCGGCCTGGTGGAGAACAAGCTGCGCGAGCACGACCTGGACCGCTGGGCCGACCTGCGCCCGGTGCGGCCCTACGACCGCCTCCTGCTCGGCGATTTCCGCTTCAATTTTTTCCCGGTCTGCCACTCCATCATCGAGGGGTTCGGCCTGGGCATCGAGACTCCGGTGGGCCGGGTGGTGCACACCGGCGACTTCAAGATCGACCGCAACCCGCTGGGCGGCCACGCCACGGACCTGGCCGCGTTCCGCAAGTTTTCGGACGAGGGCGTGCGGTTGATGCTCTCGGACTCCACCAACGTGGGCAGCGAGGGGTTCGCCCTGACCGAGCGGGAGATCAAGGTCTCCCTGCGCGAGATATTCAACACCGCCAAGGGGCGCATCCTGGTCTCCCTCTTTTCCAGCCACATCCAGCGCATCCAGGAAATCTTCGACCTGGCCGACGCGGAAGGGCGCAAGGTGGCCGTGTCGGGCAAGTCCCTGCACCGCAACATCGAGCTGGCCCGCGACCAGGGACACCTCAAGGTGCCCAAGGGCACGTTCATCGAGCTGGACGCCCTGGACGAATACGGCGACTCCCAGCTGGTCCTGCTGGTCACCGGCTCCCAGGGGGAGCCCCTGGCCGCCCTGTCGCGCATCGCCATGGGCGAGCACCGGCAATTGTCCGTGCGGCCCGACGACCTGTTCATCCTCTCCTCGCGGTTCATTCCCGGCAACGTCAAGGCCATCAACCGGGTCATCAACAACCTCTACCGCCTCGGGGCCGAGGTCCTGTACGAGAAAATGCACGGCATCCACGCCTCGGGCCACGCCCACGCGGGCGAACTGACGTTGATGCTCCAGACCGTGCGGCCCGAATATTTCATTCCCGTGCACGGCGAGTACCGCCATCTGGTCAAGCACCGGCGGCTGGCCGTGGACTGCGGCGTTGAGGACGAAAAATCCATGGTCGTGGAAAACGGCCAGCCCGTGACGTTCAATGAGGACGGCTCCATCGAGCTGCTGCCGCGCATCGCGGCGGACAAGATTCTCGTGGACGGCAAGGGCGTGGGCGACGTGGGCCAATCCGTGCTCAAGGAGCGCCAATTGCTCGCGGGCGAGGGCATGGTCATCGTGGTCCTGGTCGTGGACGAGGCCTCGGGCGAGATTTCCATGGGCCCGGACATCATGAGCAAGGGGTTCGTTTTCGAGCAGCAGTACATGCATCTCCTGGATGACGCCAAGTGCATCGTCCTGGATGTGCACGAGAACATCGCGCCCGGCGACACGGCCAAGCTCAAGGAGCGCATCCGTTCGGCCCTGCGCCGGTTCTTCCGCAAGGTGCTCGGCCGCGACCCTGTGGTCGTCCCCCTGGTCATTTCCATCTAGCGTCTGGACTTCGGCCCGATGTTGGGCTAGATATTCCAATAAACCGAGAGAGATGCTTTTTTCGAGAGGATACCCGACATGAAAAGAATTCTGCTTGCAACGGCCATGACGGCCATGATTTCCCTGCTCGCCGCCTGCGGTGCGCAGAAAAACGACCTCGACGCGGGGTGGGCCATGGTCAAGCAGGGCGACTGCGCCGGCGCCCAGGTCTACCTGGACAACACCATCGCCCAGCCCGAGAGCGCTATGGACCTGGCCTATGCCTACTACCTCAAGGGGCAGTGCGCCGAGAAGGCGTCCGACTACGCGACCGCTTACGAAAACTTTTACGCGGCCAAGATCGTGGCCTGCTACGTGGTCAGCCACCAGACGCACGTCAACATGGATACCTACGCCCGCAGCGACTACTGCCAGCGGATCATCCCGGCCAAGCTCGAGGCCCTGTCGGCCAAGATCGACGATCCAGGCAAGATCGAGCAGATCGAGGGCAAGGTCAACGGCATCCTGCGGGCCGATTACCTCAAGCGTTTTGACAGGCGTCTGAACTAAGATATCCGAACGCCCCGCCCAGCGGGGCGTTTTTCGTGGCGCATCCTGCAACCGGGGAGGGCGACATGGCCTTGGCAGACTACACGGCGAGCATCGACCGCCTGCAAAGGGCGCTGGGCAAGGCCTATGCGGACGAACCCTGGCTGCTGAACATGCCGGGCCGGTCCGTAGCCTGCAAGATCGACCACTACTACTACCTAGCGGTCATGCCGGGATTCGTCGAGACCCTCGCCCGACTGGGCGGCATGTTCCCCAAGCAGGTCCTCGAAGCCCTGGTTAGGACCGGCAACCTCATCACCAAGGCCCCGGAACGCGACCCGCTCCTGCCCCTGACCGTCTCCTGGGGCGGACGCTCCGTCACCCTGACCGGCGCGTTCGTCGATGCCGACTTCATCGACCGCGCCGTCAAGACCTACGGCGGATTCGGCGCCATCCTCAACGTCTCGGACCTCAAAATCTCCGCCGCCGATCGCGACCGCATCGAGGCACTCTTCGAGGACAAAACCCCGCCCCAGACGCTGGCGTATTTTTGATGTCTCCGGGCCTCCAGCCGTGGGCGAGTCTTCGAGCCTTACGGATGAGGACAGCAGCGATCGGCCGGGGAAGGGAGAGGGAACCCTTCGAGAAAAGGGTTCCCTCTCCCTTCCCGGCCTCATCCCTCTCCCTTCCTGAACTTTATGTAGCCGCTTCGCGGGGTAGGGCGCATAAAAAGAGCCTCCGACTCATTAATAAGTCGGAGGTCTCAATTTTGTCATTCCTCTGGAGCGATTCGGGTGCGCAGCACCCGACAGCGGCTCAGTCTCCCGCGCTCGGAAGCCGCTGGCCTTCAGAAACTTTGTATCGCTATCGGAAGCCGCTATACGTCCGAGAACCGCTTCTTCAGCATAATTTCTAAGATCGTCTGATCCGTCTGTATCATCCCATCCACCGCCAACGTGCCCACATTCCGCATGGTGTCCTCGGAGGACAGACCGATGATGCCGTCGGTGTGGTGGACGTTGACGCCCTGGAGGGAGAAGAGGGCGGCCTGGACCGCGGTGCCGGCGGCGGTGGCCAGCTTGAGGGCGCAGCCGGTCTTGGCACCGTCGCAGATGATCCCGGCCAGATCCTCCAGGAGATTCTTGATGGCCCCGGCGATGTGGTGGGCGTCGCCGCCGAGCAGGAAGGTGATGCCTGCCGTGGCCCCGGCTCCGGCGGCCACGGAGCAGCCGCAGATGGCGGACAGGCGGCCGGTGTGCGCCTTGACGAAGGCGGTGACGATGTGGGAGAGGGCCACGGCTTCAAGCACGTCCCGGATCTCCACGCCCTCCACGTAATCCTTGACCGCCCAGATGGGCAGGATGGCGGTCAGGCCGTGGTTGCCGGACCCGGCCGAGGACATGGCGGGCAGGGAGGCGCCGGACATGCGCGCGTCCGCGGCGGCCGAGGCCAGGACGCGCGCGGCCAGCATCATGTCCTTCTTGATCAGCCCCTGGCGGCAGAGCCGTTCCAGGGTCTTGCCCACGCCCAGGCCGAGGCCGTACTTGAGGCCCTGTTCGGCCAGACGCACGTTCACGTCCACACCCTCCTGCAGGAAAGCGTAATCGTCCTCGTCCAACTCGTCGGTCAGGGCCATGAGCTCGTTGAGCGTCAGGGTCTTGAGCCACGCCTCCATGGCGGCCACCGGGGAGGGGGCGCCGTCGGCCCTCGTGCGGATGAGCGGGCTCTCCACGGGCTCGCCGTTCAGCGTCAGGGAGACGATATTGTCGTGCAGCCCCTCGATGACCGACTCGGCCACGGTCTCGCCCGCCACCGCCTTGGAGCGGATGAGCAACCCCTGGTGGTCCTTGATCAGGGTGACCTTCACCCGATTTTGGGCCAGGGCCTGTTTCGCGGTCTTGACGTCTTCGTCGGTGACGCTTTGCAGCACCTCCAGACGCAGGGCCGGGTCGCCGCCCGCGGCACCGAGTGCGGCGGCGGTGTCCAGGCCGGACAGGCCGCCCGCGCCGGGGATGGAGACGGCCAGACCGTTCTTGTACACGTTGGGATCCACGGCCACTTCGAGGGAGTCGAAGCGTTTGCCGGGCAGCAGGGACACGGCGGCCGCCGCGCCCAGGGCGATGGCCACGGGCTCGGTGCAGCCGAGCGCCGGGGCGACCTGGATGGAAAGAACGTCCTTGACCGTGAAGCTCATGGCTACTTCCTCACCGTGCTCTTGGGACAATTCTCACTCAGGTGGCAGACCTCGCATCCGCCGGTGTACGGGTAGGGCGTGAGGACCGCGTACTTGCGGTTGACCGAGCCCTCCTCGTTCCAAGTCAGGCCGAGCTCGTCGAAGGCCGCCAGCACGCCTTGGCCCGGCCGGGGCAGCGGGGCGCACTTGCCGTCCTGCAGTTCGGGCACGAACCCTTGGGCCGAGCTCATGACCATGGTGATGGCCAGGGCGTGGAAGAGCAGGCCGTGGGTCGGGGAGTCCTGCCAGATGCCCTCGATGGCCTTCTCGGCCGCCTGGTCCAGGAAAATGAGCACGAAGCTGCCTTCGCCCTCGGTATTTTTCAGTTCGTAGGCCTTGAGGCTCTCGGTCGCCCACTTGTCCCAGAACTCCTCGAAGTCCTCGAGCATGTCGCCTTCGATGCGGGTTTCGCCCGCGACCTCCATGAAATACATCATGTCGAATTCGGGATTCGGGGTCATGGGAGTGATGTCGTATTTGGCCATGGTTCTTCTCCGTGAAGGGGATTGGGTGCGTAGGGGAGGCTTTGCTTACCCTTTTTCCGGGCCGCGCTCAAGTTTTCCGGTCAATTCGTTGCGCTTGCCGGGGAAGTGAGGTTACTATCCGTTGCAGGGGAGATAGGCCCCGGTCCCGCATTGTCAACCTCGTGCCCCATGGAGCTAACCGGAGATTCAATGGCCGACCGAAGTGAACCGCTCTTTCTCAAGCTCAGACGACCCAACATCCGATTCCTGTTCCTGGCCATCATCATCGGCGGATTGGCCGGATACGGGGCGGTCCTGTTCAAGCTGATCCTCAAGTACATGCAGTGGGTGTTCTACCAGAACACCGCCGACTGGCTGACCTTTGCCGGGACCGTGCCGCTGTGGATGAAGCTCGTCATGCCCACGGCGGGCGGCCTGGTGGTCGGGCTGGTGGTCAGCTTTTTCGCGTCCGAGGCCAAGGGGCACGGCGTGCCCGAGGTCATGCAGGCCATCGCGCTGAGGGGCGGGCGCATCCGCAAGCGGGTGGCCGCGGCCAAGATCTTCGCCTCGGCCGTGACCATCGGCTCGGGCGGCTCGGTGGGCCGCGAGGGGCCCATGGTCCAGATCGGGGCATCCATCGGCTCGTCCGTGGGCCAGATATTCAAGATTCCGCGCGTACACATGAAGACCATGGTCGGCTGCGGGGCGGCCGCGGGCATCGCCGCGACCTTCAACGCGCCCATCGCCGGGGTGCTCTTCGCCCTGGAGATCATCATCGGCGACTTCGGGGTCATGCAGTTTTCGCCCGTGGTCCTGTCCTCGGTCATGGCCACGGCCATTTCCCGTTATTATTTCGGTGACTTTCCGCACTTCGACATCCCGACCTATTCCATCGTTTCCCTCTGGGAGTATCTGTTCTACCCGGTGCTCGGCGTGGTCACGGGGTTGGTGGCCCTGGCCTTCACCAATTCCCTGTACTGGCTGGAGGACCGCTTCGACGCCATCCCCATCCCGGAGTGGACCAAGCCCGCCATCGGCGGGGCCGTGCTCGGCGTGGTCTTCGCCGTCTATCCGCAGGTTTTCGGCGTGGGCTACGGGGCCATGAACGAGACCCTGCTCGACAAGACCCCGTTCGCGCTCATGCTCGTGCTCATCGTGGTCAAGATCGTGGCCTCTTCGGCAACGCTCGGCTCGGGCGGGTCGGGCGGCATCTTCGCGCCCAGCCTGTTCATGGGCTGCATGACCGGCGGGGCCTTCGGCTACGTGGTCCACATGCTCCTGCCCGCGTACACGGCCACGCCCGCGGCCTACGCCCTGGTGGCCATGGGCGGCCTGGTGGCGGGCACGACGTACGCGCCCATCACGGCCATCCTGATCATCTTCGAGATGACCTCGGACTATTCCATCATCCTGCCGCTCATGCTGACCTGCATCACGGCCACGGTCATGAACTCGACCATCCAGCGGGCGTCCATCTACACCACCAAGCTGCTGCGGCGCGGCATCGACATCGAGGCGGGCCGGGAGCGCCACCTGCTCTCGCACATGCTGGTCAAGGAGGTCATGGTCCGCGACTTCGTGACCATCCCCCAGACCATGACCCTGTCGAGTATCCTGTGGACCTTCAAGACCGAGAACGCGCCTTACCTGCACGTGGTGGACGAGGATCAGCGGCTGACCGGGATCATCTCCTTCCGCGACCTGCGGGCCGTGCTCAACGAGGAGGGGCTGGCCGACCTGCTCATCGCCCACGACCTGGCGACGCAGAACCCGGTGACCGTGACCACGGACGACACCCTGCAGGACGCCCTGGACAAGATCACGGACCGGGGCGTGTCCCAGCTCCCGGTGCTGTCCACCGGCAAGGAACCGAGGGTGGTGGGCACCCTGACCGAGCTGGCCATCGACGCGGCCTACAATTCAGCCACGGTCAAGGCGGAGATCGCCGAGGACGAACAGCGCATGGAGTCCTAGACAGGCCGGAACGCACCGTCCGATAGCCGTTGAGGCCCACCGCCCTTTGTGCTAGCCTCCGGACACCGGCCGTGCTGGCCGGCCAAGCGCATTTCGAGGAACCGACCGCATGAACGACATCCGCATTTCCGTGACTCTGTCCCTGGACGAGAAGTATCCCGAGGACGGCTACATCGACTTCAACCTGTCCGTGGACGGGCAGTACCTGCACGAGGTCGGCGTGTACGTCGATCCCGTGGACCTGGTCACCTCGGCGACCATGTCGGGCGAGTTCTTCATCTACACCTGCGACTGCGGCAACCCGGCCTGCCAGGGCATCGACGACGGGGTGATGGTCTCCCACACCCCGGACACGGTCATCTGGCGGCTCAAGAACCCCATCTCCTGGCCCCCGGACGAGCCCCGGCCCGAGTGGGAACACGACGCCGAGTTCGTCTTCCCCAAGGACCTCTATCTCCAGCAGGTCTCCATCGCCCTGGACCACGCCAAGCGCATCGCCAAGGGCTTCAAGCTCACGGGTTCCCTGTGGGTCGGTCCGGACCTGTCCATGGAAGGGCTCATGGCCCTGGAAGTGCCCCACCAGGAGGGCGGCTTCTTCGCCCTGGAGCCCCAGGGGCGCGCCCTGCATTAGCCTTCATGAACGGGTCCGGAATACCGTGTTTGCGTATTCCGGAGAATTGTTCTATGGTCTGATCACTTGCTCCGGCTGCTTTTCCGGTGGACCCGATCCATTTGGAGGAGCAGACATGTCCGTTTACGATTCCGATCAAAGCCGTTTTCATCGCGCCCGCCTGTTGCGTGCGCCGCCCCTCTGCGTGCGGTCTCAAACCGTTCGGGGGCGGACCGTGTCCGGGGCTCGGGCGTTCTCGCCCGCGGGAGGAGTCCCTGCTTTCGGGGCGGACCATCATCCGCCGCAATCCTAACCGAAAACAGGGTGCACGCATGTACGTACCAATCAAGATCTATCCCAACCGGCAGAGTCTCAGGGGGCGCATTGCCATTGCGGCCCTCTGCCTGGGCCTGGCCGTGGCCGGGTTCCAATTCCTCAACGACAAAAATCTCCGGATCGCCGTGTACTGCCTGAGCATGGCCGGATTCGCGGTGGCGATGATCAACGCTATCGCCATCATGGCCCGGCAGCCCATGGTCAAGATCCTGGACGACCGGTTCTCGGTGTACACGCCGTTCGGCTATGCCCTGATCCGTTTCGGCGAGGTCCTGGCCTTCCGCAGGAGCCGGCTGCCGTTTTCCCGCGGACTGCGCATCGAGATCAACGGCTCGGCCCGGCCCAAGTTTCCGACCGCCTTTTGCCGCCTGCTCTACGCCGTGGTCAGTCTCAACTTCGCCAATACCGTGTCCATCCCCGGCTCCCTGCTCGGGGCCGACCCGGAATCGGTCATGCAGATGCTCGAAAAACGCCGCGTGGCCGCCGTGCGCCTGGACGCCATCGGCGACTATAACCCCCAAGCGCTCACTTCGCTGGGGTGATAAAAGACCGGCTTCCGAGAGCGGGCCATCCGCACATTTTTCCTGGAGGGCTTTCATCCTCACGTAGACGGCTACGCTGCGGTGAAAGCCCTCCAGGAGAAAATGCACGGCTGACCCACTCTCGACAGCCTTACGGCGTGCGGGAACAGGTGATGCTCGTTGCGGGAAGTTGTCAGCAGGCGCAGCCTATGGAGGAGGGTGCCTCGCCCTTTTCGGTAGGGTGGTTGTCGCGTTTCCACCAGTCGAGACCGCCGATGAGTTCCTTTACGGTGAAGCCGAGGCGGGTCATGTTCAGGGCGCCCTTGGTGGAGGCGTTGCAGCCGATGCCGTCGCAGTAGGCGACGTACAGGGCGTCGCGGTCGAACCCGGCGGTGCTCGCCTCGTTCATCTCCCGGTGGGGCAGGCTGACCGCGCCGGGGATGTGTTCGGCGTCATAGGCGGCGGCTCCGCGCGCGTCGACGACCACCACGTTTTGGCCGTTTTTGCGGCTCTCGTTCAAATCCCAGGAATCGATTTCCCAGCGCAGCTTGTTCTCGTAGTGGCTCAGTTGGTCTTGCATGGCGTCTCCTTTCTCGGTTGGCGGTCGGGGTAGTATCACCCTATGCAGGCCACCAGGAACTCACCAGCAATATATTCCGAGGACCCCGTTCAGATAAACCGAACCCCGGCGTTCGCACCCGCGAAGCGGCACAGAAAGTTTCAGGAAGGAAGGGGATGGAGTCCGGGGAAGGGGAAGGAAAGCCCTTTTCAAAGGGTTTCCTTCCCCCTTCCCCGGCTGCCGGAGGCAAAAGGTCCGCGTTTACACGCGGACCTTCATGATGATCTTGTGGATCTCGGCGTTCGAGATCATGGGCATGTGCGCGTCTTGCGGGAAGTAGGCGGCGATCATGCCGGGCAGGACTTCGGCCCAGTGGGTGGGCCTGTCCCGGTAGAAGGCCACGTCGGCGCGCGGGTCGGAGGCCTCGACTGCCGGGCCGAGGTCGCGGCGCGCCTTCCAGCCGATGGTGTCCGTGCCGGCGATGACGTAGGCCAGGTCTATGTACTGGTCATGGGTCTCGATGAGCGCCTCTTCGGGCTTGCGGCCCGGCCCCTTGGCGACCACCGCGTACAGGCCGTCCTCCATGTCGATCCGCCCTACGGGCAGGTCGGCGAGGTCCGGCCTGCGCAGGAAGGCGAAGGCGGTGGGGAAGCGGGGGTTGAGGTCCGCGTACAGGTCTGCGTTGTCGAGGACGTCGAGGATCATTGTACCTTCTTCCTGTCGGCGGTGAGGGCCGTGAGCAGGGATTCGTCCAGGGACGGGTGCGCGAAGATGATCGAGTGCACGTCGTCGGCCGTCCAGCCCTGGTTGACGATCATGGCCGCCGGGGTGACCAGCCGGGACACGTCGTGGCCCACTGCGGTCACGCCGACCACCTTGCCCCCGGACCAGACCACCTTGACGAACCCCTGGGTGGCCGCGTGGGCCTGGGCCATGGGGTTGGCCGCGAGCTGGGCCACGGAGACCTCGGTGGAATCGAAGTCTGCCAGGAACGCCTCGTTCTCCATCTTGCCCACGCGCATGGCCTCGGGCGCACCGTAGAGCACGCTCGGCACCGGCGGGCAGACGTAGGGCCCTTCGGTTTTCCCGGCGGCATGCTGGGCCACGTAATGGGCCTGGTGCGAGGCGGCGTGGGCAAGCTGGATGTGGCCGTTGGCGTCGCCGACGGCGTAGATGTCCGGCGCGGCCATGAGGTAGTCGTCCACCTGAATCTGGTTGAAGACCAGTTCCACGCCCGCTGCTTCCAGGCCGATCTCCTGGGTCACGGGGCCCCGGCCGACGGCCACCAGGGCCTTGTCCGCGGTGAGCTTGTCACCGGTCTGGAAGGTCAGTTCGGCCTTGCCGTCCTTGGACAGGACGCCGGCCACGCGCTCCTCCAGGCGGATGTCCCACTTCCAGCGCTTGAACACGGAGGCCAGCGTTTTGGAGACCTCGGGATCTTCCAGCGGGGCCACGCGGTCCATGGCGTCCACCACGGTGATCTTGCAGCCGAAGCGGTGAGCCACCTGGGCCATCTCCAGGCCGATGAAGCCCGCGCCGACCACGATCAGGGACTCGGGCATGGTCTCCATGGACAGGAACATGTCGGAGTCGAGCACGCACTCGCCGTCCGGCTCCAGGCCGGGGAAGAAGATGGGCCTGGACCCGGTTGCGACCACGAGTTTTTTGTAATCCAGCCTCTGTTCGCCGTCGGTCGTGGCCACCGTGACCTGATGATCGCCGGACAGGCGGCCCATGCCCTCGACGAGGTCGACGCCGAGTTTCTTGAGCTGCATGGCCATGGCCTTGCGGGTGGCGCCGAGGTGCTTCTGCACCCGGTTCTGCAGCCCGGCGAAGTCCACGGTCACCTCGCCCGAGGCGATTTTCATGCGGGCCTGGTTGTGCAGCTCCTCGATGGCCGAGGTCGCGCCGAGCCAGAGTTTGGTCGGGATGCACCCCCGGTTGAGGCAGGTGCCGCCCAGGAAGTCCTTTTCCACCAGGGCCACGGACAGGCCGAAGCCCGCCGCGTCCACGGCGGCGTCAAAGCCGCCGGGACCGGCTCCGATGACCACGAGATCATAAGTCATCGGTCAGCTCCATGGAACGGGCGGCCTTGGTCTCGTCCAGCCGGGTCACGGGCAGGGTGACCGGGGCCGAGGTCAGGGCCTCGGGGTTGGAATCGACCAACCCGGCCAGTTCGATGAGATCGTCGCAGAATTGGTCCAGGGTCTCCTTGTTCTCGGTCTCGGTGGGCTCGATCATGATCGCCTCGGGCACGATCAGCGGGAAGTAGACCGTGGGCGCGTGATAGCCCTTGTCCAACAGCCCCTTGGCGAAATCGAGCGCGTGCACGCCCTTTTTGGCCTGGGCCGCGGCCGAGGCCACGAACTCGTGCATGCAGATGCGATTAAAGGGGACCTCGAAGTGGTCGCACAGCCGCTTGCGCATGTAGTTGGCGGCCAGGACCGCGTTCTCGGTGGCCCGGGTCAGGCCGGTGCCTCCCAGGCGCAGGATGTAGGCGTAGGCCTTCAGGTACACGCCGAAGTTGCCATAGAACGGGGCCACGTAGCCGATGGACTTGGGCTGATCGTAGTCCAGGAAGTAGCGGCCGTCCTCGCGCTTGGCCACGCGGGAGATGGGCAGGAACGGGACGATCTTGTCGCTGACGCCCACCGGGCCGGAGCCGGGGCCGCCGCCGCCGTGCGGGGTGGCGAAGGTCTTGTGCAGGTTGAGGTGGACGATGTCGAAGCCCACGTCGCCCACGCGCATCTTGCCCATGATGGCGTTCAGGTTGGCCCCGTCGTAGTAAAGCAGGGCGTCCACCTTGCGCAGCATCTTGACGATCTCGGGCAGGTTCTTCTCGAACAGGCCCAGCGTGTTGGGGCAGGTCATCATCATGCCCGCCACCTCGTCATCCAGCACCTCGGCCAGGGCGGCCGGGTCCACGATGCCGTCCTTGGACTCCACCGAGACCACCTCGAAACCCGCGATGGCAGCCGACGCCGGGTTGGTGCCGTGGGCCGAGTCGGGGACGATGACCTTGGTCTTCCTGTTGCCCCGGTCCTTGTGGTAGGCGGCCATGAGCATGACGCCGGTCAGCTCGCCGTGCGCCCCGGCCATGGGGTGCAGGGTGAAGGCGGCCATGCCGGTGATCTCGCTCAAAAGGGACTCGGTCTCGTACATGACCTCCAACGCGCCCTGGCACAGCCCGCCCGCGCCCCGAAGCTGGGGCAGAACCGGGTGCAGCCGGGTGAAGCCGGGCATGGCCGCGACCACTTCGGTGAACTTGGGGTTGTACTTCATGGTGCACGACCCCAGCGGGTAGAAGTTGCCGTCCACGCCGTAGTTGCGCTGGGAGAGTCTGGTGAAGTGGCGGACCACGTCGAGCTCGGAGGCCGAGGGCAGGCCGATCTCGCCGTCGCGCAGCAGTTCCTTGGGGATGTAGGCCTCTTCGGCCATGCCTTCGCAGGGCCAGCAGCCTTCGCGCCCGGCTACGGATTTTTCGAATATGGTCTTCATTTCAGCGCACCTCGCAGCATCTCGGCGAATATGCCGATCTGTTCTTCGCTGGTCTTTTCCGTGCAGGCCACCAGCAGGCCGTTTTCCAGTCCATCGAAGTACCGGCCCAGCGGGAAGCCCGGCACGTAGCCGCGCTCGCTCAGCTTGGCGATGGCCTCGAAGGCGTTCACCGGCAGGGTCACGGCGAACTCGTTGCCGAAGGCCCCCTTGGTCAGCATGGTCACGCCGGGGATGGCGGTCAGTTTCTCGGCGCAGATGTGGGCGCGTTCCACCGACACCCTGGCCGCGCGCTTGAGGCCGAGTTCGCCGAGCGCGCACATGTGGACCAAAGCGCGCAGGGCGCACAGGGACTGGTTGGAGCAGATGTTGGACGTGGCCTTCTGGCGGCGGATGTGCTGCTCTCTGGCCTGGAGGGTGAGCACGTAGCCGGTGCGGCCCTCGGTGTCCGTGGTCCGGCCCACGATGCGGCCGGGCATCTGGCGGATCATGCCCTTGGTGCAGGTCATGATGCCGAGATACGGGCCGCCGAAGGACAGGGGCAGGCCCAGGGACTGGCCCTCGGCCACGGCGATGTCCGCGCCCATGGCGCCCGGCGTCTTGAGCAGGGTCTGGAGCACGGGGTAGGCGGACACGATGGACACGGCCTTGACCGCCTTGGCCGCGGCGAACAGCTCTGTGAAGTCGTTGATGGAGCCGAAGAAGTTCGGATTCTGGACCAGCACGGCGGCGATGGAGTCGTCCAGCGCGGCCTTGAGGCCCTCGATGTCGGTCAGACCGTCCTTGTGGGGCACGGTGACGAATTCGAGGTCCAGGTTGGAAGTGTAGGAGCCGAGCATGACCCGGTAGATGGGGTTGAGGGCCTCGGAGACCACGATCTTGCGGCGCTTGGTCTTGCGCACGGCCATCATCAGGGCCTCGTACAGGGCGGTGCCGCCGTCGTAGACCGAGGCGTTGGCGCACTCCATGCCCAACAGCCGGGTCACGGCGGTCTGGTACTCGAAGATGGCCTGGAGGGTGCCCTGGGAGGCCTCGGGCTGGTACGGGGTGTAGGCGGTGTAGAACTCGCCGCGCATGGTCAGGGCGTCCACGGCGGCCGGGATGTAGTGGTCATAGAAGCCCGCGCCCAGGAAACTGACGCTGTTGGTCGCGTTCTTGGCGGCCAGCCCCTCGAGCCTGGACAGGACGTCCATCTCGCTCAGTCCCTCGGGGATGTCGAAACTTTTGGGGCGCATGTCCCGGGTGATCTCGGCAAAGAGATCCTCCACGGAGTCCACGCCGATGGTGGCGAGCATCTCGCGCACTTCGTCTTCGGTATGCGGTACAAACGGCATGATGAAACCTGCTGGTTTATGGGGAAAAGAAAAAGGGCCGAGACATGCGCCCCGGCCCCGTCAGCGTCGTTGCTAGTGGGCCTCGGAGTCGACCACCGCGGCGTAGGCTTCGGCGTCGAGCAGCCCTTCGGGGTCGCCCTTGATCCGGAACTTGAGCAGCCAGCCCGAGCCGTACGGCTCCTCGTTGACCTTTTCCGGCGCGTCCTCCAGCTCGGTGTTGACCTCGATGACCTCGCCGGTCACCGGGGCGTAGATCTCGCTGGCCGCCTTGACGGATTCGACGGAACCCATCTCCGCGCCGGCCTCGAAGGTGTCGCCTACCTCGGGCAGCTCCACAAAGGTCAGGTCGCCCAATTGCTCCTGGGCGAAGTGGGTGATGCCCACCGTGGCGACGTCGCCTTCGACCATGACCCATTCGTGGGTTTTCGCATACAACAGATCTTCGGGAATCATATCTCTCTCCTTGATTCGAAAAGGGTATTTCCGGGTGTGTGATCGTCAGACTATTAGCATGGGATTATTTTGTTGGAAACAGTAAAAATAATGACACTTTCAGGATTCCCCTCCGTATTTTCCGATGAATGCGCTAATCCGCCAAAAAGCTGACGAAGGATGCTCGGCGGCCGAAAGAATACCCTCATGTTTTCGGACAATTGGGCGAGAAGGTGTATTCCATATAGTCATACTTGTTTTATTAGTGTGGTGTAAAAGGTATTACGATGGTGGTTGACCATGGCACAGAGCAGGGGTAAACTGACCGATGCGTATGAGCGATGCACCGTCCAAATCCGGCCTGTCCGAGCCCTTTGCCGCACCCGATCCAGGCTCCCGCGTGGAGGTCGAGGTCGAAGGCCGCGTCTGGCTGCTCGACCGCGCCGCGGACATGGAGGCCCTGTGGGACGCCATGGACGGCGATGACCTGGACGAGGACGAGCGGCTGCCGTACTGGGCCGAGGTCTGGCCCGCCAGCGTGCTGCTTGGGCGGCACATCCTGCGCAACGCGGACCGGCTCAACGGCAAAACCTGCCTGGATATCGGCTGCGGGCTCGGCCTGACCGGCATGATCGCGGCCTCGGTGGGCGCGAACGTGGCCGCCTTCGACTACGAGTGGCCCGCCGTGCGCTTCGCCCGGCACAACGCCGCGCTGAACGACGTCCCCCAACCCCTGTGGCTGCTCATGGACTGGCGGAACCCCGCCGTCCGGGCCAGCGCGTTCGACTTCATCTGGGGCGGGGACGTGCTCTATGAAAAACGATTTTTCGACCCCCTGATCCGGCTCTTCCGCCACGCGCTCGCGCCAAACGGGCGCATCTGGATCGGCGAGCCCGTGCGCACCGTGTCCCGGCCCGTCTGGGAACGGCTTGGGGACGAGGGGTTCGAGACAAGGAAATTGACCGTGGAGAAGGTCGCCCTGTGCGGCCAGAACGCCACGGTAAACCTGTGGGAAATCACCATCCCCTGAGAGTGGAGGACATTATGGGCAAGACCATCCGATTCGGCGTGTCGCTGGATTCCGACCTGTTGGAGAAGTTCGACCAGCACTGCGAGGAGCGCAGCTACCAGACCCGCTCCGAGGCCATCCGCGATCTCATCCGCAACACCCTGGTCCAGCGCGAGTGGGAGCAGGCCGAGGGCGACCTGGCCGGGACCCTGACCCTGGTCTACGACCACCACAAGTCCGGGCTGTCCCAGCGGCTGACCGAGATCCAGCACGATTCCCACGAGGTCATCCAGTCCTCGCTGCACGTCCACCTCGACCATTTCAACTGCCTTGAGGTCATCATCCTCAAGGGCGACGCCGAGGTCATCAAGGAACTCGGCCAGAAGCTCATCTCGACCAAAGGCGTCAAACACGGCAACCTCGCCTTGACAACCACCGGCAAAGACTTGATTTAAGAGGGCCTCCGGCGGCCGGGGGAAGGGAGGGAAAAACCCTTTGAAAAGGGTCCTTTCCCTCCCTCCCCCCGGACCCCCATCCCTCCCTTTTCCTAAACTTTTTGTGCCGCTTTGCGGGGCAGGGGGGCGAGGGTGCGTGGCTTACGCACGGGGGGACGGAGAAAGGAAGGGATAGATTTATGGAAGACGTACAGAAGAGTCAGGCGTCCATCGCCATGCCCATCGACCGGGTGGGCGTCAAGGGGCTGCGGCTGCCGATCATCGTCCGGGACCGCGAGTCCGGGGTGCAGCACACCGTGGCCCAGGTGTCCATGTCCGTGGACCTGCCCGCCGAGTTCAAGGGTACGCACATGAGCCGCTTCGTCGAGGCCCTGGAGCACTGGGAGGGGACGCTGGACTACCACTCCTTCCTGACCCTGCTCGACGACATCGTGGACCGGCTCCAGGCCCGCAGCGCACACCTGCGCTTCGTGTTCCCCTATTTCCTGCGCCGCAAGTCGCCGGTCTCCAAGGCAGGCGGCATGATGGACTATACCTGCCGGGTGGACGGCTATCTCAAGGACGGCAAGCTGACCTTCACCCTGGGGGCGGACGTGCCGGTCATGACCGTCTGCCCGTGCTCCAAGGCCATCTCGGACGAGGGCGCGCACTCCCAGCGGGCCGAGGTCCGCATCCGGACCCGGTTCGACGGCTTCCTCTGGCTCGAGGACCTCATCGAGATCGGCGAGCGCGCCGGGTCCTGCCAGGTCTACTCCCTGCTCAAGCGGGAGGACGAGAAGTACGTCACCGAGACCGCCTTCGCCAACCCGACCTTTGTCGAGGACGTGGTCCGCGAGGCCGCCAAGGGGCTGGACGAGCACCCCAAGGTCACCTGGTATCAGGTCGAGGTCGAGTCCTTCGAGTCCATCCACAACCACTCGGCCTTCGCGGTCATCGAGAGCGACGGGTAGCCGCTTCCGGCCCGATTTGCGTCCCGCGCCCGGAGCGGCTATACTTGTTCCCGGCTGCTTCCCCAACCCCGCGAGGGAGTGATCACCCATGTCCGACGCCAACATCTCGGCCTTGTCCGCCCTGTCCACCGTACAGGAGGTCACGGCCAACAACATCGCCAACATGAACACCGACGGCTTCAAGGCCTCGGCGGTGTCGCTCGAATCCGGCCCCGGCGACCAGGGCGTGGACGTGGCCTCCATCACCGAGTCCACCACGCCCGGCTCCATGCTGCACGGCGTGGAGACCTCCAACACCGACATCGGCCGCGAGACGGTCGATATGATCACCACCAGCCGCGCCTTCGAGGCCAACACCACCTTCATCCGCGCGGATGAGGAGATGACCGGCCATATTCTGAACATGATCGCCTGATATCGCGGTCCGCCGTGCCCTCCCGGCCCGGCGGCCCCCGCCTTGACATCTCTTCGATTCATGTCATACGGTCTATCATGGCCCGTCTGCGCGCGTTCCCTTTTCGGGGAGCGGCTGGAACGGGCCATACTTGCGACAGACGAGGATACCACATGACCAAGACCGTGAAGACCGATTACGACGTCATCATCGTGGGCGGCGGCCCGGCCGGGCTGTTCGCCGCCTACTACCTGGGCGAGCATTCCGACCTGGACGTGCTGCTCATCGACAAGGGCAAACGCTCGCTCAAGCGCAACTGTCCCATCTCCGGGGACCAGGAGTGCATCAAATGCCGTCCGTGCAACATCCTGTGCGGCGTGGGCGGAGCCGGGCTGTTCTCCGACGGCAAGCTCAACTACATCCACAAGCTCGGCAAGACCGACCTGACCCAGTTCGTGGGCACGTCCGAGGCCATCAAGCTCATCGACGAGACCGAGGACATCTTCAACAAGTTCGGCATGGACGGCAAAGTCTTTCCGACCGACATGGATGAGGCCAAGCAGATCCGCAAAGAGGCCCGCAAGCACGGCATCGACCTGCTGGTCATCAAGCAGAAGCACCTGGGCAGCGACAACCTGCCCGGCCACATTGCGGCCATGGCCGACCATATTCAGGACTCGGGCGTTGTCTTCCACACCTCGGAGACCGTCACCGACGTGGTCGTGAACAAGGGCAAGGTCGCGGGCGTGGTCACCAACCGCCACGAGTATACCGCCAAGAACGTCATCCTCGCCCCGGGCCGCGTGGGCGCGGAATGGGTCGCCCACGAGGTGCGCAAGCACGGCATCCAGGTCTCCCAGCGGGGCATAGAGGTCGGCGTGCGCGTGGAGGTCCACAACGAGATCATGCAGGACCTCTGCTCGGTCATCTACGATCCGACCTTCTTCGTGCGCACCAACAAGTACGATGACCAGAACCGTACCTTCTGCACCAATTACGGCGGCTACGTGGCCCTTGAAAACTACCAGGATTTCGTCTGCGTCAACGGCCACGCGCTGATGAACAAGAAGTCCGACAACACCAACTTCGCCTTCCTGTCCAAGGTCATCCTGACCGACCCGGTGGAGGACAACCAGGCCTACGGCGAGTCCATCGGCCGGTTGGCCACCCTCATCGGCGGGGGCAAGCCCATCCTCCAGCGGTTCGGCGACCTGCGCCGGGGCCGCCGGTCCACCTGGGACCGCATCGGCAACGGCTACATCGAGCCCACGCTCAAGAACGTGGTCCCCGGCGACATCGCCATGGCCCTGCCCGAGCGTATCCTGACCAACCTTATGGACGGCCTGGAACAGCTCAACAACGTGGTCCCCGGCGTGGCCAACGACGAGACCCTGCTCTACGCCCCGGAGATCAAGTTCTTCGCCACCCAGGTGGACACCCGCAAGCACCTGGAAACCAGCGTGGACGGCCTGTTCGTGGCCGGAGACGGACCCGGCGTGGCTGGCAACATCGTCGGCGCCGCCGCCACCGCCCTCATCCCGGCCAAGGAAATCATCCGCCGCTCGTAGGCGGCGGGGGGGACCCGCAGCCGTTGGCGAGTCTTCGAGCCTTACGGATGAGGACAGCAACGATCCCCCTTCCCCCGGACCCTCATCCCCCTTTTCTTCCTAAACTTTTATTTGCGCTTCCGCGCGTGCGGAGAGGGCGGAAAAGCCAATTCCTTGGCCGACGTCCAGCCGAATGAGATAGATTGGTCGGGCAACAAGACGGATGATCGTAAACGCACGACCCCCGCGAAGCGGCACCAAAAAGTTCTGGAGATTCTTAAGAACCTCTTTCAAGAGGTTCTTGAGCGGGGTTCGGGGCGGCGCCCCGGCCGCCGGAGGCTTCCTTTCGGGCACGGCCGGGACAGGGGGGCGATTTTCCAGAATTTCTTTCTGTGAAGGAGTTATAGTCGTTGACATGCCGTCAGTAAATTGACAGAGAAGATGTATAGTAAAGATATGGCTGCGGGGCAGAGGGCCTTGTCGGCTGCGTATCCATGTGAATTCGGAGGGGAAATGTCGCTCAATCTGGACGGCATCATCGGGAACAGTCCGGCCTTGGCCAAGGTGTTCAAGGTGTTGGGCAAGGTCGCGCCCACGGACAGCACGGTGTTGGTCACGGGCGAGTCCGGGACCGGCAAGGAATTGCTGGTCCGGGCGCTGCACCGCAACAGCGCGCGCTGCGGCATGCCCTTCGTGCCCATCAACTGCGGAGCGATCCCGAGGGAGTTGCTCGAATCCGAGCTGTTCGGGCACGAGAAGGGCGCGTTCACCCACGCCATCCGCTCCCGGCCGGGCCGGTTCGAGCTGGCCGACGGCGGGACAATCTTCCTGGACGAGATCGGGGAGATGGACCTCTCGCTGCAGGTCAAGATCCTGCGCGCCCTCCAGGAGAAGGAGATCGAGCGGGGCGGCGGCACCTCCATCAAGAAGGTCGACGTACGCGTGGTGGCGGCCACCAACCGGGACCTGGAGGGCGAAGTGGCCTCGGGCCGGTTCCGCGAGGACCTCTTCTATCGTCTCAACGTCATCCCCCTGAAGCTGCCTCCTCTGCGCAGCCGGGGCATGGACATCCTGCTCCTGGCCGAGCATTTCCTGAACCGCCACTGTGGAAGCAAGGCCCGCAAGCCGCTGACCCTGTCCGAAAAGGCGCGGGAGATGCTCCTGACCTATTCCTGGCCCGGCAACGTGCGCGAGCTGGAGAATTTCATGGAGCGGCTGACCATCCTGTGCGATGAATGCGAAGTCCAGCCCGAGGACCTGCCGGAGAAGATCTTCACCGATATCGGGGAGAAGCCGCTCAGGCGGGAGGAAAAGGTCGTGCCCATGCGTCCGGCCGGATTCGCCTGGCCTTCGCTCAAGGACATGCAGGACAAGGATCTCAAGCTCAAGGAATTTCTGGAGGCCATCGAGGGCCGCTTGTTGGCCGAGGCCCTGGAACAGGCCGAGGGGGTCAAGAACAAGGCCGCCGAACTGGTCGGCATCAAGCGGACCACCCTCATCGAGAAGCTGAAAAAGAGAGATTTGCTGTAACCAGCGGGGTAGTGCAAGAGCTGCCCGTTTCACGGGTAGCACGACAATTGCATAACTGCTTGCCGTGACTGTGAAATATGTCAAAAGTATAGCCTGGCCCCTGGCGGCCGCCCTTGTTCTGGGGTTGATCCTGGTCGATCCCGCCCTGGCTCTGCGGGTGGGCTATTCCTCACAGGGCGGCTCGGAGCGAATGACTTTCGCTTTTGATTCCGATACATTGCCACAGTCGTCCGTAGCCCGCACCGGCAAGCGGACCCTGAAGGTCCTGCTGCCCGTGGGCATCTGGAACCGGGAGACCCGGCCCAACGCGCAGGACTTCCCCGGCAACCTGGTCAAATCCATCGCCACCACGGACAACGGGGTGGAGATCACCACCTCCACCGACGCCTTCGGCTATATTCGCGTTCCCGAGCAGGGCAAGCCCGAGTTCGTGCTCCAGGTCTACGCCGACCCCATCGGCGCGCGCTGGCAGTCGCCCTCCGCGCCTCCGGCCCCGGCCCGGCAGGCCGCCGCACCCGCCCCGGCACCAGCGGCTCCGGCCGCGCCCGCCCCGGCTGCCCAACCCGAGCCCAAGGCGCCCACGGCCGCCGACGTGGCCCGCAACCTTTCCACGGTCCGGCCCGACCAGCCCGCTCCGGCCGGGGGAGCGGACCTGCCGCCCGAGACTCCGTCGGCCGACCGCAAGCCCTTTTTCGCCGTGCCCTATTCGGTGCGGAACGAGGTCCAGGCCCCCGGCGGCCAGGCGGCCGTCCCGGATACACAGGCGCCCGCCGCGCCCGGCGAGACTGTGACCGGGGACTATCCGCCCGCCAGCGAGTTGCGCTTCAAGGCGGTGAACAAGTCGGCCGAGCAGGTGAAGTTCGCCGAGTTGGCCGGTGCCGCCGGAGGGAGCGCTCCGGTGGTCGCCCCGTCCGGGCAGACGGCCGCGCCCGTTGCCGAGCCTGTGGCCGAACCGGCCCTGCGCCAGGCGGTCACGCCCGCGCCGCAACCCGTGGCCGAGGCCCCGGCCCCGGTCCAGGTATCCCCGGCTTCCGGCGAAGTCGTCGGCAGCGTGAGCCCGCCTCCGGCAGCACAGGCCGGGCAGGGCGAGACGCGCGCAGCCGTGGCCCCGCCCCCGGCCGAAACGACCGTCCCGGCGGACGGCACGGCGGCGCAGCAATCTCCCGAAGTGACTGGCCAGGGCCAGGTGAGCGGTACGGTCGCGCCGCCTCCGCCGCCGGTGTTCGGCCAGGGCCAGGCGGGCGGCACGGTGTCGCCGCCACCCGCCGCGACCCCGCCCGTACCCCGGCCCGAGACGCAACCCGTGACGCCGCCCGCCGGCGAAACCGTTCAGGAAGCCGCTCCCGCCCCGAGGCGGCCCCAACCCCGGTGCAGCCCGCGCCGACCACCGAGGTCCCGTTGCCCGCGCCCGACGCCGCACAGCCCGACGCCGCACAGCCCGCCGCCGATCAGCCCGCCGCCGATCAGCCCGCCGCCAACCAGGGGGCCGCGCCCGGAGCCGATGGGCAGGCGGAGAAGAAGCTGACGCCCGAAGAGCAGGAAAAGGCGCGCCTGCAGGCCCTCCAGGACAAGCTCTACGAGGCGCAGTCCATGATGTTCAACGGGGCGCTGAGCGATGCGCTGCCGCTCTACGAGGACCTGCTCAAGCAGCCCAAGCTGCCGGACGACGTGCGCGAGGAGACCTTGTACGCCATCGCCGACATCAAGAAGCAGCTAGACTCGGGCGACCTGACGAACAAGTTCGACGAGGTGGCCCAGGCCTACATCCAGGCCATGAACGCGAACCTGCGTTCCAACAGGGTGCCGCGCGCCCTGCTCAACCTCGGCCTGCTCAACCTCCAGGTGGGCAACTTCCCCGAGGCCCGCGCCTATTTCAAGATTCTCCAGGACAAATACCCGGACAACGAGAACATCCCGGCCATCAGCTATTATTGGGGCGAATACTGGTACCGCAAGGGCGACTACAAGAAGGCCGCCGACCAGTTTCAGTATCTCATCCAGACCTATCCCGAGCACCAACTGGCCAAGCAGGCCGCCTACTACCTGGCCGACTCCCTGAAACGCATGGGCTATTTGGACCAGGCGTACCAGATTGTGGACTACATCGATAAACGCTGGCCCGACTACTACATGGAGAATATGGACTTCCTGCGCCTGGCGGGCGGCGTGGAGATGCAGCTCAAGAAGTGGGACCAGGCCAAGAACCACTATTTCACCTATTACAACCTCAACCCCGAGGCCGACGGCGCGGACGTGGTCCTGGCCCGCATCGGCGACATCTATCTGCGCAAGAACGAGAAGGACGCGGCCAAGCAGGTCTACGAGAAGGCGGTCAAGGACTACCCCGACAAGGAGGGCGGGCTGATCGCCAAGATGCGTCTGGCCGAGGAGGGCATCTACGACAATCCGGGCATGAGCGAGATGGTCGACGTCTTCAACCGCCCGTACAACCTCAATCCCCAGCGGGTCTACACCGAGATCGTCAGCCGGCATCCGGACAGCCCGCTTGCGCCCATCGCCCAGCTCAAGCTGGCCATGTGGTACGCCTTCAACAAGAAGTACCCCGAGGCCCTGACCGCGGCCCAGGACCTTATTGAGAAATATCCGGACAGCCCGTTGGTGGACAAGGCCCGCACTCTCGGAGATTCGGTCTTTGTCCGGGCCGTGCCCGGCATGCTCGACGAAGGGCGCTTTGGCCGCATCGTCCGCTACTGGGAGACTTACGATTTCATCGGCAAGAAGGGTTCCAAGGTCGACGACAACACCAAGCTCGCCATCGCCACCAGCTATTGGAAGATCGGTCAGCCCGACAAGGCGTTGGAGATGCTCAAGCCGTATCTGACAAAGAAACAGATTCCCGGCGTTTCGGACCAGGCCCTGGGACTGGCCGTGAACATCTACCTGGATCAGCTTGCCTGGCAGGACATCAACGACCTGGTCGACATGGCCACCAAGAATTGGAAGCTCAAGCCCGAGCAAAAGCGCCAGGTCGACTACGCCCGGGCCATGGCCCTGCAGAACCTGGGCGACGGCAAGCGGGCCGTGACCCTGTGGGCCGACCTGGCCAAGGACATGACCGTGGACCCGGCCTTCCGCGCCTACGCCATGTACTACATGGCCAAGGACGCCATGGAGCGCCAGGACCTGCGCCGCGTCTTCGTCTACGCCCAGGAGGCCCTATCCCTGCTGTTGCAGACCAACGGCGACCCCGAGAAGATCAAGGACGCCGTGCTCATGTCCATCTACGCGACCGAACGGTCCGGGCGCTACGAAGAGGCCCTCAAGTGGGCCAAGGAGTACGACAAGTACATCTCCCCGGACAATCCCGAGTGGGCCTCTACCCGGTTCAAGCTGGCCCGCATCTACCGCAAGGCCGGGGCCATGGACGAGTGGAAGCAGCTCCTCCAGGACATCATCGACAAGAAGCCCGACTCCCTCCAGGCTCAGCTTGCCAAGTCCGCACTCGATACCTACGACCTCGAACAGAAGGCCAGCCAGTACGCCCCCAATCCCGGCTAGGCCCGGTTCCCCCGCCTCTTTTGCCTCCCGAACGAAATATTTTCGTTTGTGGGTTTGGCTGCGCGCGATAATGTGGTAGGCAGTGTGTGAGGCTGATTGAAACGACTGTTTGTTGAGGTGGAGATATGGACAGACATCCCATTGTTGCCGGACGGTTTTATGATGCGCAGCCCGAGCAGTTGCACGCCACGGTGGACGGGTACCTCGCCCAGGCCGGGGAGAGGCAGGCGGACCGGACCCTGCTGGCCATGGTGCCCCATGCCGGATACGTCTACTCCGGGGCGGTTTGCGGCAAGACTCTGGGCGCGGCCAACCTCGCGCCCACCGTGCTCCTGCTCGGCCCCAACCACACCGGGCGGGGCGAGCGGTTCGCCCTGTGGCCCGACGGGGTCTGGATCATTCCGGGCGGCTCTCTGCCCGTCGACACAGGGCTGGCCCAGGCCCTGCTCGACGCGGACCCGGCCATCAAGGAAGACACCTCGGCCCACATGGGCGAGCATTCCCTCGAAGTGACCCTGCCGTTTCTGCACCGGCTGAATCCGGCGACGACCATCGTACCCATCTGCATCTCCGCGCCCACCCTGGAGTCCCTGGAGCGGGTGGGCAACGCCATTGGCCGGGCTCTGGTCGACTTCGGGGCGCCCGTGTCCATCGTGGTCAGTTCGGATATGAGCCACTATATCTCCAGCGAGGACGCCCGCAAGATGGACGGCATGGCGCTGGAGCCGATGATGACCCTGAACCCGGCCGTGCTCTACGATACCGTGCGTTCCCGGCACATCTCCATGTGCGGGGTGCTGCCCATGACCACCGGGCTGTTCGCGGCCAAGGTCATGGGCGCGACCCACGCCGAGCTCGTGGCCTACGCCTCCTCGGGCGAGGTCTCCGGCGACTTCGAACAGGTGGTGGGCTACGCGGGCGTACTGGTCGGCTAGCCCGGGCCGCCCGTTCCGTCCTGCGCGGTAAAGAAAAAAGGCCATCGTTCGGATGGCCTTTTTCATGCCCCGGCAGCCCGCCGGGGATCAGACGTGTCAGGACCCCCGCCTGAAGCCGACGCAGGCCTTTCCGTCCTCGACGATGACCGGGATGCGCCGCTGCCCGTCCGAGAGCCTGAGCATCTCCTCCAGGTTGGTCTCCGAGGCCAGGATGTCCACGAAGCGCGCCCCGGGGTAGGCGGCCAGAGCCCGCTTGGTGTGCGGGCAGGTGGGTTTGCCGTAAATCACGATCTCGCTCATGGGGCTCTCCTGTTCGCCGATGAGGATACCACCCAACCTCGTCCCGGCACAACCCCCGCGAGGTGGCGGACCGTGCCGGGAAGGAAGACCGGAAGGACCGGAGGCGACAAAAAAAGCCCTGCCCGGCGTGAGCCGGGCAGGGCGCTTCAGTATCGTTGACGGATCGGGCCTGGCGGCGGTCGCGGCCGCGGCCGCCCCGGCTGTCGCGGCGTCCGCCGCGGTCGTTCCGGCCGCCCCGATCGTCCCGGTCGCCGCCGCGCGGCGCGGGACGCTTGAAGTCGTCCAGGTTGACTTCCTGGCCGGCCTCTTCCATGAGCCAGGCCTTGCGGGACAGGCGGATGCGTCCGCCGGGCTCCAGCGAGATGCACTTGACCATGACTTCCTGGCCGAGCTGGACCACGTCCTCCACGCGCTCGACGCGGTCGAAGTCCAACTGGGAGATGTGCAGCATGCCTTCCTGGCCGGGCAGGATCTCGACCAGCGCGCCGACCTCGAGGATCTTGCGCACCACGCCCTTGTAGTTCTTGCCGGGCTCGGGCTTCTGGTCGTAGTACAGGACCATTTCCTTGGCCTTTTCCATGGACGCCAGGGTCGGGGCGAAGATCGAGATCTTGCCGGAATCCTCGATGTCGATGTCGGCTTCGGTCTCGGCGGTGATGGCCTTGATATTCTTGCCGCCGGGTCCGATGACCGAGCGGATCTTTTCGGGATCGATGTACACCACGGCCATCTGCGGGGCCAGGTCGGACAGTTCGGCGCGCGGCTTTTCCAGCACCTCGGCCATGTGGTCGAGGATGTGGGTGCGGGCTTCCTTGGCCTGGTACAGGGCCTTCTTGAGGACCTCCTGCGGGATGCCGGCGATCTTGATGTCCATCTGGATGGCGGTGATGCCGTCACGGGTGCCCGCGACCTTGAAGTCCATGTCGCCGAGCGCGTCCTCGTCGCCGAGGATGTCGGTCAGGACGAAGTATTCGTCGCCTTCTTTGCACAGGCCCATGGCGATACCGGCCACCGGCTCGGAGATGGGCACGCCCGCGTCCATCAGGGACAGGGTTGCGCCGCACACGCTCGCCATGGACGAGGAGCCGTTGGACTCCATGATCTCGGAGACCACGCGGATGGTGAACGGGAACTCGTCGGGGCTGGGCAGCACCGGGGAGATGGCGCGTTCGGCCAGGGCGCCGTGGCCCACTTCGCGGCGGGAGGTGCCGCGCAGCATGCGGGCTTCACCGACGCAGTAGGGCGGGAAGTTGTAGTGCAGCATGAACCGCTTGGTGGCGTCGCCGAGCAGGGAGTCGTAGCGCTGCTCGTCGCGGGTGGAGCCCAGGGTGGCAACGGCCAGGGAGCAGGTCTCGCCGCGGCGGAACAGGACCGAGCCGTGGGTCTGCTGGAGCAGGCCGACCTCGATGGACAGCGGGCGCACCGTGGTGGTGTCGCGGCCGTCGATGCGCAGCCCTTCCTTGACGATGCGCTCGCGCACGATCTTTTTGGTCATGTCGCCGACGATGTCGCCGACGGCGGCCAGCTTGGCCTCGTCGTCCGGGAACTTCTCGGCCACGGCCTCCTTGGCCTTCTGCTTGGCCGCGTCCTTGGCGGCGTAGCGGACCATCTTCTCGGGGGTGGTCAGGGCCTTTTCGAGATCGGCGGTGATGACCTCGCCGAGGTACTCGGCCACTTCCTCGTCGCGCTCGGGGGCGGAAACCTCGATCTTGGGCACGCCGACCCGTTTGCGCAGCTCGTCCTGGATGTCGAAGAGCGGGCGGACCTGCTCGTGGCCCCAGGCCAGGGCGTCGGCGACCAGGTCTTCGGAGACGAAGTTGCCGCCGCCTTCGACCATGACCATGGCCTCGCGGGTGGCCGCGAAGACGAGGTTCAGGGAGGAGCGCTCCTCGATGCCCCGGTAGGAGGGGTAGAGGACGAACTCGCCGTCCACGTAACCCACGCGGGCGCCCACGATGGGGCCGAGGAAGGGCATCTTGGAGATGTGGCAGGCGGCGGAGGCGCCGGTCAGGGCCAGGACGTCCGGGTTGACGCGCTTGTCGGCGGACAGGACCGTGGCGATGATCTGGACTTCGTCGGCGAAGCCCTTGGCGAACAGGGGCCGGATGGGGCGGTCAATGAGCCGCGAGACCAGGGTCTCGTGCTCGGAGGGACGGCCCTCGCGGCGGAAATAGTTGCCCGGCACGCGGCCGGCGGCGTAGGCCATTTCCTGGTAGTTGCAGGTCAGCGGGAAGAAGCCCCGGTCGATTTCCAGGGGCTGGGTCACGGCCGTGACCAGAACCGTGGTCGCGCCGGAGGAAATGGTCACCGCGCCGGAGGCTTGGCGAGCAAATTTCCCGGTTTCGATGGAGATGTCGATGTCGCCGACGGTCGCGGTGACCTTGGTGGCATCGAAAGGAATCATCGTCATAGAGATTCTCCTGCCTTGGTTTAAGGCAATAAAGGTGAATCACTTTCTGCGATACTCCCTCTGGTGGGGTTAGCCGGCTTGGGGAGGAGCTTTTGGGGCAATCGGGAAGGGTATTCCCAAAAACGCCTTCCGCAGCCAACTAAACAGGGCGTGGGGATTGCGGAGCGGTGTCCGGAAAGACGGCTCCGACGCAGAAAGTGACGTACGTAACGGGGGAGGTTTGACCCTCCCCCGAACATCAATTCTTCAAAGAACTACTTGCGCAGGCCAAGGCGGCCGATGAGCTCGCGGTAGCGCGTGATGTCCTTGTTTTGCAGATACTTGAGAAGTTTCCTGCGCTGCCCGACCAGTTTCAACAGGCCGGTGCGGGAGTGGTGATCCTTCTTGTGGGTCTTGAAGTGTTCGGCCAGGTAGGTGATGCGCGCGGTCAGCAGCGCGACCTGGACCTCGGGGGACCCGGTGTCGCCTTCGCAGGTCTTGTACTCGTCAATAATCTTCTGTTTGTCTTCAGCAGTCATCACCACAGCGATATCCTCCTAAGTTGGATGTTGCTTGTTATATTGTGCCGGACCGTGCGCTCTTGAGCGGATCAGTCCCGGTTCCAGAGTCCCCGGAGAATGGCCCATCTGGGCTTGCCGTCCTGGAGTTTGGCCTCCACCAGGGCCAGCGGTTCGTCGTCGGGACCGAGCAGCATGGCCTGGTCGCCGACTTCGCCCGCGAGCAGGGTGCCCGGCTGATCGGCAACCGGCAGCCAGGACCCGTTCATGACGAGCCCGGCCAGCGGTTCGGTCAACCGGAACCTGGGCCAGTGGGGCAGGGTGTCCCGCAGGGGAATCACCCGTTCCGGAAACAGTTCCGGATTCTCCAGGACGTCCTCCAGGGTATATGCCTGTTCGAGCCGGAAAGGCTCGCTGGCTTCCCTGACCAGGCTGGTCAGCGCCGCACCGCACCCCATTCGAGTCCCCAAGCTGTGGACCAGGGATCGTATGTAGGTGCCCGCGGAACAACTGACCCTGAATGCCGCTTCGGGCAAATTCACGTCCAGCGCTTCCACATGAGAAATAACAATGGGCTTGGTCTTGACCGGTGTTTCCCGGCCCTCGCGGGCCAGGGCGTACAACGGCGTGCCCTTGTATTTGGCAGCCGAATAGGCAGGAACCTCCTGCTCTGTCAACTCTTTCCAATACAAAATTTCACGTTCGACATCGCCGGGCGCCGCCTCCACCGGGCTTTCCTTGACCACTTCTCCTTGAATATCAAGAGTGTCGGTGGTTATTCCGAGCCGAAACGTGCCGGAATAGGTTTTGGTCCCGCCGGTCAGGTACGGCGCGAGCTTGGTGGCGTTCCCGAGCAGAACCAGGAGCACGCCCCGGGCCATGGGGTCCAGGGTCCCGCCGTGGCCGATCTTGTACTGCTTGAGGCGGTGCTTGATGTCGTTCAGGCAGGCGGCCGAGGTGGGGCCGGACGGCTTGTTCAGGATGAGCAGGCCGTCGAGCTGTTCGGCGCTACGCTTGTTGCGTCTGCGTCCCATCTAGGCGATCCCCAATTGGTCGGCCACGGCCTGCACCAGCCGAGCCTTGGCCTCGGCCAGGGGGGCCTTGATGGACCCGCCCGCTGCGTTCCTGTGCCCGCCGCCGCCGAATTTCGCGGCCACCTTCTGCACATTGTCCTCGCCGAAGGAGCGCAGGCTGAACTTGTAGAAATCCGGCCCCTCCTCGCGCAGGACGGCGGCCACGCGCACGGTCTTCAGGCGGCGCAGGAAATTGATCAGGTTCTCGGTGTCCGCGTTGGTGGTCCCGGTGCGGGCGAACATCTCCCTGGTGATCACCGTGGCGCTGACCCGTTTGTCCAGGAAGAGCTCCATGGCCCCCATGGCTTCGGTCCACAGCTTCATGCGGTTCTCGGACCACTGCTTGGTGATGCGCTCGTTCATCAGCGCGATGTCGAGCCCGTCGCGAAGCATGCGCGCGGCCAGCTCCAGGGACTCCGGGGTGGTGTTGCCGTAGGTGAAGAAGCCGGTGTCCGTGGCCACGGCCAGGTAGACGCACTCGGCCAGGGGGCCGGTCAGGGGGACGCCGAGGGCTTCGGCGAGCAGGGCGACCATTCCGCCCACGGCGGGCTGGGTGGCGTCCACCCAGTTGATCTCGCCGAACTCGTCGTTGCCCAGGTGGTGGTCGATGTTGACGAACCGGGTCTCGTCCGAGCGGGCGGCCAGGGTCTCGCCCATGCGCTCGCCGCTGCCGCAGTCCAGAACCAGGGTCCAGGCGGGCAGGGTTTCGGGCAGCTCGCGCTCGATGGGCGCGGGCATGTCGATGAAGGCGTATCGCGAGGGCAGGCCGGACGGATTGTACAGGCGGACCTTCTTGCCCATGGCGGCCAGGACGTGGCCCAGGGCGCAGATGGACCCGATGGCGTCGCCGTCGGGGCTGTAGTGCGAGGCGACCAGAAACTCGTCGTGGCCGCGGATGATCTCGCTAATCCGTCGGATGGGATTTTCCATAGACCACGTCCTCAAGGAATTCGTCGAACTGGAACCGCAGTTCCGGAGTGTATTGCAGCTTCAGGATGCGTCCGAGCCGGGAGCGGAGAAAGCCGGTGGCCCGCTCCAGGCCCTCCTGGACCTCCTTGCGGTGTTCGGCGTCGCCGGACACGGTGTAGAAAATTTCGGCGATGCGCAGGTTGGCGTTCATGCGCACGCCGGACAGGGTGACGAGGTTCAGGCGCGGGTCGGCCGCCTCCTCCACGAGCAGGGTGCCGATCTCACGCATGATCTGGTCGCCCATGCGGACGGCTCGTCTCGAACCGGATGCTTTCATTGCCTTGTCCTCTACTCGGTATCCGAGAAAATTTCCGTGTTGCAGCGGGTCAGTTCCGCCGGGGAGATGGCTTCCACCATGGCCAGGGCCTTGGACAGGGTGCTCTCCACCCGGGCCGATTCATTGGCCGTGGTGACCACGGCCAGGACCAGCTTGTCATGGACGTCGAGCGCGTCCACCTCGGCCACGGAAACGTTGAACTTGTTCCTGAGCTTCTGTTTCAGGCTCAGGGACACCTTGCGCTTGCCCTTGAGGGAGCGGTTGCCGTGGAGCCTGAACTCGAGGTGGAGAACGCCGATGATCATGCCGGTCTCCTAAAATAAACACGGGCGGCCCATTGTGCAATGAGCCGCCCGCAATTTTTCGTCCGTTATGCTAGTCGATGGTGCGGGCGACTTCCTTGGTCTCGAAGACCTCGATGGTGTCGCCGACCTTGACGTCGTTGAACTTCTCCAGGCCGATGCCGCACTCGTAGCCCTTGGCCACTTCGCGGACGTCGTCCTTCTCACGGCGCAGGGACGCGACCTCGCCGGTGTAGATGACCACGCCGCCGCGCAGCAGCC
This sequence comes from Pseudodesulfovibrio sp. 5S69, assembly GCF_037094465.1. Taxonomy (NCBI): domain Bacteria; kingdom Pseudomonadati; phylum Thermodesulfobacteriota; class Desulfovibrionia; order Desulfovibrionales; family Desulfovibrionaceae; genus Pseudodesulfovibrio; species Pseudodesulfovibrio methanolicus. The sequence continues at coordinate 2,036,741 of NZ_CP146609.1, forward strand.
GGGCCTTGCCTCCCCTGGTGATTTTGCCGTCGGCCACGAAGCAGCCGGCGATCATGCCGACCTTGGGCACGCTGAAGGTGGCGCGCACCTCGGCCTGGCCCAGGTAGACCTCCTCGATGTCCGGGGTGAGCATGCCGCTCATGGCGTCCTTCACTTCCTGCACCAGCTTGTAGATGATGTCGTAGAAGCGGATTTCCACGCCTTCCTGTTCGGCGATCTGCTTGACCTTCAGGTTCGGGCGCACGTTGAAGCCGATGATGATGGCCTCGGAGGCACCCGCCAGAAGGATGTCGGACTCGGTGATGGCGCCTGCGCCGCCGTGGACGACGCTGATCTTGACCTCGTCCGTGGACAGCTTGTTCAGGGCCTCGGTCACGGCCTCCAGCGAACCCTGCACGTCGGCCTTGAGCACCAGGTTCAGGGTCTGGGCCTCGTCGTTGGGCTTGGAGGCCAGGAAGGACTCCAGGGTGACCTTGGTCTTGGCGGACAGGATCTTCTCGCGCTGCTTCATGGCGCGGGACTGCGCGATGCGGCGGGCGACCTTTTCGTCGTCCACCACGAAGAGCTCGTCACCGGCCTCGGGCAGGCCGTCGAAGCCCTGGATTTCCACGGGCATGGCCGGTCCGGCGGATTTGATTTTCTTGCCCTGGTCGTTGAACATGGCCCGGACCTTGCCGAAGTGGATGCCGGACACGAAGCTGTCGCCCTGGTTCAGGGTGCCTTCGCTGATGAGCATGGTGCCCACCGGGCCGCGACCCTTGTCCAGGCGCGCTTCGACGATGTGGCCACTGGCGTGCTTGTCCGGGTTGGCCTTGAGCTCCATGACCTCGGCCTGGAGCAGGACCATCTCGAGCAGCTCGTCGATGCCTTCCTTCTTTTTGGCCGAGACGTGGGCGAAGATGGTGTCGCCGCCCCATTCCTCGGGCGCCAGGCCGAGTTCGGCCAACTCGCGCTTGACGTTGTCCGGGTTGGCCCCTTCCTTGTCCATCTTGTTCACGGCCACCACGATGGGCACGCCGGCCGCCTTGGAGTGGGAAATGGCCTCGCGGGTCTGGTCCATGACGCCGTCATCGGCGGCGACCACCAGGATGACGATGTCGGTCACCTGGGCACCGCGCATGCGCATGGTCGTGAAGGCCTCGTGGCCGGGGGTGTCCAGAAAGACGATCTCGCCCCGGTTGGTCTGGACGTGGTAGGCGCCGATGTGCTGGGTGATGCCGCCCGCCTCGCCGTCCGTCACGTTGGACATGCGGATGGCGTCGAGCAGGGAGGTCTTGCCGTGGTCGACGTGGCCCATGATGGTCACCACGGGCGGACGCGGCTTGAGATCTTCATCCTTGTCCGCCTCGGTGGGGGCCAGGAATTCCTGCTCGTCGAAGGAGACGTTCTCCACCTCGTAGCCGAACTCGCCGGCCAGCAGGGAGGCGGTATCCAGATCGAGCGACTGGTTGATGGTCGCCATGACGCCCATGCCGAACAGGGCCTTGATCAGGTCCTGGGCCTTGGTGCCCATCTGGTGAGCCATGTCGGCCAGGCGGATGGCCTCGTCGAACTTGATCTTGCGCTTGGCGGCCTTCATGGGCTGCGCCTGGCTCTGCTCCGGCTGCATAACCTGTTGTCCGCGACGGCCCTTTTTCTTGCGGCCCTTGCGGCCCTGCGGGAAATTGGTGTCGTTGTACAGCTTGTTGGTATGATCCTGGCCGCCGTCGGTGGCGAATTCCACCACGCGACGGTCCTTCTTGCCTTTTTTCTTCTTGCTGCGGCCGTCGGACACGGCCGGATCCGGGACCGGACTCGGTGCGCCGCCGGGACCGGGGCGTCCACCGGGACGGGCACCGGCGGGGCGGCCGGCGCCGGGACCGGGACGTCCGCCGGGACGTCCGCCGGGACGTCCGCCGGGACGGCGTTCGGGCTGGGTCATCTTGGCCGCCTCGCGGGCCTGCACCTCGGCCTCGGTGGGCATGGAGATGATCTTGACCTTGGGGGCTTCGGGTTCCCGTTTCTTCTTTTTCTTCTTCTTGGGTTCGCCCTTTTCCGCCTTCTGCTCCTCGGGAGCGGCTTCGGCGTCCTGGGGAGTGGCCTTCTCGGGGGCCGCCTCTTCGGAGACCGGCGCTTCGGGTTCGGCAACGGCCTCCGGCTCGGGAGCGGCTTCGGGCTCAGGCTGGGCTTCGGCAGGCGCGGGTTCGGGAGCGGCCTCCGCTACCACAGCTTCACCGGCCGGGGCCTGTGCGGCCTCGGCGGCTTCCGTTTCGGGGGCCTCTTCGGGCTCCTCCACGGCGGGCTTGATGATCTTGACCTGGGGGGCTGCCTTGCGCGGGGCCTTCTTGGGGGCGGGCTCCTGCGCGGGTTCCGCGACGGTCTCCTCGGTCACCTTTTCGGCGGGTGCGGCCTCGACGGCTTCGGGCGCAACTGTCTCCGGGACGGACTCCTCCGGCTCCTCGGGCGATTCCTCGACCTCGGGCACGGCTTCCTCCCCCCTGGGAGCTTTCGCTTTTTTGCGCCTGCGCCGGATGATGACGCCGGACTCGCCCACACGGCGGACTTCCTTCTTGCCGGAGCCGCCTTTCTTCAATTCCGCCTTGAGGCGGTCCACATCTTCGTCTTCCACGACGGTCTTCTGGCTTTTCGCCTGAACGCCGATCTCACGAAGCTGCTGAATGATCTCCTTGTTGCTGAGACCAAGCTCAGCAGCCAAGTCTTCTACCCGAACCTTCGCCGTCATCTAATCACCTCGCACGTTTCTTCATCAGACCCAGGAGCATCTTGGGAAATCGCTCCCTGCACCGGGCCTGGCCGCATACGTAATATCCACGTCCCGGCCTGTTCATGGCCGGGTCCGGCACCGGGCTTGCGTCCGGTACGCTCAAGTCCTCCGGGCGTACGTACCGCGTCAGTTCCGCTTTCGGGAACCGTTTGCGGCAGACGACGCACATGCGCTCGGGACTGTGCCCCTTGTTGGCCATGCGCCGTCCCCGTCCGGAGTCTATTGTTTCTCCGCGCCTTCGGCGGGAGTCTCGGTTTCCGTTTCCTCGGTCTCGTCCTCGGTCTCGTCCTCGGTCTCGTCCTCGGTCTCTTCTTCGGCCGTTTCCTCGGTCTCGTCCTCGGTCTCTTCTTCGGCCGTTTCCTCGGTCTCGACCACCTCTTCCTCGACGGTTTCCGTCTCGGGCTCGTCCGCCTCGGCTTCAAGGCCGGGGGCAAGCATGTTGATGGCCAGGCGTATGTCGCCGATCTTGGACTCGGTCATGCCGCGGATGTCCAGGAGCTCTTCGTCCGTGGCCTGGACGATGGAGTCTATGGACTCGAAGCCCGCATTGAAGAAGTTCTCCATGGAGACCTCGGCCACGCTGGCGATCTGGTCCATGCCCTTTCGGGCGGCGTTGAGCTCGCCGTACCGGGATTCCGTGAAAATGTCTATTTTCCAGCCGAGGAGCTTGGCGGCCAGCTTGACGTTTTGTCCCTTGCGGCCGATGGCCAGGGTCAGCTGATCGTCGGGGCAGACCACTTCCAATGCCTCTTCCTCGTCGTCCACGGTGATCCGGGAGATCATGGCCGGGGACAGGGCGTGCTGGGCGTACATGGCGATGTCCGGAGACCAGACCACGATGTCGATGCGTTCGCCCTTGAGCTCCTGGACCACGTTCTGGATGCGGGAGCCGCGGATGCCGACGCAGGCGCCCACCGGGTCCACGTCGCGGTCGCGGGACATGACGGCCACTTTGGCGCGCAGGCCCGGATCGCGGGCCACACCCATTATTTTGACCGTGCCGTCGGCCACTTCGGGAACCTCGCGCTTGAACAGCTCGATCATGTAGTCCGGGTGGGACCGGGACACGACGACCTGCGGTCCGCGCGACTCCTTCAATACATCTATGATATAAGCCTGCACCCGGTCGCCGCGCTTGTAGCGCTCCCTGGGGATCTGCTCCTCCTTGGGCAGGAGCGCCTCGGTCCGGCCGAGGTTGATGATCCAGCCGGTGCGGTCGCGGCGCTGGATGATGCCGCTGGCGATCTCGGACACGCGGTCCTTGTACTCTTCGTAAATGATTTCCTGCTCGGCATCGCGCATGCGCTGGATGATGACCTGCTTGGCCGACTGCGCGGCGATGCGGCCGAGATCCTCGACCTTGACCGGGAAGCCCATCTCGTCGTCCAGCTGGGCGTTGGGGTCGTGGGCCACGGCGTCCTCGAGCGAAATTTCGCTGACGGGGTCGTGCACCTCGTCCACGACCACCTTGAACTCGAAGACCTCGATCTCGCCGAGCTCTTCGTTGAAGGCCACCTCGATGTCCATGGTTTCGCCGTACTTCCGGGCCACGGCCGACCGGACGGCCTCCTCAAGGGTGTCGATCAGCAGGTCGCGGTCGATACCCCTGTCCTTGCTAATCTGGTCGATGGCTCTTTTCAGCTCCGACATGATAAACCTCCGCTTGTGCCGGTCGGGGCCTGTCCCCTCCGGCAGTGATATCTGCTAAAATTCGTGGACCAGGGTGATCTTCTTGATGGCGGTCCAGTCGAAGTTCATGGTCCGGTCGTCGACGTTCACGGTGACAGTGTCGCCCGCGACCCCGGCCAACTCGCCCTTGAATTTGCGCCGGTCGTCCATGGGCTCGAAGAGCAGGACGTCGACCTTGCGGCCGACATAGTCGGCCAGTTGGGCCGGGGCGAAGAAGATACGCTCCAGTCCGGGCGAGGAGACCTCGAGCACGAAGGCACCGGGAATGACGTCCTCGACCTCGAGCATGAGCCCCACCTGGCGGCTGACTTCGGCGCATTGGTCGATGTTCACCCCGCCGGGGGCGTCGATGTATATGCGAACGACGCGCTTCTTGCCCGAAGACGGGGAACTCAGTCCCCAAAAGACATAGCCGAGGTTTTCCACCTCGGGCCGGATCATGTCCGACAACATTTCTTCGAACGTCTGACGCATCGCTCCGATTCTCCCGCCGGACCGGGACCCGGTCCGGCAAATAAAAAAGGTGAGCCCGAGCTCACCTACGCGAACCCCGCAGGGTTCTTTTATTGAACCCTGCGAAAGGCTTTGGAGCGGGTGACGGGGGTCGAACCCGCGACACCAAGCTTGGGAAGCTTGTACTCTACCAACTGAGCTACACCCGCTTGGAAACGAGCCTATTTATACATATATACCCAGGTTGTCAACAACCATCGTGAAGGTTCTCGCCGGGCCCCGAAAATGGTCTCCGCCCGTTGGCATGCATAGTGCAATTCCTCCGTCGAACAGGAGGATCGCCCTATGCGGGACAGTACACAAAGCGCCATTTTCGGGGCTTTATCCAATGAATTGAGGATGTCATCCATCGCCAATAATTTGGCGAACGTGAACACGTCGGCCTTCAAGAAAGACAAGCTGGCCTTCCACGACACCTTTATTCGCTTTGCCCATGATTATCTGGTGGATGAGAAAACCTACATCCGTGGCGAGAAGCTGTTCCCCGAGGGGCACATCATGGCCAAGGCGCGCCTTTCCGCCCAGCAGGTCGACCTGTCCCAGGGCAGCCTGGAGCGTACGGGCAACCAGCTCGATTTCGCCCTGTCCGGACCGGGGTTCTTCACCATCCAGGGCGACGGGGAGATGCTCTACACCAGGGCCGGGAATTTCATCACCGACGCGGACGGGATGCTTCGGACCATGGACGGGAATCCGGTCATGGTCGGCGGCGGACCTCTGCTTGTTCCGCAGGGCGGCGACGTCCAGGTGGACTCCAGCGGCAACATCACCGTCAACGGTGCGCCGGCCGGGGCCTTCGACCTGGTGGATTTACCCGACCCGGCCCAACTCGAGCGGGTGGGCTCCAACAGCTACCGTGCGCTCGACGGGGGGGGCGGAGTGCCGCCCGAGGACGTGACCGTGGCCCAGGGCTTCATCGAGAAATCCAATGTGGAGGTGGTCACGGAGATGGTCTCCATGATCGAAACACAGCGGGCTTTCACCATGTATACCAAGATGATCCAGGCAGACAACGAGCTGGATACCAAACTGATCACCCAGGTGGGACGCCCCACCGTCTAGCATAGGAGGCTTGTACCATGATGCGTTCCCTGTGGACTTCCGCCACCGGCATGATCGCCATGCAGACCCAAATCGACACCCTGTCGAACAACCTGGCCAACGTCTCCACCACCGGCTTCAAGAAGAGCCGGGCGGAGTTCGAGGACCTCATGTACCAGACGCTGAAGGTGGCCGGCACCCAGAATCCGGACGGCACCCGGACCCCCGTGGGCATGCAGGTCGGCATGGGCGTGCGCCCCGTGTCCGTGCACAAGTTCTTTACCCAGGGCGATTTTCAGAACACCGGCAACCCGCTGGACATGGCCATCGAGGGCAAGGGCTTCTTTCAGGTCATGATCAACGGCGATCCGGTCTACACCCGCGACGGTTCCTTCGAGTTGGACGACCAGGGCCGCGTGGTCACGGCCGGGGGGTATCCGTTGCAGCCGGAGTTCACCGTCCCCCCCGAGACGTCCAGCGTGTCCATTTCCGAGACCGGAACTATCTCCGCTCTGGACAAGGACGGCACCGTGCTGGCCACTGCGGACATCGACCTCTACCGGTTCCAGAACCCGGCCGGGCTCATCTCCACCGGGCGGAATTTCTACCGCGAGAGCGAGGCCTCGGGCGTGGCCGTGGCCGGAACGCCGGGCGACGAGAACTACGGGACCATCGCCCAGGGATTCCTGGAGGGGTCCAACGTGGAGATGGTCGACGAGATGGTCGGCCTGATCGTGGGCCAGCGCGCCTTCGAGATCAACTCCAAGGCCATCACCACCTCGGACGGCATGTTGCAGACGGCCATCAACATCAAGCGATAGCGGCGGGTCGGGGAGATCACGCCGCAAGGCAGGTTCATGTCTATGTGGAGCAAGCAGAATCAGCGCAGCAACCAACCCGGTGCGGTCCGGTACGTCCTCGCGGCGTGCCTGGCCCTCCTCCTGTTGTCCGTGCCCGCCCTGACCGGCGCGGCCAAGGGGAACCGGTGGAAGGGGCTGGTCCGGAACGTGGCCTGCGTCAAGGGACCGGACGTCCTGCTGGGCGAGATCGCGGACCCGGTGGACGACGCGGCCCGACGCCAGTGGCCGACCCTCTCGGCCATCAAGCTCTGGAAAGCCTCGGACCGGAAAGGCCACGTGGTCACCGTACCCAGGGACAAGCTCGCGAAGGTCCTCAAGTACTACATGGGCGACGTGGCGGACAACCTGGCCCTGCCGAGCCAGTTGACCGTGCAGACCGGCGGCCGGGTGATCGACGAGGCCGAGTTGAAGGCGCGGATAGTCGCCTTTTTGACGCCGCGGTCCAAGGACCTGGGCGGCGATGTGAAATTCAAGATGCTCCAGATGCCACACTACGTTTTTTTCCCCAATGATTACGACAAGCTGGTCGTCAGTATGCGCGACGATATCGCGCCCGGACGCAACGAGATCGCCCTCAGCGGGATGACCCCGGACGGCAAGGTGGTTTCGCGGCGTTCCGCCGTGGTCTTCGCCGACGTATGGAAGGCCGTGCCCGTGGCCGCCCGGCCCATGAACCGCATGGAGCGGGTGACCCGGGACAAGGTCACCTTCCGGCGCATGAACATGGCCTACAACCGCGACGTCTGGGACGGCACGGGCGGGCCGTGGCGCATGGCCCGGACCCTGGGGCGGGGTCAGGTCTTCACCATGTCCAACCTGGAGCCGGTGCCGCTCATCGAACGGGGCGAAATGGTCAACCTGGTCTACAACGGGCGCAAGGTCCGGCTGTCGGTCAAGGCCGAGGCCTTGGCCGAGGCCGGGGTGGGGCAGCAGGTGGAAGTCCGCAACACGCAGAGCAACAAGATCATCCTGGCGACCGTCGTGGACGGCGAGACCGTGGTCGTCAGGTAGACAAGGAGCATCGTCATGAGACGCTATTTTCTGATAGTCATGGCCGCCATCCTGCTGGCTTCGGGCTGCGCCCGGAAGTATGAGAACGAGCCCATGCCCGTGCTCACGCCGCCCGTCTACGAGGAGCAGGACCCGGCGTCCAATCCCGGTTCCTTGTATGACTCGAACCGCTCCGAGTTCCTGTACGACGACAACCGCGCCAGCCGCGTGGGCGACATCGTCCTGGTCCAGGTGGCCGAGACCGCGACCACCAAGATCAAGTCCGAGACCACGGCCGACAAGTCCAACGACATCAACACCTCGGTCTCGGCCATGCCGTCCACCGGGCTGATCGGGAACGTGCCCCTGGCCGGGACCCTGGGGGCCAAGGCGGGCGTCGGCATCGTGGCCAACCAGTCCTCGAAGCTGTCGGGCACCGGCGAGACCAAGCAGGAGTCCAATTTCGAGGCCACGGTGGCCACGCGCATCGTGCGCAGGCTGCCGGGCAACATCCTGCAGGTGGAGGGCGCGCGCCGCATCCGGGTCAACAACGAGACCCAGTTCCTGGTGGTCCGCGGCCTGATCCGCCAACGCGACATCTCGTCAGGCAACACCATCCCGTCCACCAGCCTGGCCGAGGCCCAGATCGAGATCTACGGCCAGGGCGTGCTGGCGGACAAGCAAAAGCCCGGTTGGCTGTCGCGCATCCTGGACAACGTGTTTCCGTTCTAGCCTGACGGCCCGAACGCGCATCGAAGTAATTGAAGAAGAGGTTCGAGGAGTGAACGCCATGACCCTGAATGAACGCATCAACCCCGTAGACTCCGGCGAAGCGGCCAGGACGCTGGTTCTGGCGGCGCTGTTCGTGGCGCTGGTCCTGTACCTGGCCTTCGTGTTCGCCCCGGCCGAGGCCCGGGCGGCCCGGCTCAAGGATATCGCCAGCTTCAGCGGGGTGCGCAACAACGAACTGGTGGGCTACGGCCTGGTGGTCGGCCTGGCCGGCACGGGCGACGGCACGTCGAGCACGTTCACCATGCGCTCCATGGCCAACATGCTGGAGAAGATGGGCGTGGAAACCAATCCCAACGACCTCAAGCCCAAGAACGTGGCCGCGGTCATGGTCACGGCCAAGATGCCGGTCTCGGCCAAGCCGGGTTCCAACCTGGACGTCACGGTCTCGTCGCTCGGCGACGCCAAGTCCCTGCTCGGCGGGGTCCTGCTGGTCACGCCCCTCAAGGGACTGGACGGACAGGTCTACGCCGTGGGCCAGGGTGCCCTGACCATCGGCGGCTTCAACGTGGCCGGCGCGGCTGCCAACGCCCAGCAGAACATCCCCACCGTGGGCCGTATCCCCAACGGCGCGGTGGTGGAGCGCGGCGTGCCCTTCAAGTTCAACAACCAGGATCACATGACCGTGAACCTGGACGTGCGCGATTTCGGCACGACCATGCAGGTGGTCAACAAGATCAACGCCAGTATGGGCGGTCAGTTCGCCAAGGCCAAAGACATCGCCACCATCGACCTGGAGCTGCCCGACCGGTTCCGCGGCAACATGGTCCCGCTGATGGCCTCCCTCGAGGACCTGGATATTTCGCCGGACGGCAAGGCCAAGGTGGTGGTGGACGAGAAGACCGGCACCGTGGTGCTCGGCCAGGACGTCCGTCTGAGCCGCGTGGCCGTGGCCCACGGCAACCTGCAGATCGTGGTCTCCGAGACCCAGCAGGTCAGCCAGCCCGGCCCGTTCTCGGACGGCACCACCGTGGTCACGCCCCAGACCGACATCCAGGTCCAGCAGCAGAACAAGCAGTTGATGCTCATGGAGGGCGCCACCCTGCAGGAGCTGGTCGACGGCCTGAATTCCATCGGCGCGACCCCGCGCGACCTGATTTCCATCATCCGCACCCTCAAGGCGGCGGGCTCCCTGCATGCCGAAGTGGAGGTTATCTAGCATGATCAACGCCACCCTCGACCCCCGACTGGCCGCGAGCACGGCCGAGACCAAGGACCTTGCCCGGTTCAAGTCCGAAATGGACGGGCTCAGGAAGAACCTGTCCGGCGGGGACCCGGACAAGCTGGCCAAGCTCAAGAAGGCCTGCCAGAACTTCGAGGCGGTCTTCATCGGCAAGCTCTGGGACCAGATGAAGCAGACCGTGCCCAAGGAGGGCTACCTGCACTCCAAGCAGGAGGACTCCTACATGTCCATGTTCAACCGCGAGTTTTCGGAAAAGATGGCCCAGGCGGGCGGCATCGGACTGGCGGACATGATTTACGCCCAGCTCAGCCAAAAGCTCAAGCAGGCCAGCCGGGAGACCCTGGCCGGCGGGGTGGAGATCAACCCGGTCAAGGAAGAGGGCATCGCCCTGAAGCGGGGCACGCAGCCCATCCCCCTGGACCGCTCCCAGGGCATGACCCTGGAGGACTGGGGCGGCAACTCGGTGGCGGACGATTCCAAAGGCACGGCCCCCATGGAGGCGCCCGCCGAGGATGGGCGCAAGAGCGGCGTGCCCGGCGTGTTGAGCGACGTGGAGGTCAAGGCCCGGCTTGAGACCCTGACCCGCAAGCTTGAGGCCCGGCGCATTCGCGACGGGCTAGCCGGGGCAACGCCGGTGGGCAGGCACAGCGGCGGCTACGCGGCCGAAGGCGCCGGGGAAGACGATGGCAAGGTTGGCCGGAAACTTGCAGAAATTGGATGAGCTCCTGGGAGCGATTATTGGTAAAGATTAATTTTTGTTAAGAAAGTATAACAAGTTAGACATGACGAGGTAGCAGGATGATCCGTCTGATAGAGGAAAATTTGGTCCGCCAGAACAAGGCCATGCTGCTCATGTATTTCCTGCTTGAGGAAGAATTTTCCCGCCTTACTCAACTCAAGCCCCAATCCGTTTCCCAGGTGGAGCTGTCCATCCAGGAACTGATGCGCCAGGTGGCGGGCGAGCGGGCCTCCCTGCGCCGTCTGGTCGCCCGCGTGCAGCCCTCGGCCCAGCGGGTTCGGGAGATCATGCCCGGCCTGAGCGAGGAAGAGGCCGGTTCCATCACCGAGCTCCTGGCGCGCCTCGACGAGACCGAGCAGAAGTGCGGGGTCCAGGCCGCCAAGAACCAGCAGATGGCCATGGCCCTCTTTGATCAGTCCAAGGGACTGCTCAATTTCATGCACAACCAGATCAAGCCCAAGTCCACCACGGCCTACGCACGGACCGGCCGGTTCGCCAAGGGCATCAATGATGCGCGCCTGTTGAGCGGGAGACTGTAATGTCCTTCGGCGCCAACTCCATCCTGGACATGGGCCGGTGGGCCCTGTTCGCCTCGCAGGTCCAACTGCAGGTCACGGGCGAGAACATCTCGAACGTGAACACCGACGGCTATTCGCGCCGTTCGGTGAATCTGGAGGAGGGGCCCTACATTGATTACTCGCCCGGCCAGCTCGGCACGGGCGTCAAGGCCACGGAGGTGGCCCGGCATTTCGACGAGATGGTCGAGGCCATGTACCTGGGGCAGTCCTCCCTGAGCAACATGTGGGGCAATCTCTTCGAGCAGCTCAAGGGCGTGGAGAACCTGCTCAACGAGTCCAGCGGCAGCGGCGTGAGCGACGCCCTGTCCCAGTATTTCAATTCCTGGAACGAGGTCTCCCAGCGGCCCGACAACTACGGGGCGCGGCAGACCGTGGTCAACGACGCGGCCACCCTGATCACCACCCTCAAGGCCGTGGACACCAACCTCTCGCTCATGCAGGAGCGGATCAACGGCGAGGTCTCGGCCCAGGTGGCCAAGGCCAACGGCCTGATGCAGGATATCGCGGACCTCAACCGGGAGATCCAGGTCCACGACGTGCCCGGCCAGAACAACGCCAACGCCCAGTACGACGAGCGCGCGCGCAAGGTCCGCGCCCTGGCCGAACTGGTGGACATCAAGACCATCGACAACGGCGGCGGCAACTACACGGTCCTGACCCAGTCCGGGCAGACCCTGGTGGACGCGGAGAGCGCCTTTTCCCTGGATTTCCGGGCCCCGGCCAAGGTCAAGGATCTGCGTCCCGACTCTACCTTCGACGGCAACGTCTATTTCGACGGCAACGACGACTACGAGTACACCATCGAGTTCCTCTCCTCCAACGCGGGGGACCCGGTGGGGCAGGTCGGCTCGGGCGCCGGCGCGGCGCAGTTCCGCGTCTCCTTGGACGGCGGCGTGACCTGGCTGGCCAACGAGGACGGCTCCGAACGGCGTTTTTACGCCCGTGAATACGATGACCGGGTCAACGTCGAGGGCTTGCAGCTCTGGTTCGGCTCCAACGCCGGGGCCCAGGGCTCGCCCTCGGGCACCTTCGTGGACGGCGACCGGTTCGTCATCAGTCCGCACCAGGGGCTGTACTGGGTGCAGAACACCTCCCACGCCGAGGAGATCACCCCACAACTGCACTTCAACGGTGAGGAGAACACCCAGCGGCTCACCGGCGGGTCCATCGCCGCGCTGCTCTCCTTCCGCGACAACTATGTGGGCAAGTACCGGTCCAAGCTGGACGAGCTGGCCGGGGCGGTCATCTGGGAGACCAACCGCAGGCACAGCCAGGGCGCGGGGCTCCAGGCCTTCACCGTGGTCGACGGCACCTACCAGGTGGACTACACCGACAAGGCGCTGGGCAGCGATTCCACCGGCTTGGCCTTCGGCGACAAGCTCCAGTCCGGCAGCTCCTTCATGTACGTGTACAACGAGTCCACCGGGCTGCTGGCGTCGAGCGCGGCGCTGGACTTCGACGGCAGCGGCGGGACCTTCAACCCGGAAATCCACTCCCTGGAGGACGTGCGCGACGCCTTCAACCGGACCTATGCGGGCGCCATCAACGCCACCATCGTCAACAACAAGCTGCGCCTGGAGGCCGAGGACGGCTACACCTTCGCCTTCGGCACGGATTCGGCCGGAATCTATGCGGCCTTGGGGCTGAACACCTTTTTCAAGGGGAAGGACGCCAACACCATGGCCGTCAACGAGAAGATTTCGGGCGACCTGGACTATCTGGCCACGGGCCACGTGAACGGGGCGGGCGAGATGAACGCCGGCGACAACACCACGGCCCTGTCCATGTACGCCATGCGCGAGGCCAACGTGACAACCACCACGGCCTTCGAGGGGACCACGTCGCAGACCATCCTCGATTATTACAACGGCATCGTGGGCAACGTGGGCACGGACACCAACCGGGCCAAGTTCAACCAGAATTTCTACCAGACCCTGGCCAACGACCTGAATGACCGCCAGCAGGAGATCTCGGGCGTGAACCTGGACGAGGAAATGAGCGACCTGATCAAGTACCAGGCGTCCTACACGGCGGCGGCCAAGCTCATCACAACGGCCGACCAGATGCTCCAGACCATCCTGTCGCTCAAACCGTAGGCGGGAGACAAGGCTATGCGCGTAACGCAACAGATGCTCTTCGACCGATACGTGTTCAACCTGAACACGTCCCTGACTTCGCTCATGGACCTGAACGTCAAGGCCCAGACGCAGAAGGACATCAACAAGCCCAGCGACGATCCCACGGGCATGACCCGCATCCTGGACCACCGCGACACCCTGCGTTCGTTGGACCAGTACGGGGAGAACATCTCCACGGCCAAGGGCTGGCTGGGCAGCGCGGACGAGGCCCTCATGCAGGTCTCGACCATCCTGACCCGGGCCAAGGAATTGGCCACCCAAGTGGCCACCGGCACCGTGGACGCGGACAACCGCGAGCAGGTCAGCTACGAGATGCGCTCTCTGTTCGAGCAGCTCATCAGCCTGTCCAACTCCGACTTCGAGGACAAGTCCATCTTCGCCGGGCACAAGACCGATGGCTCGGCCTTCAAGCAGATCATGTGGCTGACCACCAACGACGAGGACTTCGGCCGCAACGCCGAGTTCACGGTCAACGGCTCCTCGGACACCACGGTCCTGGTCCAGTATTACGATACCACCGGGGCCACGCCCGTGGGCGGCAACATGAACCTGGCCGATCCCAACTTGGGTGTGCGCTACTCCATCGACGGCGGGCGCACCTGGAAGACGGACGCGACCATGAATTTCACGGGCAGCGAAGGGATCCTGAATCTGCCCCAGAGCGGCACCAGCGTGAGCTTCCACGGGGATACCGCCATCAAGGTCAACGACCGCAACGATGTGTCCGTTTCCGACGGTACCTGGATGTGGATCCGGCCATCGGCCCAGTACATCGGCGACGACGAGGACGCGCCGCCCCTGGTGGACTCCCTGGGGCCGGGCGTGGATTTGGTTTCGGCCGCAGCCTCGGGCTCCTTCCTGGACTCCAACGTGACCATCCGCATCGACAACCAGTCGAGTGTGCGCATGGACGAGGCTATCCAGTATTCCTACAGCCTGGACGGCGGCATCAACTGGGTGACCGGCAACGTGGCCCAGGCCGACACCTCGGCCAACGAGGCCGTGCTTTCCGTGGCCAACGGCGGCATCCTGACCCTGACCTCCAACGGCTCCAACCAGTTGCAGCCGGGCCAGCAATTCGTCATCCGCCCGCACGTGGCGGCCATCAACCTGGACGTCTCGGCCAGCGAGCAGATCCAGGTCAACAACGTGGGCAAGGACGTCTTCGGCGGCATCTACATGGACCCGGATACCATCCTGTCGTCCAACGGCTCCATCCTGACGCTCGGCAGCCTGAACGCCGGCCGGGTGTTCCAATCCAACGGCGCGCCGAATATGGCCCTGTCCATCCAGGGCCAGGACGAGGACTCCATGAACCTGTTCGAGGTCATGGGAAACCTGGTGGCCTTTGCCGAGACCAACAACCAGACAGGCTGCCAGCAGTCTCTGTCCAACCTGGTCAAGGTCCAGGCGCATATCGTGAACTCCATCGCCGTGGTGGGCGGGAGGCAGAACAGGTTGGCCATCAGCGAGAACATCGTGGACGGGCTCACGCTCAACGAGAAGACCCTGCTCAGTTCCATTGAGGACGCGGACGTGTCCGAGCTGATGACCGAGCTGGCCCAGCAGCAGATCGTCTACGAGTCCGTGCTGCGCTCGACCTCCATGATCATGCAGCTCAATCTTGCAAAATTTATATAACTTAAAGAAAATAATGCACTTTACTTGCGCGTGAACCTCATGTAGTCGGCAAGGCGTATTCCGCGAGCAAAGCGGACAAGCCGAAGGAAAGACTTGGTAACGACATGTTGATTTTAACCCGGAGACCGGGAGAAAGCCTCTACCTGGGCGACAATATCAAGCTGAAGATCCTGAGCGTTCAGGGGAAGCAGATAAAGATCGGCCTGGATGTGCCCGAAGACATGACCGTCTATCGGGAGGAGGTCTATTTGAAGATCAAGGAACAGAACCGGCAGGCGCTGGAAGTCAACCAGCAGGACCTGCTCGCGGCGGCGGCGCTATGGCAAAAGAAAGAACGCAAAAAATAATGACCCGGCTGGGCGAGCGGGAGATCAATCCCGACGCCATCCTCTATTTTCCGCGCGGACTGGTGGGGCTCGAGGACAAGCGCGAGTTCACGCTGCTTCCGGTCAGGGAAGGGGACTCGCCGTTTTTGCTGTTGCAGTGCATCACCGACCCGGGCCTCGGGCTCCTGGTGGCCGATCCCTACAGCTTTATCGACGACTATGACGTGAAGATCGAGAATCCGGACCGCAAGGCCCTGAAAGTGGAGAACATCCGGCAACTGGCCATCCTGGTGACCGTGACCATTCCACCGGACAAACCCGAAGACACCACCCTCAATCTCCAGGGGCCGATTGTCATCAACACGGAGACGAAGATAGGTCTTCAGATTCCACAGACGGAAGCGGGCTATCCCACGCACTTCCGGCCGATAGGGTCCTGATCGCCCGGTCGTTCCCTCTCAGGCTAAACCAGAAGATCGAGGTCGTCGCGAATCAGGTTCGCGGCGGCCTTCTTGATGTTGGGCTGGTAGGTCCCGTCCTTGACCTTGCGCTTGAGTTCGTCCACCTTTTCGCGGCGGACGTCGGGCGCCTCCTTGGCGGTCTGCAGGGCGGCGCCCCGCAGCCGGGCCTCGGAAGAGAGAACCACGCGATCGGCGGCCTCTCCGGAAGTCTTTACGCTTTCCTGCGCGTTGCGGACATCCTTGGCCTCCGGCCGTTCGATCTTCTTGTTTGCGTAAGGATTTTGATCCCCTACAATGTTTCGAATAACCATGTTGTACCTCCCGTTGGGGACGGGGCTATCAAAGCATGGTGCCATCCACCTTTGACAATGCTATTTCCCACAATCTCCGCAAGACCTTGTTCCTCTCGGAACCCTCGACGTCCTGCGGACCCTGTGGCGTCTCCCTGATTATCTGAACGTCGCCTCCGTCGAGCGGGTACTCGAACACGTACCGGCTGCCGAACTCGTTCTCCAGTTGGTCCAGAACCGCCTGGACCACCGGCGAACGATCGGAATTGACGATCAGGTTTTCAATGACCTCGTGGGCGATGCGCTGCACCAGTTCCCGGCGCTTGGCCTGCCGGGCGATGTCGTCCTGGGGCTCCGCACCGCCCATCGCCTGCCGGAAGCGTGCAAGTCGCTTCGCGCTCGTAAGCTGCTTTCCATAGGTGCGCAGCATGTTGCGAACATTGGCGGACGATGTATTCACGGTATTAACCCTTTCCTTGAATGATACGATCGTCCGCCTGTTGAAAAACTTTAGGGGTAAAACGAAAAAAAATCCAGAAAAGCCGGTCGGCAAAAGGGCGCACCGGCACTCTTGAAATGGAAAAAGGTTGAATGTTTCTCAAAATTTAAATAAAAAATATCCACTATGAAACGGACCGTTGGAAAAATGCTCATCGTGACCAAGCCGGGCGACAAGGCCGCCGAGGCCGTACGCACGGCCATGACCGGGTTCCTGACGGAACGGGGGGTGCCCTTCGAGACCTGTGAACACCACGCGGACTCCCGTCCGGAGTCCTGCAGGAACGAGGAGCGCATCCGCGGCCCCTTCGACCTGGCCGTGGTCCTGGGCGGCGACGGCACCTTCATCGGCGCGGCCCGGCGGCTGCTGCACTTCGGGGCTCCGCTCATGGGCGTCAACCTCGGCCGGGTGGGCTTCCTGACCCAGCTTGAGCGCGACCATTGGCGCCCGTGGCTGGCGAAGGTCCTGGACGAGGGGTTCCGGGCGGCCCACCGGCTGGTCCTCAAGTATGCCGTGGTGCGCGGCGGCGAAGCGGTCGCCAAGGGGCTGGTGATCAACGAACTGGTCGTCAGCCGGGGGGAACTGGCCCGGCTCGTCCGCCTGTCCGTGGCCTTTGATGACATCGACATTTCCAGCCTGCGGGCGGACGGACTCATCATCTCCACACCCACCGGGTCCTCGGCCTATGGGGCGTCGGCGGGCGGCCCCCTGGTTCACGCCGGGCTGGCGGCCTGCTGCGTGACCCCGGTCTGCCCCTTTCTGAACGGCTTCAAGCCCATGGTCTTTCCGGCGGACGGGGTGCTCACCGTGCGCGTGGAGGAGCAGGCGGGCGAGGTCAACCTGACCGAGGACGGCCAGGCCGGAGTGCGCCTCGAACCGGGCGACGAGGTGGTCGTGGAGAAGTCTCCCGCCGACCTGCTGGTGGTGGACCTGGGGCCGGGCGCCTATTTCGAGAAATTGAAGAAACACGGTTTTCTGAGCGAGAGGTGAACATGGGATTGGCCAAAGAGTATGATTCGGTCCTGGACATCAAATACGGGCTGGACCCTTCCTTGGACGCGTTGCTGCTCCACTTCATGTCGGAAAATCACCTGGAATACACCATCGATCCCCTGAAGAACGCCTCGGGCGAGCAGATGCGCTTCATGATCGCGCTCAAGGAGGGGGAGTTCTACGCCCCGTGCTCGGACTGGATGTTCCTCATGCTCCTGGACCAGCGGCTGCCGGACCGGCTGCTCGAAAAATACCTGGAGCAATGGAAGCTGTTCCTCCACCTGTCCCGTGATTTCTGCACGGACCGTCGGATGGCCCGGCGGTTCATCCAACTGGCCCGGCACAAGTTCCGCATGGTCCTGGCCTCGCCCATCCTCATGCCCTCGCGGCTGATGAAGTGGTTCATCACCATTTTCATGACCCAGTCCGGCATCGACGACCCCTACCTGCACATCCGCCGGGGGCTCAACCGGCGGGCCGCCGAGATGGTCGAAAGCCCGGATTTCGACGAGATGGTCCACGCCAGCCCCGCCCGCATCGATGCGGGCGGTCGGACCGACGACCTGCGCTTCATGCTCGACCGGCTTGAGATCGAGCGGCTCATGCGCATCGCCACCTTCACGGATCACTGGAACCCGGAGATGTTCTCCCTGGACGGCTTGCGCGCCTCGGGGCTGGCCGAGGAGGTGCGCGAGGGCACGGACCTTCTGAACCCCATGTTCGAGCGCCTGGGCAAGGACGGGGAGCAGCGCCGCCGCATCCTGTACCTGCCCAACCGGGCGGGCGGCATCCTGTTCGACCTCAAGGTGATCAAGGCCCTGCTTCGCCTGGGGCACCGTGTGGTCATCGCCCTGAAGGAGGGCTTCTTTTTCGATCACGTGACCTTCTGGGATCGGGACACGGACCTGGAGTTGGCCAAGGCCTTCGAAGGGGCGCACTTCGTCAGCGAGGACAAATTGTCCAAGAACGATCTGCTGGCCGTCATGGCCCGCCATCCTTTCCTGGTCATCTCCGACGGCACGCGCGAGAAGTTCAACCCCTACCGGACCTCGGTGACCTTCGCCCGGGCCTGGAAGGAGTGCGACCTGATCCTGGCCAAGGGCGAGGACACGTACGACCGGCTGATCCTCAACTCCCACGAGTTCACCCGCGACATCCTCAATTTCCGCCGGGACGAACAGGGCGCGTTCCACGTCCATTTCCGGCCAAAGCCCGAACGGGTGCTGATCTTCTCCGAACAGTACATCACCGCCAAGGCAGAGGAGATCATCCGGGAGATGCGCCGGGCTCGCTCCCAGGGCAAGACGGTCATGTTCTACTCCGGGATCATCGGCTCGGTGCCGGGCCAGACCAAGGAGGCCATCGAGGTCATCTCGACCTACGTCGAGCACCTGCGCGGCCAGTTGGACGACGTGTACATCATCAATCCCGGCGAGCACTTCGAGGAGGGCATGGACGCCGACGACCTGATGTTCATGTGGGAAAAGGTCCAGCGCAGCGGGTACATCAATGTCTGGCGTTTCCAGACGTATTTCGATATTGAAAAGAGCTTCGAGTTGATGGGGCGCAAGGTGCCCCCGGTCTGGGCCGGCAAGGACTCCACCTATTCCACGGGCTGCACCAAGGAAATGCACATCGCCCTGGACGTGCAGCGGGCCCATCCCGAGTTGCAGATTATCGGCCCGAACCCCGAGAAATTCTTCCGCAGGCGGGAGTACGGGGTGGGCAAGTTCTGCGACGTGGCCATCGACTCGTGCGGATAGGAACATCGAACGGCGCGGTACCCCATGCGGCATGATTTCAACGACATACGGCCCACCCTGTGGCGGGCGTTTAAGCTCCTGCTGGCCGTGGCCTGCCTGGCCGCGCTGTTGTCGTGCGTGCGCTCCGGGCCGCTCTTCCGGTCCGGAAAGACTGCACCGACCGTCCCGAAGGCCGCCGAAGCCGACACGGCGGAAGCCCGCGAAGCCGGGGGCGCAAGGGATGCGGAGGCCGCGGACATCCCTGAGATGGCGGATATCGCCGAGATGGCGGGAAACGCGGAGGAGGGCGCCGGTCTGTCGGCCGCGCTGTCCGTCGGCGAGGGTTGCCTGTACCGTGACGAGGCGGTCAGGCGGCTGACCCTGCGGCCCGTGCGCGAGCCCTTGTCCATCCCGGCCTGCGACATGTTCTTCCCCCTGTCCAACGTGGAGGGCGCGCGGAACATGGCCCGGCTGGACATCAGGAGCCAGGGGCTCGACTCCTGGCGCGCCCTGGAGAGCCCGGTGCAGCGCAGCCTGGAATACGCCCTGAACATGCCCGCGGACGAGCCCGCCCTGGCCCGGCCCGGCATGTCCCTGACCTGGGGCCAGGTGGTCCGCTCGCTCACGGAATTTCTCGACCTGCTGCCGCACCTGGACGCGGACCCGGACCTGCTGGCCCAGCGGTTCGTCTGGTACGGCATGCGCCAGAAGCCGCTCATGACCGGCTACTACACCCCGGAGATCGAGGCCAGCCTGACCCGGCGGCCCGGCTACGAGTACCCCATCTACGGCGTGCCCGAGGACCTGCGCTACGGTCCGGTGCGCGGGCGCTACCGGTTCTACCGCGTGGACAAGGGGCGGGTGCTGTCGTACTACAAGCGCGGGGACGTGGACCTGCGCAAGGTCCTGTCCGGGCGCGGGCTCGAGATCGCCTGGGCCAAGGACCCGGTAGACGTCTTCTACATGCAGGTGGAAGGCTGCGGCCGGCTTCGGCTGCCCGACGGGACCACCCGCAACGTGCTTTACGGGGCCAAGAACGGCCACGGCTTCCGCTCGCTGGGCCGCATCCTCCACGCCAAGGGGTTGCTCCCGGACGGGCATCTGGCCAAGGAGGACGTGAAACGATATTTCGCCAAGCATCCCGAACGGATGTTTCAGCTCATGGCCGAAAATCGAAGCTACGTGTTCTTCCGTCTGGAGAACTCGCCGCCCGAGGGAACCATCGGAAAGCCGTTGACGCCGATGGTTTCACTGGCTACAGACCGAAAGCTCCTGCCGCTCGGCAGCCTGCTGGCCTTTGAGGCTGAGATTCCGGAGGCCCGCGACGGCCGCCCGGCGGGAAAGCGCAAGGTCGCGGGTATCGGCCTGGCCCAGGACACGGGCACGGCCATCCGGGGCCCCCATGTCGATTATTACATAGGCGAGGGCAACGCGGTGGCGCCCATCGCCAGCAACATCAAGACCGAGGCCACCGTGTACCTCCTCATAAGCAAAGAAGCATTGATCAATGGCTGACATCACACAAGATTCCATCAAGAGTACCATTCGTGACGCCGTGGCCCACCAGATCCGGTCCGTCATGGACTGGCATTACGGCGAGCCCGTGTACGAGGGCGACCCCGCCGACGACCTGAGCGGATTGCAGGGGCTGCGCGAACTGGTGGCCCGCCAGCACTGGGCCAATTTCCAGCTCTGGCACGTCGAGGACCGCGCTCGGCGCAAGGACGTGGATGCCCGCGTCATCGCGGACTGCAAGTACGCCATCGACAAGCTCAACCAGAAGCGCAACGACCTCATCGAGCGGGTGGACGAGTGCCTCATTTCCATGATGGAGCCGCTCCTGCCCAGTGAGGCCCCGGAGCGGTACAACACCGAGACCGCGGGCGCGGCCCTGGACCGGCTGTCTATCCAGGCGCTCAAGATATATCATATGAAAGAGCAGTGTTCGCGCAAGGATGTGGATGAAGACCACATCCGGCAGTGCGACAACAAGGTCGGCGTGCTCAAACGCCAGCACAACGATCTGGAACGGGCCATCCTGGAGCTGATCGACGAGTATTTCGCCGGGACCAAGAAGCCCAAGGTCTATTTCCAATTCAAGATGTACAACGACCCCAAGCTCAACCCGGAACTCTACGGAAACAAGAAATAGGGGAGCCCCCATGTCCCGGTACGAAACCGTCATCGGTCTGGAAGTCCATGCCCAACTGAAAACCGAGAGCAAGATCTTCTGCTCCTGCTCCACCAAGTTCGGAAACGAGCCCAACGAGAACGTCTGTGCAGTCTGCTCCGGCATGCCCGGCGTGCTGCCCGTGCTCAACGAAAAGGTCGCCGAATACGCGACCAAGGCCGGCCTGGCCACGGACTGCGAGATCAACCTCAAGTCCGTGTTCGCGCGCAAGAACTACTTCTATCCCGACCTGCCCAAGGGGTACCAGATTTCCCAGTTCGAGCTGCCCATCTGCGAGCACGGCCACGTCGACATCGAGGTGGACGGCGAGAAGAAGCGCGTGGGCCTGACCCGCATCCACATGGAAGAGGACGCGGGCAAGAACATCCACTCCGCGGCCGACAACGCCAGCTTCGTGGACCTGAACCGGACCGGCGTGCCGCTCATCGAGATCGTGTCCGAGCCGGACATGCGCTCGGCCGAGGAGGCCGTGGCCTACCTCAAGGAGCTGCGTTCGGTGCTGCTGTATCTCGGTATCTGCGACGGCAACATGGAGGAGGGCTCTTTCCGCTGCGACGCCAACGTGTCCATCCGGCCCTACGGGCAGGAGGAGTTCGGCACCCGCGCGGAGCTGAAGAACCTCAACTCCTTCAAGCACATCCAAAAGGCCATCGAGTACGAGGTGGAGCGCCAGATCGACCTGGTCGAGGACGGCGACAAGGTCATCCAGGAGACCCGGCTGTACAACGTGGACAAGGGTACGACCCACTCCATGCGCGGCAAGGAGGAGGCCCACGATTACCGCTATTTCCCGGACCCCGACCTGGTGCCGCTGGTCCTGGACCAGGCCTGGGTGGACAAGTGGAAGTCCGAGCTGCCCGAGCTGCCCGCGGCCAAGCGCGAGCGGTTCATGGCCGAATACACCCTGGCCGACTACGACGCTGCCCTGATCACCAACGACCTCGCCGTGGCCGACTATTTCGAGGCCGCGGTCAAGGCCTATGCGGGCGACCCCAAGAAGGTCACCAACTGGGTGGTCGGCGAACTGCTGCCGTTCTGCCACGAGAGCGGGGCCGAGGCGTGCGGGGTCAAGCTGACCCCGGAGAAACTGGCCGGGCTGCTCGCCCTGGTGGACGACGGGACCATCTCGGTCAAGATCGGCAAGGACATCTTCCGCGACCTGTGCGCGTCCGGCGACGACCCGGCCGAATACGTCAAGGCCAAGGGACTGGTCCAGGTGTCCGACACCTCCGAGCTCGAAGCCATGGTCGACCAGGTCATCGCCGACAACCCGTCCGAGGTCGAGGCCTTCAAGGGCGGCAAGAAAAAGCTCATGGGCTTCTTCATGGGCCAGGTCATGCGTCTGTCCAAAGGCCAGGCCAACCCCGGCGTGGTCACGCAGTTGTTCAACAAGAAACTTTCGTAAGGAAGACCGGGGGGGAACTTTTGAAAAAGTTTCCCCCCGGCCCCCCCTTTCAAAACTTTTTGTCGCCACGCCGCCAGGGAGTTTACAGGGGAAAGTCCATTCCTCTAGGCGGCGTGGGGGTGCGTTCTCCGTACTCTGTATATTGGACGGAAGGGTGGTGCCCGCACCGCCCGGCGCATACGAGGAGTTTCGTTGACCCCGATACTACCTGCGCCGCGATAAAAAGTTTTGAAGGGGAGTCCAGAGGGGAAACTTTTCCAAAAGTTTCCCCTCTGGCCGCCGGAGGCAACCAAAAATGACCGAACACATTCAGTATTCTCCCGAGAAAGACGCCCTGATCCTGCTTGACCAGCGGTACCTGCCCAACCGGGAGGACTGGTTCGAGTGCAAGACCACGGACGACATCTGCTACGCCCTGGTGGTCATGGTCGTGCGCGGCGCGCCTGCCATCGGCGTGACCGCCGCCTACGGCTGCTACCTGGCCGGGCGCGAGGTGCAGGGCATGGACGGCGACTGGAAGGCGAACCTGTCGGCCAAGCTGGACCAGATCCACGAAGCCCGGCCCACGGCGGTGAACCTGCGCTGGGCCGTGCGCGAGATGCGCCGTATCTGGGAAGAGGCGGGCGACGTCTCCCTGGATGCATTGCTGGACATCTGGCTCGATCGGGCCAAGGAGATCCACGCGGGCGACATCGAAATGTGCGAGTTGATCGGCAAGTTCGGCGGCGAGCTCATCGACGACGGGGACACCGTGATGACCCACTGCAACGCGGGTGCGCTGGCCACGGCCGGATACGGCACGGCGCTGGGCGTGATCCGGGGGGCCATCGACCAGGGCAAGAAGGTTTCGGTCATCGCCAACGAGACCCGGCCGTTTCTGCAGGGCGCGCGGCTGACCGCATACGAGCTGCACAAGGACGGCATCCCGGTCAAGGTGGCCTGCGACAATGCCTGCGCCCTGCTGATGAAGCGCGGCCTGGTGGACAAGGTCGTGGTCGGCGCGGACCGGATCACGGCCAACGGCGACGCGGTCAACAAAATCGGGACGTTCGGGGTAGCCATCATCGCGAAACGGTTCAACATCCCGTTCTACGTGGCCGCGCCGGTATACACCATCGACCCGGAGACGCCGACCGGCGACGACGTGCCCATAGAGGACCGCGATCCGCGCGAAGTGACGCACATAGGCGACCACCGCATCCCGCCCGAGGGGGTGGAGGTCTACAACCTGGCTTTCGACCCCACGCCCAACGAACTCATCGCGGGCATCATCACCGAAAAGGGGGTGCTGTATCCCCCCTATGACCTTGCCATCAAGAAATTGTTCATGTAACAGACCAATTCAAGGTATGGGTTAACATCGGGGCAGAACTGCATTGCGGTTTTGCCCTTTTTTGTTTCCGGGGGAGCCGTGTTCTAATGGACACTCCCGCCCGTGGCCTTGTAGTACTATGGGGCACAACCTACAGCTTCAAGGATGGGTCCATCATGAAGATGAAGAGCGTCAATACTGCCATAGCCCTGCTGATCGCGACCAGCATGGCCGTTTCGATCCTGGTCGCCGTGCTCTGGGTCAGCTACGACACGCGGCAGACCGTGTTCGACGAGGGCAAGGTGGCCATGAACAACATGGTCGCCCAGACCATGGCCGCATTGGACAACTATATCGCTCAGACCGACGAGATGGTGCGCATGCTCGCCTCGCAGCAGGCCGTGGCCGACGCCCTGGCCGGGCGGGACGCTCTGCCCGCGTCCTGGCTGTTCAAGGACCTTCTGTCCACATCCAACGGCTACTGGGCGGCGTTCGCCTTCGACAGGAACGGCAAGGTGGTGGCCGGATACAACGCCAAGGAGCAGAACCTGGCCGGAGCGGACCGCAGTTCGCGCGAGTACGTCAAGGCCATCCTGTCCGGCAAGTCGGACCATTATCTGTCCAACGACATCCTTATTTCCAAGAGTGGCGGCGGGATTCTCATCTTTGCCGCGGCCGCAGTGGTCCGCGACCACACGGGCGAGATCGTCGGCGGGGTCGGGCTGTTTCCCAAGTGGGACAATTTTACCTCCAAGTTCATCGACCCCTTCCGCGTGGCGGGCAGCGGGTATGCCTACATGCTCGACGACAAGGGGCGGATAATCGCCCATGCAGTGAACAAGGATCTGTACCTCAAGGACATGTCTGATCAGGAGTTCGCCAAGGTCGCCATGAGCGCGAAAAAGGGCGAGACCACCTACATGTGGGAGGGCCGTGAGAAGTACATGGTCTTCGACACCGCGTCCAAGACCGGCTGGAAGGTGGTCATGAGTGCCTATGAGGACGACCTGGCCGCGGCGGCCCACAACCAGCGCGACGAGCTGGCCACGGGCGGGGCGATCCTGGGCATCCTCCTGGTGGGGGTGCTGATCTTCGCCGTGCGGCGGACCATCACCAACCCGGTGAAGAACATTCTGGGGTTCGCCTCCGAGGTGGCCGCCGGCGACCTGCAGGCCCGCCTGGAGGGAAAATACAAATTCGAGTTCAAGACTCTGGCCGCGCAGATCGAGACCATGGTGCACGAGCTCAAGGTCAAGCTCGGTTTTTCCGAGGGCGTGCTCCAGGGCATCGCCCTGCCGTGCGCCCTGGTGGGGGAGGACCATACGCTGCTGTGGGTCAATCCGCAGATGTGCGACCTGCTTCAGCGGTCCGATCCGCCCGAGAGCTACGTGGGGCTGGCGCCCGGCGAGTTCTTCTACGGTGAGCCGGACCGGAAGACCCTGTCCGACCGCGCCGTGGAACAGCAGCAGCGGCTGGACAACGAGACCGCGTACACCCGCGTGGACGGCTCGGTCATTAACGTCCAGGTAACCTCCACGCCGTTTTACGACATGGACGGCCAACTGCTCGGCTCCCTGACCATATGGGTCGACGTGACCGAGATCCGCGGGCAGCAGAAGCTCATCGAAGAGCAGAACGAACGCATCTCCGTGGCCGCCGGACAGGCGCGGGAGATTTCCCTGTCCCTGTCCAGTGCGGCCGAGGAACTGTCCGCGCAGATGGAGGAGGGCAAGCGCGGGTCCGAGGACCAGCGGGCCAGGGCGGCCGAGACCGCCTCGGCCATGGAGCAGATGAACGCTTCGGTGCTCGACGTGGCCCGCAACGCCAGCCAGGCTTCCGAGGACGCGGACCAGGCCAAAAGCCACGCCCAGCGCGGTGAGGAGATGGTCAACCAGGTCATCGAATCCGTGGGCGAGGTCCAGGCGCAGACCGAGGAACTCAGGCTGTCCATGGAGGCCCTCGGTTCCGAGGCCAAGGACATCGGCAACGTGCTCGAAGTGATCACGGACATAGCGGACCAGACCAACCTGCTGGCCCTGAACGCGGCCATCGAGGCGGCCCGCGCCGGAGACGCCGGGCGAGGTTTCGCGGTGGTGGCCGACGAGGTGCGCAAGCTGGCCGAGAAGACCATGGCCGCCACCAGCGAAGTGGGCGAGGCCATCCGCCACATCCAGGAGATGACCGGGCGCAACGTCGGGGCGACCGAACAGGCGGCCCAGGCCGTGGAGCGCAGCACCGATCTGGCCCGCGAGTCGGGCAAGGCGCTGCTTGAGATCGTCGGCCGGGTGGAGACCGCCTCGGACCAGGTGCGGATCATCGCAGCGGCCGCCGAGGAGCAGTCCGCCACCAGCGACGAGATCAACCAGGCCACGGACGACATCAACCACATCTCCATGGACACCTACCAGGTCATGCAGAGCGCCAACGAGGCCATCCAGGAGGTGGCCGCCATGGCCACGCGGCTGAACGAGGTCATCGAGGACATGGCAGGCCAGGGGTGATCCCGCCGTCAACAATGGACTCGACTTTCAAATGCGGATAGGGTAACCCCGCGCTTCCCGCTCAAGGAAAGCGCGGGGTTCACGCATTATCGCGCCATCAAACACCATCCGGAGCCAAACATGCTGCCGATCGTCGCCCTGGTGGGCCGCCCCAACGTGGGCAAATCCACCCTCTTCAACCGACTTCTGAGGAAGTCGCGGTCCATCACCCACGACCTGCCCGGGGTGACGCGCGACCGCATCTATGGCGAGTGCATCATGGGCGAGACCCGGTTCGACCTCATCGATACCGGGGGCATGGTCCTCGAATCCGAAGCAACGCCCGAACTGTCCAAGGACTTCGAGGATGAGATCTTCGAGCAGGCCCGGGAGGCCATCAACGAGGCCAACGCCATCCTCTTCGTGGTCGACGGCAAGGAGGGGCTGACCCCGTTGGATCAGCAGGCGGCCGAGTACGTGCGCCGCTCCGGCAAGCCGGTGCTCATGCTGGTCAACAAGGTGGACGGTTCCGAGTTCGAGGCGCACATGACCGCCGAGTTCCACTCTTTGGGCATCGAGTTCCTGCCCGTGTCCGCGGCCCACGGCTACAACCTGCACGGGGTGCGCGACCGGGTCCGCAAATTCGTCAAGGGGTTGGGGCTGCCCGAGGATGTGGACGACGGCGTGGAAAAGGGGCTCAGGCTGACCCTGCTCGGCCGTCCCAACGCGGGCAAGTCCTCGATCATCAACGCGCTCATCGGCAAGGACCGGCTGATCGTCTCGGACGTGGCCGGGACCACCCGCGACTCCATCGACGTGACCTTCGAGAAGCAGGGCAAGCGGTACACCTTCGTGGACACGGCGGGCGTGCGCAAGCGGGCCAACATCCAGGACCACCTGGAGAAGATCAGCGTCATCCGGGCGCTCAAGAACTCCAAGCGGTCCGACGTGACCATCCTGGCCATCGACATCACCCTGGGCGTGGGGCGGCAGGACAAGCGGCTGATCGAATTTTTGGCCAAGGAGAAGACCCCGTTCATCGTGGTCGTCAACAAGGCCGACCTCATTCCCCGTAGCGAGACCAACCGGGCGCTTGAGGCGTTCCGGGAGGAGTTGCGACTGGTCCCGCACGTGCCCGTGGTCATGACCAGCGCGGTCAAGGGGCTGGGCATCGGCAAGCTCCTGCCCATGGCCGAGGCCATGCGCCGGGAGTGCGAAATCCGCGTGGGCACCGGCGAGTTGAACCGGGCCATGCAGGCCGTGGTGGAGAAATTGCAGCCCCCGGTGGTCAAGCGCAGGCGGCCCAAGTTCTACTACGTCACCCAGGCGGACGAGCCCATCCCGACTTTCGTCTTTTTCTGCAACGACCACACCATCGTCAAGACGTCCTACGTGCGTTATCTGGAGAATCAGTTCCGCAAGCTGCTCGGCATCAAGTCCGCGCCGGTGAACATCGTGTTCCGCTCCAGCCACGATAAGAAGGAATGGGAAAAGGCGCGCGGCATCTCGGCGCTGGGCAAGCGCGGCCCGGGCCGCGAGCGCATCGGCGGGGCCAAGACGCGCCGACACGAGGAGAAGTACAAGGCGCTCAAGAGCAAGCGCCGCCGCGAGGAGCGAGAGGCCCAGGACGCGAAGGGCGGCAAGGGGAAAAAAGGCAAATAGGGGTCATCTTTATTGACAATCCGCGCGGGAAAAGTGTAGACGGACTTTCCTCAATGCGAACAGCGTCTTTTCGCGCGCAAAGAGTTTGGAGAAGTGGCCGAGCTGGCTGAAGGCGCACGCCTGCTAAGCGTGTTATGGGTGTAAAGCTCATACGAGGGTTCAAATCCCTCCTTCTCCGCCAGACAGTAAAGGGGTTACGTGAAATTCACGTAACCCCCTTTTTGTGTCCTGCAAACGGCGGTGCGTCTTTGCAAGGGCATCCCTTTGGGATAGAATAGACGCACGATCGGCATTTCCCCATCAAACATTGCGGCCGACAGGCGGCAAGAGGCAACAGATATGAATTACGACGTATTGTTCCATTTCGACCATGATCCACAGGCCCTGGATATCGCCATCAGCAACATCAAGAATTACCGGAACGCTTTTTCCGAAGACCGGCCCGCCGTGGTGCTGGTGGTCAACGGGCCGGGGGTGCGCTTCCTGGACCGGGACGGCGAACACGCGGCGCAGCTAAACGAGGTGCTCGCCCTCGGCGTGGCGGTCAAGGTGTGCAACAATGCCCTGACGCACTTCAACATCGACCCCGCGCGGCTTTGCGCCGGCTGTGAGGTGGTCCCCGCCGGGGTGGTGGAGATCGTGGAATTGCAGCGCCGGGGCTTCGCCTACGTGAAGCCCTAGGGGGCGCGGGATTCTCCGCGTCGTGCATTCGGGCTGCCGGGCTACATGCCCAGGCCGCACGCGCTGAAGACCGGGGTGCCCTGGCGCAGGGTCAGGACCGCGAAGGGCAGGGACGGGTCCGAGTCGTCCACGACCACCAGGTCGGCCCGCTTGCCCGGCTCGATCTCGCCGCGGTCGGCAAGTCCGGCGGCGCGGGCCGGACCGGCCGAGACCAGCCGCCAGGCGTCCGGGAAGGGGCAGACCTTGTCCCTGGCCAGGGCGAAGGCGGCCTGGAGCAGGGAGGGGTAGAAATAGTCCGAAGTCAGGGCGTCGCACAGGTCCATGCGGATGGCGTCGCGGGCCATGAGCCGGTCGATGTGGCTCTTGCCCCTGAGCGCGTTGGGCGCGCCCAGGACGACCGCGTCGCCGAGCTCGCGCGCGGTGCGGGCCGTGGCCTCGTCCAGGGGAAATTCACAGATGGCGCAACGCAGTCCGTCGTACCAGGTCCGCGTGGCCGGGTCCGGGTCGTCGTGGGAGGCCATGGGG
Source organism: Pseudodesulfovibrio sp. 5S69 (assembly GCF_037094465.1). Classification (NCBI taxonomy): domain Bacteria; kingdom Pseudomonadati; phylum Thermodesulfobacteriota; class Desulfovibrionia; order Desulfovibrionales; family Desulfovibrionaceae; genus Pseudodesulfovibrio; species Pseudodesulfovibrio methanolicus. The sequence continues at coordinate 2,066,233 of NZ_CP146609.1, forward strand.
ATGCCCCGTTCGGCCGCCGCCCCGGCCAACCGACGGATGCCCTCGGGCACGGCCGCGGCGCGTTCCTTGATCTCGGTGATCAACTGGATGAACCGGTCGCGGTTCAGACCGGTGCGGTCCAGATAGCCGGACATTTTGGAATAGCGGTCCAGATTGGCGAACATGGCGTCGATGTGGTCGTTGAAGGCGAGCATGTCCACATATCCATCGCGTATCCAGGACTCGACCTCATCCAAGGCCGGGAGGTTGTAGGTCTCGAAGCGCAGGTGCAGGCGGGTGTCGCAGCCGAGCCTGCCGCGCACGGCCTGGAAGTCGGCCAGGAAGGCGTGGGCGGCCTCGCGGCTCCGCAGTCCTGGCTCCCAGGAGCAGGTCAGCCCGTGGAAGGCGGTGGTGATGCCGTTGGCCGTCATGGTTCGGTCCGTGTCCAGGAGCCCCAGGGCCCGGCTGAAGGAGACGCCCGCGCGCGGCATGATGTGCCGCTCGAAGCCGTCGCCGTGCAGGTCCACGATGCCGGGCAGGACGAGCTTGCCCCGTGCGTCGATGGTCCGGGTCCCGTTGCGGCTCCCGTGTCCGGGGCCACGGACCTCCTGAACGGCCCCCTCGGCCACGATGATGTCCGTCTGCCGCACGTCCCCGTCCGGGAGCAGCGCGCGTCCGTTTCGTATGAGCATATCCATGTATCGCTACCTCTCTGTCGGCTTGACTGCATGAAGGTTGCGCGGCCGTTTGGTGACGGGCGCGCGGCGGTTCCCGCTTGATGCGCTATCCTGCCGAAATGGCGCACCAAGTCTTTCCGATCCGGGGCCATGTTCGGCGAGGTGGGAGGGAAAAGTAAAGCAGTAGACAGGTCGCTGATTTGTCTATGGGAAGTTCGTCTTATGTAGGTTCAACCGCAATCTGCGCGTAACCGAATGGCCATACTCTGTGACCCAATCGATCGTCGGCGCGGGCCGGCGCAACCGGAAATCATGGAGAGAAGCAATGAAACGTTCGATCGTCACCCTGATGGCGGCCCTGCTCATGGTCTGCGCCATGGGCGCCTGGGCCCTGGCCGCCGACACCGTTCGGCTGGCCGTTACGGATTTGGAAGGCATGGAGGAACTCCAGCGGGAGTTCGGCGTGTTCAAGGAGAAGCTGGGCAGCCTGACCGGCTATGATTTCGAATTCTTCCCCGTCAACAACCGCACCGCCGCCGTGGAGGCGCTCAAGTCCAAGCGGGTGGACTTCGTCCTGACCGGCCCGGCCGAGTATGTGGTCTTCAAGAAGCGGGTCAACGCCGAGCCGGTGGTCGGCTTCTCCCGGCCCGACTACTTCGGCTCGATCATCGTCCTGGCCTCCAGCGGAATCAACTCCGTGCCTGAGCTCAAGGGCGGGAAGGTGGCCATGGGCGACGTCGGCTCCACCTCCAAGCACCTGGCCCCCATGCAGATCATCAAGGACAACGGGCTCGATCCCCTCAAGGACGTCAAGACCCTGCATGTGGACTACAAGGTCGGCTTCGAGGCCCTCAAGCGCGGCGACGTGGCCGCCTTCGCCACCACCAACGACAAGTTCCTGAAGATGCGCGACAGGGACAAGCAGCTTTCGGCCGGGGCCTTCAAGGTCATCGCACGCGGCCCGGACCTGCCCAACGACGTGCTCTTGGTGGGCCCCCACGTGGACAAGGACGTGGTCGCCAAGGTGCGCGCCGCCTTTGCCGATCACGCCGACGAGATGGTCGCCGCCATTCTGACCGGCGAGGACAACAAGAAGTACAAGGGCATGGTCTTTCTGCCGAAGGTCAAGGACGCGGACTACAACTACGTGCGCTCCATGTACGCGACCATCGGCTATCCCCAGTACTCGGGCTTCGTGGGTGACTGATGCTGAAATTCAATACGTCCGCCGGGGAGATCTCCCCGGCGGTGTTCCCCGGTGACCAAAGGGAGATCCGCGTCGAGGGGCTGGCCAAGTCCTTCGGCCGGACCACCATCCTGAACGGCGTGGACCTGACGGTCGACAGGGGCGAGGCCGTGGCACTGGTCGGGTCCAACGGCGCGGGCAAATCCACCTTCCTGCGCTGCCTCCTCCGGCTCATCGAGCCGAGCGGCGGGGCCGTGGAGATGGGCGGGGCGGACGTCATGTCCCTGAACCGACAAGGCCTGCGCCGGTTGCGCAGCCAGGTCGGCTTCGTCTTCCAGAAGCACAACCTGGTGCCGCGCCTGACCGCCCTGACCAACGTCCTGCACGGGGCCCAGAGCCGCAAGCGCGGCCCGCGGGTCTGGTGGCACATGCTGGCCAGTTCCGGCGAGCGCCAGGAGGCAATGCGCTGCCTGCAACTGGTCGGCCTGTCCCACGTGGCCGAGCAGCGGGTGGACCAGCTATCGGGCGGCCAGTCCCAGCGGGTGGCCATCGCCCGCGCACTGATGCAGCGGCCCCGGATCATGTTCGCGGACGAGCCCGTGGCCAGCCTCGACCCCAACGCGGGCGAGGAGGTCATGCGCCTCTTCGTGGAGCTCATCCGCAGCCGGGGGCTGACCCTGGTGTACACCTCCCATTCGGTGCGCCACGCTCTGGAATACTCGGACCGGGTCATCGGCCTGCGGGACGGGCGCATCGAGATGGACAGGGCCTCCACGGGCCTGAACGAGGAAACCCTGCGGAGGATTTATGGCTGACCGAACCCGGCAAGGAACCCAATTCGTTTTCGACGGCCAGGCCACGGACCCGGCGCTGCTGCCCATCCGCTTTCCCCGGCCGAGCGCGCTGTCGTTCGCTCTCTACGCGGCGGGGCTGGCCTTCTTCATTGTCTCCATGCGGAGCATCAATTTCTCCTTGAGTGAGTTCGTGCGCGGCTTCCCGTACATCGTGGACCTGGTCTCCGAGATGTTTCCGCCGTCCCTGCGGCGAGTGGACGCTGTGGCCCTGTCCCTGCTCGAGACGTTGCAGATGGCCCTGGTGGGCACGGTCTTCGGGGTGGTCTTCAGCCTGGTGCTGGGCATCCTGGCGTGCAAGAGCCAGACGCCGAACAGGGGCCTGTACTATCTGTCCAGGAACCTCATCGCCCTGTTTCGGACCGTGCCCGACCTGATCTGGGCCCTGTTCTTCGTGGTCATGGTCGGGCTGGGGCCGTTCGCGGGCACCCTGGCGATCATGGTCGACACCATGGGGTTCTGCGGCCGGTTCTTCGCCGAGGCCATGGAAGAGGTGGACAAGGGGCCGCAGGAGGCGCTGGAGGCGTTGGGGGCAAGCCGGTTGGGCACCGTCGTCTGCGCCGTGATTCCGGCCGCGTTGCCGTCGTTCGTGAACACGGCCCTGTTCAGTCTGGAAAAGGCCACGCGCTCCTCGGTGGTGCTCGGCTTGGTCGGCGCCGGGGGCATCGGTATCGAGCTCAAGGTCTCCATGGACATGTTCATGTATTCCGAGGCCTCGACCATCATCCTGCTGATCTTCTGCCTGGTCCTGCTGGTGGAGCAGCTCTCGTCCCGCCTGCGCAAGCGGATCCTCTGATCAGTTCAGGAAGGTCTTGATGACCAGCTCGATCTTGTCGCCGCCGTAGCGGGTGATGCCGTAGTCCACGGGCACGCCGAGCTCGTCCACGTTGACCGAGCGGGTCTCCAGGACCGGCCGGTAGCGGGGCAGGCCGAGGAAACGGGCCTCTTCCGTGGTCGGCTGCCGGGTTAGGATGCGGGTCTCTTCGCGGAAGTAGTCGGCCACCCCGTGGCTGATGAGGCACTGGGTGATGGAGCCGGTCTTGCGAAAGGTCTCGTGCAGCCCGGCGAACCGCGGCCGGGGAAAGTAGTGGGTGGTCAGGGACAGGGGACGACCTTCGGCCTTGCGCAGGATGTCGAGCATGGAGACCTGCGCGGTGGGCTGGATCTGGAGCGCCCGGGACACCGCGTCGCCCGCCTCAACCACCTTGTGGTCGATGAGCACCCCGTCGTGGGAGCGGTTCTGCCGGTTCAGGTTGTCGCTGAAGCGGGTGCGCCGCGAGACCATGTATTCCACCACGTGTTCGCTGACGAAGGTCCCCCGGCCCTTTTCCGAGCGGACCAGGGCCCGCTCCTGGAGATGGGACAGGGCGCGGCGCACGGTGTGCCGGTTGACGCTGTACCACTTGGCCAGCGTGCTCTCGGCGGGCAGCCTCTCACCCTGGGCGAAGTGCCCCCGGACGATCTCGTCCTCCAGGGCCGATGCGATCTGCCGCCAGAGCGGGGAGCGGTGGCTCCTGTCCAGCAGGAACCGCCTGTCCGAGTCGTCGGCATGGGGGTTCAATCCACTCATGGGGTGGCAATGCCACCAAACGCCGGACTTGTCTGTATCGGGGAGGTTAAGATTTTCCTCGCGGCGGATGCAGGCGTTTTCCCTGCCGCCGGTCCGCTGCCGCCGTAGCGGCCCGGAACCCATGCGGACGCGCTCGCCGTCCTGTCGGAATGATGTACCCCAACTCCCTTCCCATTTCCCGGTTCCCGTCACGTGTACGTATAGGCCGTAATTTTGTAATTTTGGGCAATTCTTGCGCCGGGTATGGTGGTATGGATACTTATTGTTTCTTGTGTGCAGGGCCGGTCTCACCGGAGGCGGTGCCGATGTCGCGCTGCCCGCAACCGTGATTCAGGCAGGGAAGATCCCCCCCGCATGGAGAGAGCGTCGTGTGCGAATTGTGCAAGGATAAAAAACAGATTGCGCAAGAAAATGTTTCCGGTCCCGAGGACCCGAGTCGTCGGGAATTCATCGCAACCGGTGCCAGAATCGCCGCAGGCCTGACCCTGCCCCCCCGCCTTTGGGGCGGGATTGGCATTCGGCGCAACCAAGGCCCAAGCAAAGGAGAACGCCATGAAGGAATCAATCGTTCACGCCTAGATCGGACGACAGTCTCTCTCGGCCCCGCGCCCGCTTGCCGGGCCGGGGCCGTTTTGCGTGAAGACGGGCCGGGAGCAGGGGCGTTGAGCGGCGTGCCCGCTCCGGCTCTCCATCCGGACACTCGCCGGGATCTCCCGCTCGCGCTTGCGAATGAAGATAAACGATAGTAAGCGGTTGATCGGGTACGTTTGTTCAGGCTGGCTTCCGCCGCCGGGATGTGGCCCCTGCCCCGCGGCCGTTCGAAACGGCGTCGAGCGGGGCATCGAACAACATGCGAGGCACCAAGACGATGCAATATTCCGATTCCCTTCCCGCACACAATGCGGAGAGCCTACTGGTCCATTTTCGCCGGGCGGAGCTGCTCAAGGAGCGGGCCGTAGAGTTCAAGTCCGTGAACCTGAACCCCAGCCAGCTCTGCAATCTGGAGATGCTCCTCAATCGCGCCTTTTATCCTCTTGAGGGCTACCTGGGGCGCGAGGATTACAAGTCCGTGCTCTCCGACATGCGCCTGCGCGATGGGACCCTGTGGCCCCTACCCATCTGCCTGGCCGTGAGCGAGGAGTTCGCCGCCGGCCTGTCCGAGGGCGAATGCGTGGCCGTGCGCGACGCCGAAGGGTTCATGTTGGCCGTGCTGACCGTGTCCGACATCTGGAAGCCGGACCTCAAGGCCGAGGCCCGGGCCATCCGCGATCCCTTCCCCGAAGGTGCGGACGGCTGCCACGGGGGTCTCGTTGAGCCGTGGTACCTCGGCGGCCGGGTGGAAGGCGTGTCCTATCCCCAGCGGTACGATTTCACCGACTTCCGTCTCACCCCGGCCGAGGTCCAGCGGTTTTTCGTCCAGAAGGGGTGGCGCAAAATCGTGGCCGTACAGGCGGGCAGGCCGCTGCACAAGGCGGACCGGGCCATGCTCGAGGAGATCGCCCACGACCAGGGGGCCAGCCTGCTCCTATCGCCCCAACTCAAGCCATCCATGTATTTCAGCGTGGACCATTTCAGCCTGGTTCGCAGCTTCCAGCAATTCGTCGAGACTTTTCCCCGGAGCATGGCCAAGCTGAACCTGACCCCGTGGTTCGAGCGGCGCATGGGCCCGCGCGGCGCGCTGCTGCGGGCCATCGTGAACAAAAATTACGGCTGTACCCACATGCTCGTCTGGGACGGGGCCAAGGCCGAGCCGAGGCAAAACGCTTTTTCCGAGGAGTATGAAGCTCACATCCGTTGGCTGGCGGACCGCCAGGAAGAGACTGGCATTATTCCGGTGGCAGAGCACTGCATGGCTCTGGACCAGGCATCGTGCAGGTACGTGCGCTCTGACGGGGGCGGCCGGTGCGTCAACGACCACAACGCCGTGGTGAAACGGCTCACGCTCGGCGAGCCCGTGCCCGAGTGGATGTCCTTCCCCGGCGTGCTCAAGGAGTTGTCGCGTACCTACAAGCCGCGCTGGAAGCAGGGGATCACCCTGTTTTTTACAGGCCTGTCCGGGGCGGGCAAGTCCACCCTGGCCAAGATCTTGTTCGTCAAGCTTCTGGAATTGAACAGCCGTCCGGTAACCCTGCTCGACGGCGACATCGTACGCACCAACCTGTCGAGCGAGCTGTCCTTCAGCAAGGAGCACCGCAACCTGAACGTGATCCGCATCGGGTTCGTGGCCAGCGAGATCGTCAAGAACGGCGGGGTGGCCATCTGCGCGCCCATCGCGCCCTATGCGGAGTCCCGGCGCCACGCCCGTGGGGCCGTGGAGCACTACGGCGGCTTCGTCGAAATCCACGTCTGCACGCCGCTGTCCGTCTGCGAGCAGCGCGACCGCAAGGGCATCTACGCCAAGGCGCGAGCGGGCATCATCAAGGGGCTGACCGGCGTGGACGATCCGTACATCGAACCGGAGAATCCGGAGTTGCGCATCGACACCTCTGAGTTGAGCCCCAACGAGGCGGCCCACGAGATCCTGCTCTACCTGAGCGAGCACAGGTTCATCTGACCACGGCCAGGGCAGCCGGGGATAATTTCGCTTAAGTCCGGGATATATTTTATATTCATGGGTGTTATTGGGCACATTTCTTGGCCTGGAGCGGTTGCACGATTGCGCGGCGCGTCCGCCTCGAATTCTGGTTGTGCCTGAAGGTATTGAAATTGCAATGGGTTCGGAATAGAAGCAACGAGCGTCAACCTCTTGAACCGCAACCGGTGGGAAGATGGTCCGATTCCTTGCCCAGTCCAATTATCTGCGCGAGGTGCAGCGCACCTTCGGCGGCAGCGGCCATCTCAACGTCATGGAACTGTTGTCCCGGACGCTGTCCGTGGCCGTTCCCATGGTCGTGGTCTACGTGCTGTGGCGCTACCGGCTGCTCATCCTGCACGTGGCCGGACGCTGGGCGTCACGTCTGTTGCGTCGGCGCAAGCGCCGCGCCGTGGAGAACTACCTGGTCTCCAGGGGCGTGGTCATCGAGGTCTGCCTGTACTCCGGGGGCGTGGTCGGGCGGAAGCTCTGCGACGCGCGCGTGGTCAGCGTGGCCGGAGGGAAAATGCAGCTCCAGTTGCTCAACGCCAACTCCACGTTCACCCATCTCAAGCACCAGCAGGTCATCTGTTTTACCCGGCCGTTCGCCTATTCCGGCAAGCGCATCAACGCCTTCACCACCCTGGTGGCCCACGTGCGCAAGCGGGGCGTTGTCCTCAAGGAGCTAAGCCTGCTTACGCCGGTGCGCTATCGGTTCATCCTGCGGCGGCGGCACTCCCGACAGCGCGTCGCCCGCGAGGGAGCGGTCCGGGTCAAGGCGTGGAGCGGCCGCAAGGCGCGGACCTTCTGGATGTTCCGGCCGGAGTTGCAGACCGTGAACAACCCGGCCCGCTACGACGCCCGCACCCGTCTGGCCGTGGAGAATATCTCGGCGGGAGGTCTGCGCCTGTTCGTCGTCAACCCCAGGGTGGCCATGCCCCCGCTGGACCCCGGCAGCCAACTGGTCCTGCGGGTCAGCATCTGGAACCCCAAGACGCGCAAGTACTCGTTCTTCACGGCGCTGGGCGTCGTCCGCAGCCGTTTTTCGGGCCGCGGCGGGGCCATAGGGCTGGGCATCCAGTTCATGGCCGAAGGCGAAAAGGTGAAAAACCGGTACACGTGGCATTCCGTGCACGGCGAGATTCCGGCTCTGGCGCAGTTCCTGGCCGGTATCGAGGAGTAGCTACTTCTTGCGGCACTCCGGGCACAGGCCGTAGAGATACATCTTGTGGCGGATGAGGGTGAAGCCGTGCTCCCTGGCCAGTTGCTCCTGGCGGCGCTCGATGACTTCGTCCACGATCTCGATGTTCTTGCCGCACTTCTCGCAGATGAGGTGGTCGTGATGGTCCTTGCCGTAGCAGGGCTCGTAGCGGGTCACCCCGTCCGCGAAGTCCAGGGGCTCGATCAGCCCGGAGTCGCTGAGAAGCTTGAGGGTTCTGTAGACCGTGGCCTGGCCGATGGAGGCATCCCGCTTCTTGACCAGCGCGTAGAGCTCCTCGGAGGAGAGGTGGTCGTTTTTCTTGAGCAGCGTATCGAGGATGATCCGCCGTTGGGGGGTCATCTTCAGGTTCTCGTTGGCCAGATATTCGGCAAAGACTTCTTGCGGGGCTTTCATAGGATATCCCGTCGTTTTGTTTGAATTTCAGTCAATTCTTCTCATACGGGAAGCAAAAGAAGGTGTCAAATAGGAATGAAAATGGCGGGGAATACGCGCCGTCCCCGCCGATCCCCTTTTGTTTCTTGACATTCCGGGGTACGGTTCCTACAAACGTTTTCCTGCAAATCGGCGCCGGAATCCACGCCGAACCCCACAGGAGAGGTGGCAGAGCTCGGTTTAATGCGCTGGTCTTGAAAACCAGAGACGGGGCAACTCGTCCGGGGGTTCGAATCCCTCCCTCTCCGCCAGAAGACAGTCCGGAGGCGTCAGGCCTCGTTGAAATGGCCCTTGTGTAGCAAGGGCTTTTTCATGTTTGCGTCTTGTCCAGCCGTCTAGGGATTGTTTTTCATCGGGCCGAGCAAATCCACGATCTTGTCCGCATCTATGCTTTCAAATTTCTGATTGAATTCTTCCTGTTCCCGGCAGAACAGCCTTTCGCTTTTGACCGGACGATAGAGGACCATCTCCTGATCGTCCTGGGCGTTGGTCGCGTTGGTCACGGTGCTAAGGACGAAATATAGATTGCCGTTCTTCCTGTTCCTGAAAAGAGCCATACCAAGCCTCCGATTATTGCTGACGGTTTGACGAGAGTGTTTTGAATCGTGACTCTCCGTGGTCCGTGGTCCGTGGTCCGTGGTCCGTGGTCCGTGGTCCGTGGTCCGTGGATGTAATTCATTGTCCGGGAATGTCCAGCACGAGTGGGCAACACGGTGCATCCGCCACCGAGCAAGGGGCGGGAAGCGTATCGCCGACGAGGCGTCCCGTTAACCCCAACCTGTTTCGGGTATCCCCAACGGAAGGGGAAGAGTGCATTTTGCCAATGTACACAACTGCAATATACTGTAGGAGCGAATCCTTTATGTAAAACGGCACCTGAAAGGATACAGGTGCCGTTGTCAATCCGACCGGCCATCTTAAAAATTGCCGGATCGGTCAATTAAATCTATTCGTCGGAGCTGATCGCATTAAAGCCGCATTCATCTTCACATGCGCCGCAATCAATGCAGTTTTCATTTATTTCGTAGTAATTTTCCCCGGCGGGGTGGACTATTGCGTCATTGGGACAGGCGCTTTGGCATGCACCGCAAAACTGACATTCCTCAGGGTCGATCTTATGCATTTTCTCTCCTTTGAGTAACGATACTAACCGTATGTATTTATAAGAAAAAAAGATATTAATCGTTGCAATGGGATGTCAATGAAAAGTTGCGCAGCAACTGTTGTCTGCGGCAATGTGGCAAGGAGTACAAAAGGAGGCGATTCGGTTTGGATTTGATGGAAAATATCCGGTCTCCCGCCTGTTGAGAGGGGGCATGCGGATTTTGAGCGGGTATTTCTTTCGAAAATTCGGATCATGGTCCGGAACGGCAACGGCGTGTTTCGATCGGGATAGGCCGTTTTTTGGGTCCCGTCGGTTCCGGCGGGAAGCGTTTATTTTTGTGTGTACACGAATAAAACGGTCGGTTGCGCGCCGTATTCGTCGTCGGCCTGGAGGCCCAGGTCGAGCAGCAGGGACATGGCGGACTTGGCTTCGTCCTCGGAGAGCAGTTCATAGTGCACGGGATGGCGGTTGCTCCGGGCGTCGCGGTCCGAACCTTTTTCTTCGATGCCGACATACCAGGCATCGAGCCTGCCGCCATGGTGGTTGATGTGGCGGACCGCCTGCTCGACCACGGCTTCCTTGGATTTTGTCTCATGTAGGTGGGTCATGGGAACGCTTCTATAATGTTATCCCGGCGGAGGCAATCGGCGGATCGGACTTCCCGCCGGGCGGCAGGCCAAATACGCGGAGCGGGGGTACGGCCGGATCAGAAGATCCCGTCCAGCCAGTCGAACACGACCTGGCCGACCAGGCTGCGGTTCTCCATGATGCAGTGGTTGGTCGCGCCCTCGTCCGCCGGGGTGACCACCAGCCTGCTGCGCTTGTCCGGGAAACCGGAGAGGGCAGCCTGCTGCTGGGCCTGGACCTCCGCGCTGTGGTATTCGCCCTCGCCCACGACGATCAGGGCGGGAGCCGCTATCCTGGCCGCATCGAAGGTGTTGCCCCGGTTGGCCTCGATGAGGCCCTCGGGTTTTTCCACGCCGTAGCGCTCGCAGATGGACTTGACGATCCCGGCGTGGAAGGAGGTCCAGGCGGCCTCCTCCTCTCTGGAAGCCACGGCAGCCGGCATGGTTGCGAACAGCCGGTGAGCGTCGGTCACGGCGGCGCTCATGGCGATGGCTTTGATGCGCGGATCGTGCATGGCGGCCTGGGGAACGAACAGCCCGCCGCCGCTGATGCCGAAGGCCGCGAGCTTGTCCGGGGCCACGTCAGGGCGGCTCAATGCGTAGTCGACCACCTTTTTCATGGGCACGAAGGTGTCCGTGCGGAACACGTGGCCCGAAGCCGGGAGCATGCCCTGGCCGGGCAGATCCACGGTCATGAAGTTGTAGCCGCGCGTATGGGCCTGGGGTTCGAGGTAGAAGAACAGGTCCTCGATGAAAGTCTCGCCGCCGCCGATCATCAGCAGGGTCTTGGTCGGCTTGCCGGAATTGTCGGCCTTGCGGAAATACCCGGGCAGCACGGTGTCCTCGAAGGGGATTTCGACATATTCGAGAGGCGGGTCGAACAGCGGCCCGGCCTTGCGCATGAGCGCGCGGCTCTTCTCCCCCCGCACCGTGAACTCCGGGTCCGACGGCAGCATGGCCAGCAGGGAGAGGCGGTAGTAATAGGCCGCCCGCAGCAACTGGTCGCGCGCGCTGACAGTGTGCCCCGCCGCAAGTGACTTCAGGCCCCGCGTCTCCACGCGCCCGGCCAGTTCGAACCATTCCTTCTGCCAGTCGGCCGCGTCGCCGTCCTTGATCCGCGAGGCCGCGTAGAACGCCTCGCCGATCTCCGCGCCGCCGTTGTGGGTGGCGCCGAGGACCAGGTTCCCGAAGTGGAAATCCATGTCCGTGTCCTTGAAGAAATAGCTGAACGAGGTGGCGTGGGCGTCGAACGCCTTTTCCTGTTCGGCAGGGGCGCTGGTTGCCGCCGTCAACACGATGAACGCCAGACAGAATATGTATTTTTTCATTCCAACACGCTAACGGCGGTACCGTCATCCCGTCAAGCCGCTTCCGGCGCGGTCCGGTTGACCGTCTAGCGCGAGTACCGCTCCTCCTTCCAGGGGTCGGCGGAGTTGCTGTAGCCGCGCGTCTCCCAGAAGCCCAACTCGTCCTTGGAGACGATCTTCAGGCCCTTCACCCATTTGGCGCTCTTGTAGAAGTAGCGGTCCGGGACCACCGCGCGCACCGGGCCGCCGTTGGGGCCGGGCAGAGGGCTGCCGAACAGGGTGTGGGCCAGGAACACGTCCGGCTTCCGGGCCTCGTCGAGCGGGATGCTCGTGGTGTAGCCGTGGGCGGCCTCGATGACGACGAATTTCGCGTGCTTGGTGGGCTTGGCACGGTCCAGGAGGGCGGCCATGGGGACGCCGCGCCAGGTTGAATCCAGCAGGGTCCATCCCGTGACGCAGTGGACGTCGCAGGTAAAGTTCTGCTGCTTGAAGGCCATGAGCGCCTCGAAGTCGAGAGCAAGCGGGTTCTCCACCTCGCCGTGGACGCGCAGCCGGAAGTCCTCGGGCCGGGGCGAGCCGGGCCTGCCGCCCATGTCCTCAATCTGTTCGATGGCGGTCTGGCCCGGAGGGACGCGAGGCCGCCCGTCGGGCCGCAGGGCCTTGGCCAGCTCCTCCTGCCGCGCCTCGCCGACCGTGGCGAACAGGCCGGGCAGGCCGATGCTGACCACGGTACCGGCCGCGACGGCCAGAAAGACACGTCTGGACAACTGGTTCTCTTCCCTCATGACGGCTCCTTGCGGTTGATGTCGCATGGCCGGGCCGGACCCGAGCGGGCCCGGCACTTCGCCACTTCTACATGGTCGCAAAGAGCGGCGCAAAGGACAAGGGGAAATCGGAGACTAGTTGGCCAGCCCCCTCAGGCTCGGGCCGAGCAGGGTCTCCACCTGCTTGGGGCCGAGGTCCATGCGGTAGAACAGTCTGTAGAACTCGCGGGTCTCCCGGATCAGGTCCCAGCCGAACCACTCGGGGTAGAGCAGGTTGGTCAGCCATATCAGCCCCATGAGCCGGTTCACGGACGGTGGCCGGTCGAACCAGTTGTACATGGCCGCAGGGGGTTCGAACACGGCGTTGCCGCGGACCGCCTTGAGCCTGGACCAGAACGGGTCGGTCCGCAGTCGGTTGTACAGCCGCTGTGGGGACTTGCCCTCGTCCGAGAGCATGATGACCACGTCCGGGTCCCAGCAAGCCAGGTCCGCGGCGCAGACCGGCGTGCGGCCGCAGCCGCGCTGTTCGAAGACCTCGGCCGCGTTCACCCCGCCCGCGTATTCGATGATCTCGCCGTGGCGGGACCGCCGGGGCTCGGTGAGCAGGCCGGTGGGCGACTGGGCGTAGTAGACCGTGCGCCGCTCGCCCGGCGGGATTGCGGCAGCCGTCTTGGCGATGTGGTGGAATTTTTCGTCGAAGTAATCGGCCAGGAGGTTGCCCCTGTCCGGCACGCCGACGAGCGCGCCCACGCGCCGCAGGACCTCGCCGGTGCGGTCCAGGCCGCCGTCGTAGACGAGCACCGGGATGCCCAGCTCCTGTTGCAGCCGGTCGGCCGCGCCCGCTTCGACCTCGTCCAGGGCGAACAGGGTCAGGGAGAGGATCAGGTCCACGCCGCGCTGCCGGACCGCGTCCTTGTCGAAGGTGGCCTTGCCGCCGCCGAAATTGCCGCCCATGACCCCGAGGACCGGCAGGGAGAGGTACGCCGGGTCCGCCAGCATGCGTTCGGGCGGCATGGGCGGCATGCCCAGCCCCGCGATCTTGCCGGGGGCCAGGGCGAAGAGCAGGGACGTGACCATGGGATTGTAGCCGAAGACCCGCTCGACCTGGGTCTTGACCAGGACCTTGCGGCCGGCCATGTCCGTGGCCAGGGTCGTCTCGGGAAGGTGCACGGGCTTGAATTCCACCATATTCACCTCGTTGGTTGCGGCGTGTGTGCCGGTTGGTCCCGTCGGAATGCTGGATCCGGCCGGGGTGGCCACGGTCGGGCCGAACGCCGCCCGAACGGCAGGGGCGGCCAGGAGTCCGTCCGTGGTCCGCCGGACAAAGTCCGCGTCGCGGGCCGCAAAGGGCTCGATGATGCGCTGCTCGTGGACCACGCGGCCGGGGGCCGGGGCCAGGATGACGATGCGGTCGCTCAACCGGACCGCCTCTGCCGGGTCGTGGGTCACGAAGACGGCGGCCAGGCCGCGCTCGTCGATGAGGGACCGGACCAGGTCCTGGAGTTCGCGCTTGAGGCCCACGTCCAGGGCGCTGAACGGCTCGTCCAGGAGGAGCAGGTCCGGCTCCACGGCCAGGGCCCGGGCCAGGGAGGCCCGCTGACGCATGCCGCCGCTCAATGCGCCGGGATATTTCTCCAGGTCGCCGGGGGCGAGGCCCATGCGTTCGGCCAGGCGGCGCGCCGCGGCCAGCCGTTCCGCCTCGGGCATACCCATGGCCTTGAGCCCGAAGGCGATGTTCTCCCCGGTGCGCCGCCAGGGGAGCAGGCGGGGGTCCTGGAACACGCAGGCGGTGTGCGAAAAGGTGTTGGTCACCCGGCCGGTTGTCGGCGCGAGCAGCCCGGCGGCCATGTTCAGCAGGGAGGTCTTGCCGCAGCCGGAACGGCCCGCCAGGGCGAGAACCTCGCCGGGCGGCACGCGCAGTCCGACGTCGGCCAGCACCGGGCCGGTCCCGTAGTCGTGCGCGATGGTTTCCCAGGTCAGCATGGTTTACCGGAGGCCGTCATGCGGACGCGGCGCCGTTGCGCCACGGTTCCATGCGCCGTTGCAGCGGTTCGAGCACGAGCAGTTCCACGGCCAGGAGCATGATGAGCAGGACGATGATCCAGGCCAGGGCGTCGGCGGTGTCCAGGTTGACCCGGGCCAGGGCCATGTTCGCGCCGATACCGTCGGCGGAGGCAAGCAGTTCGGCCATGACCGCGACTTTCCAGGACAGGGCCAGGGCCGTCACCCAGCCGGGGAAAAGATAGGACAGCAGGTGCGGCAGGCGCACATCCAGGAAGAGCATCAAGGGCGGGGTGGCAAAGGCGCGGGCCATGTCCTCCAGCCCCCTGTCTCTGGTGCGCGCACCCTCAACCGCCACGGCAAAGACGATGGGCAGGGCGGTGACCACCACGGTGAAGACCGGGGTCAGCCCGGTGGTGCCGAACCAGAGCATGGCCAGGACGATCCAGGCGATGGGCGGGATGCCCAGGAGCATGGCGGTCACCGGCTTCAGGGTCTGGGCCAGGGCGGGACGCAGCCCGGCCAGGATGCCGATTCCGCTGCCGAGCAGGGCCGCTACCGCGAACCCGCCAAGGGCGCGCCCGGCCGTGATCAGCGCCGCCTTGCCCACCGCGCCCGTGAGGATCAGCCTCCACAGGGCCGCACAGGTCTCCCGTGGGGAGGGCAGGATGAAGGCGCCGTAGCGCAGGCTCCCCGCCCACCACAGGGCGAGGAAGAGCCCCACGCCCACGGCGGGGTAGCGGAAGCCCCACAGTCTGGGCCAGATCGCACCGGCTACGCGCTCCATCCTTCCTCCGGCCTAGGCCAGGTAGAAACCCGAGTCGGGCAGCTTGCCGCCCACCAGTTTGGGCGACATCCCCATGAGGGCCGAATAGTAGAATTCCAGGTCCTCCCTGGCCGTGGCCGCCGGGGTGCGGCGGATGGGAAAGGCCTCCAGGGATTTTTGCAGGACCATCGGCTTGAGCCCGAAGAAGTCGGCGCATTGCCGGGCGGCGTCGGCCGGGTGTGCGTTGATCCAGTCCACGGCCTCGCCGATACCGGTCTGCAAGGCGGCCACGGTCTCGGGGGAGTCCGCCGCCAGGGAGGCCTGGCACATGATCCCGCCGAGCGGCATGAGCGACGTGTTGCCGGTCACCGCTTCCCAGACGTCCTGGAGGACGATGCGTCGGAACTCCACCCCGGCTCCCTTGCCCTTGAGGATCGCCGCGGTCGCGGCGGGCTCGGGCAGCAGGGCCGTGTCGGTCCGTTTGGAGAGCAGCATCTGCAAGGCCTCGAAGGGCGAGTCCACATAGGAGGCGGTCAGGTCCGCATCCGGGTTGATGCCGGTTTTCGAGGCCAGGTAGCGGACGATGATGTCCGGGGTGTCCCCGCGGAAGAACAGGAGCAGGCGCTTGCCCTTGATGTCCGTGAATTGCTTGATGTCCGGGTTGCTGGTGACGATGCTCAGGCTTCCGCCGTTGTTGGTGTCCAGAAGCCGGACCGGGAGCCCCTTGTTGTAGAGAATGGCCGCCGCGTTGGCCGGAGCGGCCGAGACCTGGACCTCGCCCGAGACCATCCAGGCGCGCATGATGTCCGGGTTGCGCCACTGCTTCATTTCCATGGGGGGCAACGCGGCAGACGGTTCCCTCTGGGCCAGGCGGACAAGGGGGAGGCTGAGCGGTGCGGGCGGGCCCGCCAGCGCGAGTGCGGCCGGGGGGGCGGCCAGGGCCCGCGAAGCGGTCATAAAGGGAAACAGGGCCAGGGCCCGGGCGCTCATGGTCAGAAAGTTTCGGCGTGTGATCATCGGTGGATTTCCTTGTGGGGCGGCATGCGACCCCCTCAAGACGGAGGGCGTGGAGCGCCTGCGCCGGGGGCCGCCGTTGGGTGACGCGGCGCCCGATGGCGTCGTGCACGGGGTGGATACGGAACGGGAACACCGGGCGGTATGCGCCGGTGAACAAATTTCAGTATGTAGTTCCGGGTGCGGAAACCGGCAATGTCGTCACGGAAATATGAATATGCGTGACATAGGACCCGTGCGGCCGGGAGGGGCTTGGCCCGGCCTTGTCCGGGAGGAGATGCGGATGTGACTGGGCTGGTGCTTGGTGTGAGTGACCGGCTCCCGTCCCGCGTTGATAACCGCGGCCTCCATGACGTTGTCCGGTTCGCGACCCTTGGCGGCCCCGAGGTGCATGTCCGGGAGCGGGTCAGGTGGCCTTCGCCGAGCTGCCCGGCATGCCGGACGAGCTCGACGTCGGCGTGCGCGAGTCGGGGGCTCGGCGGGCAACGACCACTTCACCAACGACGACATCCGGCGGATCATCTCGCACATCGTCCATTTCGTGAAAGCCTGCGAGGAGCGGGGCGTGCGCACAGGACTTGATTGCATCGTCCGATTGTGCGACCTCAGGATCGAGGATCGGAACTACCTCGAAGGGGTGTCCATGAACTTTTCCGGGGTCCGCCATCCGTCCATCGACGTGCATCCTGACCTGTCCGCGTTCCATTGCCTGTCCATGCGGGACATCTCGGTGCCGGACGTGACGGTCTTTCCCAACCAGGACACCGTCATGTGGCATTTCGCCGAACGGGTGCGCTCCATCCGCAAGGCCAACGTGTCCACGGATTGCCTGACATGCAGGGGCTTCATGCGCCGCTGCCAGGGGGGATGCATGGCCCTGCGCCGTGCCGCGGGCCCGGCCTGCCATGAACCGGACTCCGGCGACGGAGCCAAGGAAGCGTAAAGAATGAGCCAACGGAAGATCGTCACCACCTGTACGCGCGACTGCCCCAACTCCTGCGGGCTCATCGCCACCGTGGAGGACGGGCGGCTGGTCAAGCTTTCGGGCGACCCGGACCACCCCCTGACCGGCGGCGTGGCCTGCCACAAGACCGCCAAATACATCAAGCGCGTGTACAGCGCCGAGCGGATCACCCACCCCCTGCGCAAGGTGGACGGGCAGTGGCAACGGGCCACCTGGGACGAGGTCCTGGATCTGGTGGCCGACAAGCTCAAGTCGGTGGTGGCCGAATCCGGCCCCGAGGCGGTCCTCTATTACCAGGGGTACGGCGAGCGCACGGCCCTCAAGCTCCTGAACAAGTATTTCTTCAACCTGCTCGGCGGGGCCACGACCATGCGCGGCTCCCTGTGCGGCGGCGCGGGGCAGGGGGCCCAGAACCTCGATTTCGGCGAGCGCGTGTCCCACGACCCGCTGGACCACTTCAACTCCGAATCGATGATCCTGTGGGCGCGCAACCCGGTGTCCACCAACATCTCCCTGGTCAAGATCGTCAAGGACATCAAGAAGCGCGGCGGCCGCGTGGTGGTCGTTGACCCGGCGCGCAGCCTGTCCGTGAACATCGCCACCCACCACGTGCGGCCCAAACCGGGGCGCGATGGGTGTCTGGCCATGGCAGCGGCCAAGCTCATCCTCGAGGCCGGGGCCGAGGACCGCGATTTCCTCGAGAACCGGGCCGAGGGCTGGGCCGAATACAAGGCCATCCTGGATTCCCTTTCCGTGCCCGAACTCTGCTCCCTCGCCGGGGTTCCGGTCACGGACGCCGAACTGCTGGCCGACACGCTCATGAACCAGTTCCCGACCTCCATCCTGCTCGGCTGGGGGCTGCACCGCCACGAGTACGCCCACTATGCCATCCGGCCCATCGACGCGCTCGGCGGCATCGCGGGCATCCTCGGTGTGCCCGGCGGCGGGGTCAGCCAGGGGTTCGAGGAGTACGGCCCCTACGACCAGGCATACTGGGGCGACCACCTGCACCCCGACCACCGGACCCTGCTCATCCCCAAAGTGGGCGAGGAGATTCTGAACGCCCGCGCCCCGGAGATCCGCATGATCGTGGTCACGGCGGGCAACCCGGTGTGTATGGCCCCCAACGCGGACAAGATCGTCAGGGCGTTCAAAAAGGCCGAGATGGTCGTCTATTCCGGCCATTTCCTGGACGATACCGCCGAACTGGCCGACGTTTTCTGGCCCGCCACGACCTTTCTCGAAGAGGATGACCTCATGGCCAGCTACGGCCACAATTTCGTGGGCCCGGTCAACCCGGCCATCGAGCCGGTGGGCGAGACCAAGTCCGAATTCCGGATGTTCCAGGAACTGGCCTCGCGCTTTCCGTTCGCCGTTCAATACCAACGGCCCGTGGACGACTGGCTGAAGGCCATCTGCACCCCGCTCTGGCAGCAGGGCACGGACCTCGAGAGCATGCGCAAGGGCCCGTTCCGCCTGGAGGCGCCCATGGTCCCCTATGTGGACGGCGTGTTCCCCACCGAGTCCGGCAGGTTCCGCTTCATGACCGAGTTCGATCCGGCCGTGCTCCAGGACGAGGACCCGGAATATCCCTACAAGCTACTGACCATCGCGCCCCACGGCTACATCTGCTCCGAGCGCACCTTGGCCGAGCACGACGCCTTGCCGGAGGTCGTCCTGAACACGTCCGAGGCCCGCAAGCGGGGGGTGGCGGACGGCGGCCACGTGGTCGTGCGCAGCCCGCACGGCAGGCTCATGGCCCTGCTCAAGGTGGACGAAGCCATGCGCAGCGACGTGCTCATCACCGAGCGCGGGGGCTGGAACAAGGCGGGCCACGGGGTCAATTTCCTGACCAGGGACATCCCGTCCGTCGTGGGCCAGGGCACACCGTTCTACGAGACCCGGGTCACGGTGGAGCCGTGCCCGAAGGACAGGGTCGTCGGTTCCACGGTGCTGGTGGTCCAGCATTCGGACGAATCGCCCGGCGGCAACTTCACCAAGGAACTGGCGCGGCAGGGCTGCATCCTGACCACGGTCATGCCCGCGCAGGGGGACCCGCTCCCGGATACGCCCGGCGGCTTCGACCGGCTGGTGGTCCTGGGCGGCCCGCAGCACGCCTCCGACGACGGGAAGACGCCGCACTTCCCGGCGCTGATGCGCTTGATGCGCGATTTCGACGCGGCCGGAAAGCCCGTGGCGGGCATCTGCCTGGGCTGCCAGCTTCTGGCCCGCGCCCACGGCGCCGAGACCTGGACCATGCCCGCGCTGGAGTTCGGCTACGTGCCGCTCTCCCTGACCGAGGCGGGTCGGGCCGATCCCGTTCTGGGCCAGGCCGGGCCGGTGCCGCCGCTCATGGAATTCCACGAGGACTCCTTTGACCTGCCCGAGGGGGCCGAACTGCTGGTCACGGGCGCGGCCTGCGCCAACCAGTGCTTCCGGATCGGCAAGGCGTCCTACGGCTTCCAGTTCCACCTGGAGCTGGACTCCATCGGCGCAGAGGCCTGGTTCGACGAGTTCGAGCGCGGCGACATCGACACCTACGCCAAATACCGCACCCAGTTCAGCGGGGAGTTTTTCGCCGAGATGCGCAGCCGCTTCCCGCTGCTCGTTCCGCAGTCCGGGGATTTCTGCCGGAACGTGGCCAGGAACTGGCTCAAGCTCTAGGCCCCGTACCCGAAAGGGAAAGGGGAGTCTCCTCCGGGAGGCTCCCCCTTTTTTTGTCGCTTTGTCGGCATCCCCCCCCCCGGAGGGGTTGGAGGCCCGTTTTTCCTTACCTCGTTCAGGCCGGTTGCCAGAGGTGGGTGCTCGCCGCCTTGCCGATGATGATCAGCCGGAAGTGTTCGTCGCACGGGCGGCCCGCCGCGCCGCAGCAGACGTGCAGGGGCAGCAGGTGCTCCTCGCGCGGGTGGCAGTAGCGGGCGTGCGGGGCGTCCTCCCAATGGACCAGCCGCGTCGCCCGTTCCTCCGGGGTCAGGGCCGGGTCGGCGCAGGTCCCGACGAGCCATTGCTGGAACTCGCCGTTGGCCAGGGCTGTCTCCGCCGTGTCCTGCGCGAAAAAGGCGCGCATGTTGTGGAAGGAGAACCCCGAGCCGAGGATGAGCAGGTTCTCGCGGTCGAGCCCGGCCAGGGCTTCGCCCAGAGCCAGGTGCGCGGCCGGGTCCAATCCCTTGATCAGCGATAGCTGGACGCAGGGGATGTCCGCCTCGGGGTACATGATCTTCAGCGGGACGAACAGGCCGTGGTCGAAGCCGCGCGCCTCCTCCGTGCCGCAGGGCAGACCGTGCGCCGCGAGGGTCCCGCGCACGGCCTCGGACAGCGCATTGTCGCCGGGGGCGGGGTAGGCGATCTCGTAGGACTCCGGCGGGAAGCCGTAGTAGTCGTAATAGAGCGGCGGCTGGTTGCCGGCGGTCACGGTCGGCACGGTCTCCTCCCAGTGGGCGCTGACCACCAGGATGGCGGACGGCCTTTCAATGCGCGTGGCGAGGACCTTGAGGTTTTCGATCATCTCCGCATGGCCTGCGTCGCCCAGCAGGGGCAGCGGCCCCGCCCCGTGGGAGAGGTAGATGACGGCCGGGGAGCCTTGCTTGATTTCATTCATGGACGTTCCTTATAGTTCGGTCGGCTCGGCCGCCTGTGCGGCCAGTTCGAGGGCCAGGGTGCGTAGCTCCCCGCCCCGCTCCAGGCCGTCGATGAAGCGTTGGGGGATGCCGGACAGCCCCACCTGGGCGCCCACGAGGGTTCCGGCCAGGATGGCCCGGACCTGGTTCTGGCCGCCGCCGTTGAGCGCGTGCAGCACGGCCGACTCGAAGTCGTCGCGGAAGCGGGCCGCCAGGTAGTAGGCCGCCGGGAGCATGTGATATATGGCGCAGGGCATGCCGTAGACCAGGGAGACTTTCCAGGCGGGCTCGATGCGGATGTCCGGATCGGCCGCCGCCCGGGCTATGTAGCTCGGCGAGAGCAGGGCGTCGGGCGAGGCGAAGCGGCCCGCGCGCGGTGGGTCCGGGTCGCCGGGGCGCGGGGGCTTGAGCCCGTCGCGGGTCACGGCGTGGAAGGGCAGGACGTTTTTTTTGACGAGGTCCATGAGCGTGTCGGACAGGTGCGCGTCGAGCGCGCTTCCCCGAACGAGCTGGGCGAGCACCGCGCAGTAGGCCACGGTCAGGGACAGGACCAGGTCGTCGGACTGGGTCAGGGCCGCGTTGCGGCTGACCGTCTCGGCCAGGCGGCCCGGATCGAGGGCGTAGCGCACGGCGATGGCCAGGGTGCGCTCGATGGCCTCGGTGGTGTCGGCGTGCCCGGCGGTCTCGCCCCAAGGGCGCTTTTGCTCCACCCGCCTGCGCCAGGCCTCGCGGATGGACTGGCTGGTGTAGCCGCCCGGCCCGTTGGCAGGCTGGCCGTTGAGCAGGGGAAAGAGCTCCTCGTCCATGCGGCGGCAGAAGTCCGCTTCGTCGTAGTCGCCGCGTTCCGCCAGGGAGCGGGCGGTCAGTTCGAGGATGAACCCGGACTGCGACGACTGCCCGGCCTTCATGCCGTCGTGGTAGCGCCCCGGACGGGGGGCGGTGTAGCCGGTTATCCACGGGCCGTAGTCGCGGCGTAGCTCGTCCAGATCGTAATACCAGTGCGGTCCCAGGCCCAGTGCGTCGCCTATCCAGGCGCCCATCAACGCGCCCGCGGCGCGGTCCCGTATGCCTTCGTTCGTCATGTCGCCTCCTATGCTGCCGGTCGGCGAGGGCGGTTCGCTGCCCCATGCACAGCCTACGGCGGATGGATGTCTTTCGGAAGGTTTTTTCCGCGATGCGGCAAAGAGTAGCCCCGCCCCTCCATCGAGGAAGGGCGGGGGTCCTTTCGGGGCGTTATCTCCGGGCCGTCAGATGATGGTGTTGATGACCGCGCCCTTGGCGTAGGAGCCGAGGACATCGGTCTGGAAGTTGTAGCTTTGGGCCAGGCCGGCCTTGTCCGCCGTCGAGGTCCCGGGGTTCATGTAATCCAGGGTTTTCGAAACAAGCGACGCCTCGGAGGAGACTTTGTCCACCGGAGCGGGGCTCGGGCCGCTGTCGTTCATGTAGTCCAGGGTCTCGGAAACCACGGCAGCGCCGAACGTTTGTTGGTCGAACGGCGAGTAGCTTCCGAGTCCGCCGATTGCCATGGTCATACGCACCCTCCTGCCTTCAGGGCGGAAATAACGCCTATCCGCCTTTTCGGCATTCCTCCGTATATCTTTAGGGCAAGGTTGGAAAAAATATAGCCAATGAATACAAATGAGTGTATGGAGATGATTGGGAGAGGCCCATGAACATCGATTATATCTGGCTCATCGTCGCCTTTGCGATCACCGCCGTGGTCGGCGTGGTGCTGCACCGCTGGCAGCGGCCCGTGCTGCCCAGACTCTACGTCTGGATCACCCTGGCCGGGACGCTGTTCTCCACGTATTACATTCTAAACGTGTTCTTCGGGACCGGCCGCACGGGGTGGCCGTGATGCCGTTGGGGAGGAACCGATGGACAAGACATTGGTGTTGATTGCCGCCGTGGCGGCGGGAGCGGGCGTGGCGGCCCTGGCCATCTGGAGGCTCAGGTCGCGCTGCGTGCCGTGAGTGCTGATGTACGCAGCCGTCGGCGCGGGTATCGTCGTATTCTATGTTCTCGAGTATCTGTTCGGCTAGGCCTGTTCCCAGTCCTTGACCTCGTCCCACAGGGTGTTCATCTCGTCCAGGCCCAGGTCGGCCAGGGCGAGGCCGCGCATTTCGGCCAACTCCTCCATCTTGGCGAACCGGGTCAGGAACTTCTGGTTGGCGAAATCGAGCGCCGCGTTGGCCTTGATGCCCTTGCGCCTGCCCAGCTCCACCAGGGTGAAGAGGTAGTCGCCGAACTCACGCTCCGAGTCCTCGGCGTGGCCTGAGGTCATGGCTTCCTGCCACTCGGCCCATTCTTCCTTCAATTGGGCCTCCACGTCCCGGTCGGACTCCCAGGTGAACCCGTTGCGGGCGGCCTTGGAGTTGATACGGTACGCCTTGAGCATGGGCGGCAGGCCGGAGGGCAGGGAGTCGAAGACCCGCTTGCGGTTGGTGCCCTTGTTCTCCTCGCGCTTGGTCTTTTCCCAGTTGTCCCACAGCTCGTCGATGTTGTCGAAGTGCTTGTCGCCGAACACGTGCGGGTGGCGCCGGATCATCTTGGCCGCGCTGTAGTTGAGGGAATCGGCCAGGGTGTGGGAGCCGTTGCGCTCGTACAGGGTGGCCATGAACAGGAGGATGAACATGACGTCGCCCAGTTCCTCCATGGCTTCGCGGGCGTCCCCGGAGCGGATGCCCTCGATCAGCTCGAAGGCCTCCTCGGCCAGGTAGTCGCACAGGGTCAACGGGGTCTGTTCCTTGTCCCAGGGGCAGCCGTCGGGCGCGATCAGGGCCTCGATGACCCCGAGCAACTCACGCATGGCCAGAGCCGGGGCGTCATGTCTTGTTTCGCTCATGGCGAATCTCCTTCGGAAATGGGAAAATCGGGTTGTGCAAACGGGGCTACTCGGCGTCGTCGTCGTGCCTGATGCCCAAGGCGCTCTTGGCCGAGTCCAGGGCCTGGGGCAGGTCGACGTATTCGCCCATCTTGTCCACCATGTGCCGCGCCCTGGGCGCGAGGTAGGACTCGTTGAGAATGTCGGACCGGGGGGCGAAGGTCTGGAGGAACATCAGGCCGACCAGGCAGATGAGCACGCCTTCGAGCAGGCCGAAGACACCGCCCAGAGTGCGGTCGATCCAGCCGAGCAGGGATATCTCCAGCACGCTGCGGATCAGCTTGGTCACCAGCCAGACCACCACCAGGGTGCCGATGAAGATCAGCGAGTAGGACAGGGCGCTGACCGTGATGTCGCTCGAGATGTAGAGTTTCAGATGCGGGGCGAGGACATCGTCGAAGCGCGACGCCAGGAAAATGGCCAGGACCACGGCGATCAGCGACAGGACTTCCTGCACCAGGCCGCGGAAGAAACCGCGCAGGACGAAGAGGGCGACAATGCAGATG
Organism: Pseudodesulfovibrio sp. 5S69; assembly: GCF_037094465.1. Taxonomy (NCBI): domain Bacteria; kingdom Pseudomonadati; phylum Thermodesulfobacteriota; class Desulfovibrionia; order Desulfovibrionales; family Desulfovibrionaceae; genus Pseudodesulfovibrio; species Pseudodesulfovibrio methanolicus. The sequence goes on from NZ_CP146609.1 coordinate 2,090,276, forward strand.
AGAATGATATCCAGAAAATTCATATAAATGCACCCATGGTCGGCTGAAGTGAACTTCCTCACAGAGCCCTAGCAAACTGAGACCGAAATGTGAACCGCATTCGAAAGATATTTTGTGATGGGCCCTGCCGGGAAATCCGGGGCAGGGTTGTGTCCCTGGCTGAACTCGGCTACATGAACACCAATCGCCTGTCTTTTTGCAAGGAGTCGTGAATGCAGGTCCATGAGACGGAATTTCCCGGTCTGCTCGTCCTGGTTCCCAAGGTATTTCAGGATGAGCGGGGCTTTTTTCTGGAAAGCTACAACGCCGATCACTTCCGGGAGATCGGCATAGACTGCGGGTTCGTCCAGGACAATCACGCCTACTCCAAGGACGTCGGCGTGTTGCGCGGTTTCCATTTCCAGGTGCCGCCCGCGGCTCAGGCCAAGCTGGTCTGGGTGACGCGGGGCGCGGTCCTGGACGTGGTCGTGGACCTGCGACGGGGGTCTCCCACCTATGGCCGGGTGGAGCACGTGATCCTGAGCGCCGCCAACTTCAAGCGCATTTTCATTCCCAAGGGGTTCGGCCACGCCTATGTGACCATCATGCCGGACACGGAGTTCCAGTACAAGGTGGACGCGCCGTATTCGCCGGGGCACGAAAGCGGCCTGGCCTGGGACGACCCGGCCATCGGCATGGACTGGGAACCGGCCCTCCGGGGCAGGGAGCCCATTCTCTCTGAAAAGGACCGGCGTCTGCCCGGACTGGCCTCTTTCGAATCTCCCTTTACCTTCGAGGATTGAACCATGACTCGAAACGATCCGGTTGCAACGCCGTTCGCCGAGGACTGCCACGCCATCATCCTGGCGGGCGGGTCCGGTACCCGGCTCTGGCCGCTCTCCCGGAACCTGCTGCCCAAGCAGTTGCTGGTCCTGGGGGGCACGTCCACCCTGTTGCAGCAGACCGTGGCCCGCGTCCTTGAGGTCTTCCCCCCGGACCACGTCTGGGTGGTGACCAACGAGGAGCACGTCTTTGAAGTACGCAAGCAGGTGGCGGGCCTGGACCAGACCCTGGAAGGGCAGGTCCTGGCCGAGCCGATGGGCCGCAACACCCTGCCGGCCATCATGCTCGGCCTGGACAAGGTGGTGGAGGCCAATCCCAAGGCCCTGGCCGCCGTGTTCCCGTCCGACCACCTCATCAGCGACGGCGGGGCGTGGGCCCATGACCTGGCGCGCGCCTCGGAACTGGCCGTGCGAAAACGGTTCGTGACCTTCGGGGTGCAGCCGGACAAGCCCGAGACCGGCTACGGGTACATCGCGCTGGGCGAGGACCTCGGGGGCAACGCCTTTGCCGTGGAAGGGTTCGTGGAGAAGCCGGACTTCCTGACCGCGGACCGGTTTCTGCGCGAGGGCACCCACCTGTGGAACAGCGGCATGTTCCTGTTCTCGGCCAAGCATTTCCTGACCCAGGTGGCCCGTTGCGAGCCGGTCCTGTGGGCCTGGTGGATGGGCCGCGACGAGGCCCCGCTGGTTCAGGGATACCGAGATATCCCCGATATTTCGGTGGACTACGGCGTGGTCGAGAAGATCGACAACATCGTTGTGGTCAAGGCCGGGTTCGAATGGGACGACCTGGGCAGTTGGGAGGCCATGTACCGGCTGGGCGACAAGGATGCTGACGGCAACGTGGTCCGGGGCGACGTCCTGGCCATGAACTGCACGGACTGCCTGCTCATCAGCGAGGGCGGAAAGCTGGCCGTGTCCGGGCTCGCCCATATGATTATGGTCCAGACGCGGGACGCCACCCTGGCCTGTCCCATGGACCGCGTGCAGACCGTGCGCGACGTGGTCGGCGCCCTCAAGGCCCAGGGCAGCCGGCTGGTGGAGAGCCACACCACCGTGTACCGCCCGTGGGGCAACTACACGGTGCTGGAGGAGGGGCCGCAGTACAAGATCAAGCGCATCCAGGTCACGCCCGGCGCGCGCTTGAGCTCGCAGATGCACCATCACCGCAGCGAGCACTGGGTGGTGGTGGACGGAACGGCCGAGGTGGAGGTGGACAACGAGCCGCGCATCCTGGTGGAGAACCAGTCCGTGGACATTCCCAAGGCCTCCCAGCACCGGCTGGCCAACCCGGGCAAGGTCCCGCTGAACATCATCGAGATACAGAGCGGGCCGTATCTGGAGGAAGACGACATCGTCCGGTTCGACGATGTCTACGGCCGGGCGCAGAAATAGGTTCCCGGTCTATCGTTGTGGTTTACCAGTTGGAATAGCTACGTTTCTACCCATTCTAGAGTTCGTGAAAATTTTCATATTCTCTTGACACCAAAACGATTGGTGCCTTATGGAAACGTAGTTCAATTGGTGTGATTTTCACATTAACTTTAGAGTGATGGGGCGAGGTTATGGAGGAAAGAAAAGCATCAAAACGGTGTGGAGGGGTGTTCCCCTTTATCATCGGCTTCCTGGCTACCTGCGTCTTGGGGTGGGCTGTTATCCCCGGTCTGTTCTTCCAAAAGGAGGAACAACCCGTCTGGTTCAGCCACGCCGTGCACGTGGACGGTCAGGGAATGGATTGCGAAAGCTGTCACTATTTCCGGGATGACGGCACCTACGCCGGTTTCCCGACCAACGAAGTCTGCGCCGAATGTCACGCGGTCGATCCCGAAGAGGCCCAGGCGGCCATTGCGGAGGAAGGCATCGACCCGAACGACTACGACGCCATCATGAAGGCCGGCATCGGCGCCATCGAGGACAATCTGGCTTCCTCGGACGAGGACAAGATGCAGGCCGAACGCGAGTACGTGGTCAAGTATCTGATCCAGGGCAAGGAAGTTCCCTGGCTGAATTACCAGTACCAGCCGGACAACGTCTATTTTTCGCATGCCTCGCACAAGAGCCTCTCCATCGAGGACCTGGCGAGTCTGAAGAAGGAATTGTCCGATGTGGTCGATCCCTCGGTCTTCGAGGGCGAGGCCCCCGAGCAGAACTGCAACCTCTGCCATCTGAAGGATATTCAGACGAACGATGTGCCGCCGGCCCTCGAGCGCAATGTCCTGTCCGGGTACAGCAAGACGACTATGAAGATGTGGAAGTGCGAACGGTGCCACGCCCTCAAGGGCCAGCCCAACGCCTGCTACACCTGTCACAAGTAAAGGGGTACTGAGAATGAGCGTAGCACGCAGAACTTTTATTCAGTTGGGTGCGGGCGCCACCGTCGGTATTCTTTTTACCCCGACGGTGTGGAAAGCCCTTGATGATGTTTCCATCTGGACACAGAACTGGCCCTGGATCCCCAAGTTGAAATACGGGGCGGTCGAGAACAAGCCCACCGTGTCCAAGATGTGCGAGTCCGGTTGCGCCGTGAAAGTCCGGACCGTTGCCGGTGAACCCTTCGGGACCATGGGCAACGAAGACAACCCGATCTCGGGCGGCGGCATCTGCCCCCTGTGCGCCAACGGCGTCCAGGTCAAGAACAGCCCCAACCGGATCAAGGCCCCCATGCTGAACGGCGAGGAGATCACCTGGGAGAAAGCCCAGGAGGTCGTGGCCGAAAAGCTGGCCGCCGCCGGTTCCAAGGTCGCGGTCATCTCCGGCGATCAGACGGGCACGGCCAATGAGGTCTTCTCCGCGCTGCTGGCCGACAAGGGCAGCGACGCCTTTTATGTCATGCCCTGCGACATGCAGGCGGCCGACAAGGCCTGGACCGGCCTGATGGGCGGTTCCGGCCAGATCGGCTACGACCTGGAAGGAGCCGACCTGGTCCTCCTGGCCGGAGCCGACGCCCTGGAATCCTGGGGCCCGACGGTCGCCAACCTCAAGTCGTTCGCGGCCAACGAGTCCGGCAAGTTCATCTTCGCCGGTCCCATGCAGACCAAGACCGCTTCCGTGACCTCCGAGTGGGTCCCGGTTCCGGCCGAGGGCATGGCTGCCTTCACCCTGGGCATCGCCTACTATGTCCTGCAGGCCGGAAAGTCCGTCGACACGGGCGACTTCGGACAGTTCAAGGCCATGGTCATGAGCGAGTACACCCCGGCCAAGGTCGAGGCCGCCACCGGCGTCAAGGCCGACCGCATGGCCGCCGTGGCCAAGCAGTTGCTGACCGCCTCCAACCCGGTGGTCGTTCCCGCGGGTCCGGTTGCGGCCCACGGCGCGGCGTTCGCGCTGAACCTGCTGCTCGGCGGCGCCATGAAGGCTCTGCCCGAGTTCGCCAAGGCCATCCCCACCGCCATGAGCCGCTCCGAGATGCTCAAGGCGGACATCCTGGATGGCGTGGATACCGACCTGTTGTTCGTCTACGAGGCCAACCCCGCTTACGCCCTGCCCGAAAAGGTCAAGGCCGGCTTCACCGTTGCCTTCGACATGGTCCAGACGGAAACCACGGCCACGGCCAACCTGGTTCTGCCGAGCCTGCATCCCTACGAGCGGTTCGACGACCTGGCCAGCCCCTACGGCCTGGCCGCCGCCACCTATTCCCTGGGTGCGCCGGTCTGCAAACCGGCCGTGGACGCCTCTTCCGCCGCCACCTTCATCCTCGGACTGGCCGATCTCGGCTTCGCGTCCTTTGAAGAGGTCCTCGGCGCCAAGGTGGAAGCCATCGGCGCGGACATGGACGCCCTCCAGGGCGGCGAAGCCTACGTGGTCGAGGGCGAAGCCCCGATGGCCGCCTCGCTTGCCGCCAACGTGCTGGGCAAGGCCGCGGTTCCCGTCAAGGGCACCGGTGCAGTGGGGCTGGTTCCCTACACCCTGCTCAACGTCGGCACCGCCAATCAGGCCACCACGCCCAACGCGCCGTGCACCATCAGCAACAACCAGTTGCTCGGCGACTACATGGTCGTGATGATGGGATCGGCCACCGCCAAACAACTCGGCGTGTCCGTCGGGTCCAAGGTCAAGCTCTCCGGTGGGAAGGGCGAATGCGAAGCCCTGGTGCAGATCTTCGAAGGCGTCATGCCCGGCGTCGTGGCCGCTCCCCTGGGGCTGGGCCACACCGTGGGCGACGAGTTCTCGAAGGGCAAGGGCGATAATGTCTACAAGATCCTCACGGTGAGCTCGGAGGCTGCCGCCGGCGCCTCCACATGGGCCGGTTCCACTGTGAACGTCGCCAAAATCTAGGGGGAACCGTCAATGCATTATAAAGAATTCAAAATCAAATGGGGCATGGTCATTGATATTGACAAGTGCACCGGCTGCGGGGCCTGCATGGTCGGCTGCCAGGTGGAGAACAATATCGCTCCTATGACCAAAAGCGACCCCTATAACTATGTTCAGGCTCTGACCAAGCCGCGCGACGACGCGTCGAACAAGCTCAGGACCCTGACCTGGATGAACGTCTACGAGCTGTCCAACGGCAAGGCCTTCCCGGAACACGAGACCGCCTACCTGCCGCGTCCCTGCATGCAGTGCGGCAACCCGGCCTGCGTGCCCGTTTGCCCGGTCGTGGCCACGGAAAAGAACGAGGAGGGCGGCATCGTCTCCCAGATCTACCCCCGTTGCATCGGGTGTAGGTACTGCATGGCCGCCTGCCCTTACCATGCCCGGTACTTCAACTGGTGGGATCCGCTCTGGCCCGAAGGTATGGACAAGGGGCTGAGCCCTGCCACCTCCGTGCGTCCCCGCGGCGTGGTCGAGAAGTGCAACTTCTGCCATTCCCGCTACCTGCAGGCCAAGGACAAGGCCCGCTTGGACGGCGAAGATCCGATGAACCTGCCCGAGGGTGCGTACACCACCGCCTGCGCCGACATCTGTCCGACCAAGGCGATCACCTTCGGCGACCTGAACAATCCGGAGCACAAGGTGCACGAGCTCGCCAAGAGCCCGCACGCGTTCCGTCTGCTCGAGAAGCTGGGGCTGCATCCGCAGGTCTACTACATGTCCGAGCGCGAATGGGTCCGCAAGCAGGGCGACAACTACAACGCCGAAGCCGGCGGACACCACTAGGAGGCTGAACAATGGATAGCAAACTCTTCCCGGAAGGGGTGCAGCGCTGCTCTTTCGGCAAGTTCCTGATTTGGACAGCCGTCATTCTGGCCTTCTTCCTGTGGGGCCTCTACGCCGCCGTGCTCGTCCTCTACAACGGCATCGGCACCACCGGCCTGGACAACTACTTCGGGTTCGGTGCCTGGATCACCTTCGACCTGGCCGTGATCGCCCTGGGCGCCGGTGCGTTCTTCACCGGACTGCTCAAGTACATCCTCAAGATCAAACAGCTTGAGAAGATCATCAACCTGACCGTGGTCGTGGGCTTTATCTGCTACTCCGGCGCCATGCTGGTCCTGACGCTCGACATCGGGCAGCCCGGCCGCGCGTGGTTCGGCTACTGGCATCCTAACGTCCACTCCATGCTGACTGAAGTTATCTTCTGCATCACCTGCTACTGCACCGTCTTGATCATCGAGTTCGTCCCGCTGGTCCTGGAGCAGAAGCAGCTGAACAAGATTCCCTTCATCCACGCCCTGGCCCATAACATGCATGTGAACATGGCGCTGTTTGCCGGTATCGGCGCGTTCCTGTCCACCTTCCACCAGGGTTCCCTGGGCGGCATGTACGGCGTCCTGATCGGCCGTCCCTTCGCCTTCCGCGAAGGCTTCTTCATCTGGCCGTGGACCTTCTTCCTGTTCGTCCTCTCCGCCGTCGGCTCCGGGCCGGTCTTCACCGTCCTGGTCTGTACCTTCATGGAGAAGCTGACCGGCAAGAAACTCGTGGACTTCAAGACCAAGGCCCTCATGGGCAAGATCGCCGGCACCATGCTGACCGTCTACATGTTCTTCAAGATCCTCGATACCTGGGCGTGGGCCACCGGCTACCTGCCCTCCGTGGGCCTGACCTTTGACCAGATGTTCTACGGCATGGTCTACGGCAAGTGGCTGCTCTACACCGAGATCGTCCTGTGCGGCGTGGTTCCGGCCATCATGCTGATCACCCCGTCCATCCGCAATCGTCCGGCCCTGCTGTACACCGCGGCCATCCTGGACTGCGCGGGCGTGTCCCTGAACCGGTACATCTTCACCGTCCAGACCATCGCTTTCCCGGCCATGCCCTTCGACAAGTGGCAGGTTTACGCCCCCAACTGGGTGGAGTACGCCTCCTCGATCATGATCGTGGCCTACGGCTTCCTGGTCCTGACCCTGGTGTACCGCTATCTGCCGCTGTTCCCGCAGGAACGCGAATTGAACTAGGTCCGTCACTCCCATCACCAACAAAAGACCGCTCCTCGGAGCGGTCTTTTTTTTTGGGCAAGGGCGGAACGGCTGTTGGCCTCGCTTTTCTCTCCCTGCGAAGGGTGTTCGGTCCCTGTCTTTCCTTTTTCGAGACGCGAAAGGGGGAATTTCCGTTGCCCTGGCGCGGCGAGCAGTTTCCTGGCCGGAGCGGAGTGTCAGACGATGAACTGTACCCGGTTTGCCTGATGGCCGAAAAGGGCGTATTCATTGTGCAATAGCCCGCGTGTGCCCCGTAGGGCAGGGGACGCGGCGGCATATCTTGCAGCGGAGGAGGGGGACCATGGCGTTGAGTGTCAGGACGATTGTGGCGGTTGCAGTGTTGTTGGCTTCGGCTGTCTGGCTCTCTGCCTGCGGGGATGCGCCGAAAGAGGAGCGGACGGAATCGGGCTCGGGGACAGCGACGACAGCCCCGGATGAGGCCGCCTCCGAGGTCTACAAGGCCGGGGAGCCCACTTTCGTGACCATCGGCACCGGGGGCATCACCGGGGTCTATTATCCCACGGGCGGTGCCATTGCCAACATGGTCAACCTCAAGCGGGACAAGTACAACATCCGGGCAACGGTGGAGGCCACGGGCGGGTCCGTGTTCAACATCAACGCGGTCATCGCCGGGGACCTCCAGTTCGGCATCGCCCAGGCGGACCGTCAGTTCCAGGCTGTGCACGGCATGGCCGAGTGGCAGGAGCGGGGCCCGCAGAAAAAGCTGCGCGCCGTGTTCTCGCTGCACCCGGAGACCGTGACCCTGGTGGCCGGGGACGACACCGGCATCCGGGACATCCGCGACCTCAAGGGGAAGCGGGTCAACATCGGCAATCCCGGCTCGGGCCAGCACCAGAACTCCCTGGACGCCCTGAACGCCGCCGGGCTTGGTATTGGCGACATCCAGGCCGTGGAGGTCAAGGCCGTGGAGGCCATCGAAATGCTTGAGTCGGGCACCCTGGACGCTTTCTTCTACACGGTGGGTCACCCCTCGGCGGCCATCCTGAAGATCACCCGCGGCAAGCGCAAGGTGCGCATTGTTCCCATCCTCGGGGTGGACACCCTGTTCGTCCTGCATCCCTACTATGTGCCGTCGAGCATCAACATGCAGTATTACCCCGGGGCGGCCGACGCGGGCAAGACCGTGGAGAGCTTCGGGGTCAAGGCCACGCTGGTCACGTCGAGCGACGTTCCGACCCCCATCGTCTACGCTCTGACCCGTGAGGTTTTCGTGAATTTCGAGGCCTTCAAGGCACAGCAGCCCGCCTTTGCCGGGTTGACAAAAATGGGCATGCTCCAGGGGTTATCCGCGCCCATCCACCAGGGGGCGTTGCGCTACTACCGCGAAGCCGGGCTGCAATAAGCGCCGGTTACGGCCCACCTGTCCGCGCCCGGGCTATCCGGCTGGAACCGGAAGGGATCTGAATTCCCGGTCGAAAGGCGATGGAATCGGCTTTTCAGGAGGTGGATTGTGCCCCGGAAAACGACAAGGAATCGGGACGGGCCGGGTGTTGACAAAGTTGTATTTTCCCCCGGACGTCTTGACTTTATTTCAATTTCGGACAATATTTATTGTCTGTGACTGGAGCCCTGCCGGTCGGTCCTGGCACCTGGCGGATTGGAGGGGCTTTTTCTTTATTTTCACATTCATGTCCGGAGACAGCTGCAAATGGCAATGATTGAAGTGCAGAAACTGCACAAGTGGTATGGCGATTTTCACGTTCTGCAGGGGATCACCGAATCCGTGAACAAGGGCGAGGTGCTGGTCATCTGCGGCCCGTCCGGGTCCGGCAAGTCGACCTTCATTCGCTGTATCAACCGGCTCGAGGAATACCAGAAGGGGCAGATCCTGTTCGACGGAAAGAACATCCTGGACAAGGACGTCAATATCAACGATCTGCGGGCCGAGATCGGCATCGTATTCCAGCAGTTCAACCTCTATCCACACCTGTCCGTGCTCCGGAACGTCACCCTGGCACCCACCAAGGTAAAGAACATGCCCAAGGACGAGGCCGAGGAGATCGCCCTGAGCCTGCTCGAGCGGGTGGGCATCCACGATCAGGCCCACAAGTATCCCGCAGAACTCTCCGGCGGCCAGCAGCAGCGCGTGGCCATCGCCCGCTCCCTGGCCATGAAGCCCAAGGTCATGCTCTTCGACGAGCCGACCTCGGCGCTCGATCCGGAGATGATCAACGAGGTCCTCAACGTCATGAAGGACCTGGCGCGGGAGGGCATGACCATGCTCTGCGTGACCCACGAGATGGGTTTTGCCCGCGAAGTGGCCGACCGGGTCCTGTTCATGGACGGCGGCGTGGTGGTCGAGCAGGCCGCCCCGGACGAATTCTTCCGCAATCCCCAACACGAGCGCGCAAAGAACTTCCTGAAGGAAATTCTTTAATTGGCATAAAACTGGAATCTCTAGAGAGAGGAGGATTCATGAAACGTTTGGTACTGATTCTGGCACTGGTCCTGTCCTTCGCGTTTGCGGCCAACGTCGCGTTCGCCGGTAAAATCGAGGATATCAAGGCCAAAGGCGTGCTGGTTTGCGGCGTCAAGGACTCCGTCAACCTGTTCGGTTTCGTCGATCCCAATACCAAGGAATTGGTCGGCTTCGACGTGGATATCTGCAAGTACATCGCCAACAAGCTCGGCGTGAAGCCCGAGTTCAAGGTTGTTACCTCCAAGAACCGTATTCCCATGCTGGCCCAGGGTTCCGTGGACCTGCTGGCCGCCACCATGACCCACAAGTTCTCCCGTGACGAGCAGATCGACTTTTCCATCACCTATTTCATGGACGGCCAGAAGCTGCTGGTGAAAAAGGGCTCCGGCATCAAGTCCACCGCCGATCTGGCCAACAAGAAGGTCGGCACCGTGAAGGGCTCCACATCCGAGAAGAACATCAAGGCCGCCCAGCCCAAGGCTCAGGTCATCTCCTTTGACGAGTACCCGCAGGCCTTCATGGCCCTGAAGCAGGGCAAGGTCAAGGCCGTGACCACCGACTCCGGCATCCTGGCCGGTCTCAAGGCCGGTGACGACCATCCCGAGAAGTGGGAGATCGTCGGCGCCTTCTTCTCCTCCGAGCCCTACGGCCTCGGCGTCCCGCAGAACGACTCCGCGTTCCGCGACTTCGTCAACAAGTCCCTGAACGAGATGTGGCTCGACGGCACTTACCAGAAGCTCTTCAAGAAGTGGATGGGTTACGACCTGCCCTCCGGCTGGGAGATGGAACTCTGGCCCATGTAAGGCTGAATTAGCCCGATTCACCGGGAGCGCCTTGAGCGCTCCCGGTTTTTGCAGCAACTTCAACCTACGGATTGCATTTTGGATTATACTTTTCATTGGGCCAGGATGTTCACGGGCGAGCCCGCCCAGTGGATGTGGGAAGGGTTCTGTACCACCATGCAGATCTCGACGATCTCCCTGGTCGGCGCCATGATGCTCGGCGTCGTCATCTGCGTCATGCGCATGACGCCGTTCAAGCCCTTTCAGTGGTTCAGCTTCGCCTTCACCGAATTTTTCCGCAACACGCCGCTGCTGGTGCAGATATTCTTTTGGTACAATGCGTCGTCATTCGTCATCCCCAAGGCCATCAACGACTGGATGAACGACCTCTATTATTGGTTCCCCGGCCCGTTCACTCTGTTCGGCCATCATTTCGTCGGCGAGTGGATGCTCTTCAACGTCGAGCTGTTCATGGGCATCATCGCCCTGACCGTGTACACCTCGGCCTTCATCGCCGAGGAGATCCGGGCGGGCATCTTCTCCATCCCCAAGAACCAGCTTGAGGCGTCCCGCGCCGTGGGCCTCTCCTTCCTGCAGGGGTACCGCTACGTGATTCTGCCCCAGGCCCTGCGCATCGTCATTCCGCCGCTCATTTCCCAGGCCCTGAACCTGATCAAGAACTCGTCCCTGGTCATGGTCCTGGGCGTCACCGACCTCATGTACCAGGCCACCCAGATCGAGTCCTACCACGCCATGCCGTTCGAGGCCTTCACCGTTGCCCTGTTGATCTACCTGGCGATCTCCCTGGTCGTCTCGTTCTGCATCACCATGTACAACAAGCACTTCATGATCCAGGTCATGTATTAGGGAGGGCTTGTCATGCATTGGGATATCGCGTTCGACAACCTGGATTATTTTCTCTACGGGACAACGACACTCGACTGGCACTTCCCCTTCGTCCACAACCCCGAAGGGATGGTGGCCAGCGTCATCCTGGCCTTCTTCGGCATTTTCGGCGCCTTCTGGATAGGCCTGGCCGCTGGACTCATGCGCATGTCCCGGCGGTGGTGGGTCAAGCTTCCCGCGGTCTGCTACATCGAAGTCATCCGCGGCATGCCGTTGCTCCTGCTCATCTTTTGGTTCTATTACCTGGCCCCGGTCATCACCGGCGAGACCATGCCCGCCTTTTCCACGACCATGTTCTGCTTCATGGTTTTCACCGGAGCGTACGTGGGCGAGATTGTCCGCGCGGGCGTCAAGGCGCTGCCCAAGGGCCAGATGGAGGCCGCCCGGTCCACCGGGCTGTCCCACGTCCAGGCCATGCAGTTGGTCATCCTGCCCCAGGCTCTGCGCAACATGATTCCGTCCTTCGTCAACCAGTTCGTCTCCCTGACCAAGGACACCTCGCTCGCCGCCATTCTCGGCGTCATCGAGTTGACCCGAACCGGCATCCAGGTGGACAACCGCGAGATGGTTGCCTCCTTTGAAATCTGGATCACCATCGCCTGCCTGTACTTCATGATCTGCTACATTCTGACCTCCTACAGCCGCCGTCTGGAGGCCCAGCTGTCGCGCTACCAGGCGCGGGACCGCTAGGAAACTGGGGCGGGCAGTCCCGCGAACATCGATTGCAATCAGCCGAAACGGTCCGGAAAACGAGTGAAAACTGTTCCGGACCGTTTCGATTTTGCGGAAGAAACGAATGAGAAAACGCTGAAAAAGTGTACCAGGGGTGAACCGCTTTGACCGACATTACCTTCCAGAGCTTCCAGAAACCCGAGGACATAGAGGCCGAATCCTTCCGGATCATCGACTCCGAAGTGCCTGAACCGCGTCCGTTTCAGGGCGCGCAGTGGGCCATCGTCCGCCGCATGATCCACACCACGGCGGATTTCGAGATGCTCACGCTTGCCCGTTTTCACGAAAAGGCCGTGGAAAACGGCCTGGAGGCCCTGAAAAACGGGGCCGTGATCGTCACGGACACCGAGATGGCCAGGCGCGGCATGCCCGTGCGCAGGCTCGACCCGCTGCATTGCACCGTGCACTGTCTGATGAACGACCCGCGCGTTATCGACCGCGCCAAGGCTGAGGGAATAACCCGTGCCAAGGCGGCCGTGGACGTGGCCGTGGCCGAGCTCAAGCCCGATATCTGGGTGGTCGGCAACGCGCCCACTGCGCTCATCCGGCTGGTGGAGCACGTGGATAACGGCGCGGCATGCCCGCGACTTGTGGTCGGCATGCCCGTCGGATTCGTGAACGCGGCCGAGTCCAAGGCGTTGCTCATGAGCCGGGACATACCGTACATTTCGGTCGAAGGACGCAAGGGCGGCAGCGCGTTGGCCGCCTCGGTGATCAATGCTCTGGCCGTGCTCGCCGCCTGATTTCCGATTTTATCCGGTTGAAAAATGCGCTCGAAGGGGAATCCTTCGGGCGCATTTTGCTTTTTTTCGCCATCGGGTTTTGAAAGGTGAAAATCAATTTTTTGAAATCATTGGACACGACGAAATTTCCTGTTAGAAAATCAGCTGGGTACCATCAGGAAGAGGTGCTCTGGGAGATTTTTTTCGTTTCATTCAGGCCCGGCCTGAGGAATTTTAGCAGCCCTGGAAGGAGCCATGTCCCGTAAGAACAAAGGCAAGAACAAGGTGACCATCTACCCGGACTGGTGCAAAGGCTGCGGCATTTGCGTCGAGTTCTGTCCGGGCAAGGTCCTGGGCCTGAGCCTGGAAGGCAAGGCCGTGGTCGAGCGCGAAGAAGACTGTATCCGGTGCGGGTTCTGCGAACTGCACTGTCCGGATTTCGCCATTGTGGTCAGTGACAAGGAACCCATGGAAAACGGGCTGTCCGAAAAGGACGCCGAAACAGCGCCGCCCAAGAAGAAAACGGCCGGGAAGGGGGCTTAGCAGACATGCCCAGACCAAAGAAACGCACCGAGATTTTCGCGCTCGGCAACGAGGCCGTCGTCGAAGGCGCGCTGTTGGCCGGATGCACCTTTTTCGGCGGCTATCCCATCACCCCGTCCTCGGAGATCATGGAGATCATGGCCACCCGCCTGCCCAGGATGGAAGACGGCGTATTCATGCAGATGGAGGACGAGATCGCCAGCATGGGCGCGGTCATCGGCGCGTCCCTGACCGGGCGCAAGGCCATGACCGCCACCTCCGGCCCCGGCTTCTCGCTGATGCAGGAGAACCTGGGCTACGCCGTCATGGCCGAGACCCCCATGGTCCTGGTCAACGTCATGCGCGGGGGGCCGTCCACCGGCCTGCCCACCAGCCCGGCCCAGGGCGACGTGCAGCAGGCCCGCTGGGGCACCCACGGCGACCATCCGATCATCGTCCTGTCCGCCTCCAACGTGCAGGAGTGCCTGGACATGACCATCACGGCCTTCAATATGGCCGAGAAATACCGTACCCCGGTCATTCTGCTTCTGGACGAGGTCACCTCCCACACCCGCGAGAAGATCGAGCTGCCCAACGAGGGCGAGTATGAGGTCTTTTCGCGCACCGTGCCCAGCATGCCGCCCGAGTGGTACAAGCCCTACGAGGAGACCGTGCGCGGCGTGCCGCCCATGCCGCCCATCGGCTCGGGCTACCGCTTCCACGTCACCGGCCTGACCCACGACCGCAACGGGTTTCCCACCCAGCGGCCCGAGGAGGTGGTCGAGCTCATGGACCGCATCCATCGTAAGATCGACCAGTTCTTCTACGATATCCAGCTTGTCGAGGAGATCATGACCGAGGACTGCGACGTTTGCGTCATCGCCTACGGCTCCGTGGCCCGATCGGCCGAGCTAGCCGTGCAGCAGGCCCGCAGCAACGGCGTCAAGGCAGGGCTGCTCAAGCTCATGACCCTGTTCCCGTACCCCCGCAGGCAGACGGAGAAAATCCTGTCCCACGCCAAGACCCTGGTGGTCCCGGAGATGAACATGGGCCAGATGTCCCGCGAGGTGAAGCGCGTCAACATGGGCCACGCCGCGGTCAGGACCATCAACCGCGTGGACGGCCAGATCGTCACTCCCTCGGAAATCCTCAAGGTCATCATGCAGGGGTAGTCACATGAGCAATATCACCGGAAACGAAATCATCCATCAATACCTGAGGCACAACAAGAAGTTCCCGCACGTGCTCTGCGCCGGCTGCGGCCACGGGATCGTGCTCGGCACCCTTATCCGTTCCATCCATGCTCTGGGCATCCCCAAGGACGACGTTGTCGTGGTCGCGGGCATCGGCTGCTCCGGGCGGCTGGCCGTGTACGTGGACTTCAACACCGTGCACACCACCCACGGGCGGGCGCTCAGCTTCGCCACGGGCATCAAGATGTCCAACCCCAAGCTCCACGTCATCGCGCTGATGGGCGACGGCGACGCGCTGTCCATCGGCGGCAACCACCTGATCCACGCCGCCCGGCGCAACATCGGGGTCACGGCCATGATCCTGAACAACAACATCTACGGCATGACCGGCGGACAAAGCTCCCCGGCCACGCCCGAGGGCTCCACCACCATGACCAACCCCTACGGCCAGTTGGACCACAGTTTCGACACCGTGGAGCTGGCCCGGGGCGCGGGCGCCAACTACGTGGCGCGCGGCACGGTCTTCCATGTCAACCGGCTCGAGAAGATCATGATGGAGGCCCTGGAACGGCCCGGCTTCTCCCTGGTAGAGGCCATCACCCCGTGCCACACCCAGTTCGGGCGCAAGAACAAGTACAAGTCCCCGGTGGACATGTACAAGTGGCTCAAGTCCACGGCCATTCCCGTGGAGCGCTACAATGAGCTGCCCGAGAACAAGCGCGCGGACCGCATGCCCATCGGCGTGTTCGTGGACCGGGGCAAGCCCGGCTACGAGGAGTTGTACTACGCCCGCCAGGAGAACTTCCTCAAGCAGGCCGCAAAGGGGGGCAAGTAGATGAAGGCGCAACAGGAACTCGACCGCTTTGAAATCCGTTTCTCCGGCCTCGGCGGCCAGGGCATCATCACGCTCGGCAAGATCATGGGCCAGGGGCTGGCCTTGGGCCACGGCTACAACGTCACCCAGACCCAGAGCTACGGCCCCGAGGCGCGCGGCGGGTCCAGCAAGTGCGACCTGGTCATCAGCTCCGGGCGCATCAGCTACCCCAAGGCTGAATCCCTGGACCTGCTCGTGGCCCTGTCCCAGGAGGCGTGCAACGCCTACTATCCGTACCTCAAGAAGGGCGGCATCTTGGTCATCGAATCCGATCTGGTCAAGCAGCCGCCCACCAATCAGTACCTCGGCCTTCCGTTCACCGCGCTCGCCAAGGACAAGATCGGCATTGTCCAGGCCATGAACACCGTGGTCCTGGGCGCGCTCTCCTGCCTCCTGCCGTTCGTCAACCAGGCGACCATGCGCAAAAGCCTGGAAGCCGTGCTCCCGCCCAAGATCCGGGCCGTCAACACCAAGGCCTTCAACCTCGGCCACCGGCTGGCCAAGAAGGAATGGGGCGAGGACGCGGGCGAAGTCTGGCGCGTCGAGGAATACGAGGAAATCGACTGACCCCGGAGTGGGGTGCGTTCTGAAAAAAGGGTGGGCCGCCGACGCGGCCCGCTTTTTTTTTGCCTCCGGCCCCCCATCCCCCTTTCCTTCCTAAACTTTTTGTATGCGTATGCGCGCGTGCGGCGGGTAGAGAGAAAGGGTGCTCCTTCTCTTCAAAGTGAGCGGGGCGGTAGGGCGGTATGTGAAGAATCTCGGCCTGTTGCGTCAGCACGGTTCCCGCGAAGCGGCATAAAAAGTTCTGGAGATTCTTAAGAACCTCTTTCAAGAGGTTCTTAAGCCGTCGGAGACGCCCGGCCGGCGAGGCCGCGCCGGAGGCGTCCCCGGTCCGCTAGTCGTTGAACGAGGTCTTGACCGTGGGGACCATGCCTTCGTCCCGGGCCTTGAGCTGGGGGAGCATCTGGCGGACGCTGTCGGTGATGGGCAGGGTCCAGTTGTGGGCCGCGACCACGGTGGAGTCGACCAGGCGGATGACGCGGGCGGTCATGTACACGTACTGATCGGCGATGACGTAGGAGCCGACCAGTTTGGCGGAGCGGGGCGGCAGCTCGCGGGACGAGCCCGCCAGCCCGACGGCCTTTTTGTAGTCCTCGGCGCCGAGGCCCGTGGCGTAGGTGAAGTCCGTGACGTTGGGGTCGCCCTCGGTGATGCGCACGCCGTGCTGGACGAGGCGGTCGGCGATCTGCCTGGTCATGGTCTGGCCGAAGACCGATTTGTCGCCGGGGTCGTTCTGGTTGGTGAAGGGCGAGACGAACACGGCGGAGTTGGCGGTCAGTTCGTGGGAGGCCACGTTGGAGTAGAGGACGTCGGCGGCCCGGTAGTTGAGCTCGATGATCGGCACGGACGCGGTTTCGTGGAAGGTGTGGGCCGTGGGCGTGGTATCGAACACGTAGTTGAACGTGTCGGTGGTGGCCTCCTTGGTGTCTTCCCACAGGCGGTTGCCGCATCCCTGCAGGAAGAGCAGGAGGATTGCCGTCAGTATGCTCAAGGCCGCTTTGTTCATGTCGTTGCCGTCCCGGTCGCTGTTTAGCCGTGTCGATGCCTGGGGGTACCCCGAAGGCTATTCGGCGGTTTTCCGTATTTCCTTTAGGATGGCGCGCAGGAGTTTGACCATGGCCGTGGAGGATTTCTCGGCCTGGGCGATGACCTGTTCCAAGGAGGCCTCCTGCATGCAGTCCGGCAGGTTCTTGTTGGTCAGGCAGGACAGGCCGAGGATGCGGATGCCCATATGGTGGGCGGCGATGGCCTCCATGCAGGTGGACATGCCGATGGCGTCCGCGCCCATTATCCGGTACATGCGGGTCTCGGCCGGGGTCTCCATGTTCGGGCCCATGACCTGCATGAACACGCCGCGCTCCAGGCGGATGCCCAGCTCCAGCGCCTTTTGGACGGCGAGGCTGCGCAGGGCCGGGTCGTAGACCGCACACATGTCCGGGAAACGGTCGCCCCAGGCGTCGATGTTTTCGCCGCGCAGGGGGGTTGCGCCGGTCAGGTTGATGTGGTCCTCGATGAGCATGGGGCAGCCCACTTCGAAGGAAGGATTGAGCGCGCCCACCGCGTTGGTCAGGACCAGAGTCTTGATGCCCAGTTCGCCGAGGACGCGGATATTGTGGGTGGCCTCCTGCGGCGTGAACCCCTCGTAGAGGTGGAAGCGGCCGTCCAGGGCGAGGACCGGGGCGCCCTCGATGGAACCGGAAATGAGACGGCCCGCATGGCTCTTGACCGAGGAAGCCGGGAACCGGGGGATGTCGCTGTAGGGGATGATCACCGGGTTTTCGATGGCCGCGGTCAGCGGGCCCAGGCCCGTACCCGTTATAAATGCCACGGTACCGGCTTGAATTTTGTCTAGCTTTTCATGTATGTATGCGGCAGACTGTTGTATCTTCCTATGGTATTCCATGTGGACTCCTTGTGGCTTGGATGCGATGCCGGGCAGGGGAGAGGGATTTCGCAAACGGACCGATCAGACTCGTGAAGGATAGGCACGCTTTATGGATATCGTGACACTACTTGGTCTTGCCGTGGGGCTTTCGCTCATCACCGGGGCCATTATCCTTGGTGGAGCTGTTGATGTTTTTATCAATGTCCCCGGCATGATGATCGTTATCGGCGGCACGCTCGCCTCCATCCTGGTGGCCTTTCCGTTCGAGGAGATCATACAGTCCTTCAAGGCCGCGTTCAAGATGTTCGTCGGCCGCAAGAGCCGCACCCGCGACGTGGTCAACATCATGGTCAAGGTGGCCGAGATCAGCCGCCGCGAGGGGCTCATCGCCCTGGAGAACGTCCAGACCGAGAACATGGTCCTCAAGAAATCCTGCCAGCTTATCGCGGATAACGCGGACCCGGGACTCATCCGCTCCACCCTGTCCATCGAGATCAACTCCATGCGACGCCGCCACCAGGTGGCCCAGGACGTGTTCAAACGGCTGGCTGCCCTGGCCCCGGCCTTCGGGATGATGGGTACGCTTATCGGTCTGGTCCAGATGCTCTCCCGGCTGGATGATCCCAAGTCCATCGGCCCGGCCATGGCCGTGGCCATCCTGACGACCTTCTACGGGTCGGCCATGTCCACGCTCTTTTTCATCCCCATCGCGGCCAAGCTCAAGGCCCGTACCCTGCAGGAGCAGTTGCACCTGGAAGTCATCTTCGAGGGGGCCAAGTCCATCCTTGAAAACAACAACCCCCGGTTGGTCTATGAGAAGCTTTCGTCCTTCCTGGCCCCGGTCGAGCGGGAGACCCAGCGATGAGCGACGAATATGACGACGACCTGTTGCTCGACTTTAGTGACGACGATGGCGATGTCAACGAGTGGTTGACCACCTTCGCCGACCTGTCCATGCTGCTGCTGGTCTTTTTCATACTCCTCTATTCCATGTCCACCATCGACACGCAGAAGTTTTCAGACACCTTCACGTCGGTGACCCAGGCCCTGCAGGGCAAGATGGACAAGATTTCCACCAGCCGCATTAGCCGGGAAGAGGCCGGGGTGCTCATCGACCAGGCCATGATGCGCCGCCAGATCATCGAGTCCCAGCGCAAAGTCTTCGCCGAGGTCAAGACTTTGCAGACCAAGAAGGGCGTGGAGGGGTTGGTCAGCGCCAATTTCGAGGACGGGATCATCACCCTGCGGGTGCCCGGCGACGTCATGTTTCAGTCCGGGAAGGTAACCCTCACGCCCAAGGGCGTGCAGTTGGTGGCCGATCTCAAGGACTTTTTCATCAAGCACAAGGACCAGAACATCAAAATCGTCGGCTACACCGACAACGTACGGCCGAGCGGCAACTCGCGGTTCAAGGACAACTGGGAGATTTCGGCCATGCGAGCGGTCAACGTCCTGCGCGAGCTGCTCAAGATGGGGCTGGAATCCACCCGGCTGACGGCCACGGGGCTGGCCTATCTCAACCCGCTGTACCCGAATACCTCCGAGGAGTACCGGGCCAAGAACCGGCGGGTGGAGTTCATCCTGGAGAAGCGCGTCTCCGGCAAATAGCCTTCGGGCGGACACAAGAGTTCCTTTGGGGGATATATGGATTTCAACATACAGTTGCCCGACGACGAGGAACGGCTGCGCAAGGCCTTCCGGACCAAGGTGCCGGGGTTGACCGCGCGGTTCCCCGGCCTGGATGTCGTTCACGACGTGGCCGACCTCAGCGCCACCGGCTTGGCGATCCTCGACAAGAGCGGGCGGTTCACCGAAAAGGAGGCCTACGACGTGGAGCTGCTGATCAAGAACAAGCTGTTCCTCAGCGGCGCCAGGGCCTCGTGCATGCGTGTGCACGACAACGGCATCGTGGGGCTGAATTTCGTGGACCTGGACCGGCAGAAGCAGATCAAGCTCGACAAGCTGGTCCTCGAGGTGCAGAAGAGACTCATCGCCCTGCGCAAGAAAAAGCGCGAGCAAGGTTGACAGTGCAAACCGGAAACATCGACCGCCACAAGGTCCTCATAGCCAACCGAGGCGAGATCGCCATGCGGGTCATGGGCGCGTGCAGGCGTCTGGGGCTCGACTTCGTCTGCGTGTGCACGGCCGCGGACCGGGAGTCCGGGCACGTCCGGCTGGCCCGCGAGATGGCCGGGGACGGCGCGGTCCACACCATTTCCTCCTACCTGGACGCCAACGAGATATTCTCCGTGGCCGACGCGAGCGGGGCCACGGCCGTGCATCCCGGCTACGGTTTTTTTGCCGAGGACTTCCGCTTCGCCCGCCGCGTGGTCCGGCGGGACCGCCCCATGGAGTTCATCGGCCCGAGTTGGTGGGTCATCCGCGACCTGGGCGACAAGATCAACACCAAGCGTATCGCGCGCTCCCTGGGCGTGCCCACCGTGCCCGGTTCGGACCGGCCCGTGTACAGCGAGATCGAGGCCGACGAAATCGCCTCATCCCTGTTCGAGTTCCAGGCCAGCCAGGGCATCGTGGACGGGGTGATCATGGTCAAGGCCTCGGCCGGCGGCGGGGGCATGGGCATCGAGGAGGTCGGGGACTTCAACGAGTTCCGTTCGGTATTCCGGCGCATCCGCAACTACGCCAAGCGAAATTTCGGGGACGAGGGCGTACTTATCGAGCAGCGCATCTTCGACTTCAACCACCTGGAGGTCCAGGTGGTCTCCGGACGGGGCGGGGGGCAGCACGTCCATTTCGGCACGCGCAACTGCTCGGTCCAGTCCACGGGCAAGCAGAAGCGCATCGAGGTCGCGCCGGGCTTCGCGCCGGGCGTGGTCTCCTACACCTTCGACGCAGGCAGGGTGCTGTCCGAGATCACCGACCACTCTCTGGCCATGGCCCGCGAGACCCGCTACGACAACGTGGGCACCTGGGAGTGGATCATCACCCCGCGCGGGGAGCCCTTCCTGATGGAGGTCAACACCCGCATCCAGGTGGAGAACGGCGTGTCCGCGGTCATCTCCAGGGTGGGCGGCCGGCCGGTGGACATCATCACCGAGCAGATCCGCCTGGCCCTGGGCGAGCCCCTGCGCTACACCCAGGAGGACATCACCTTCGAGGGCGTTGGCATCGAGTACCGGCTGGTGGCCGAGAACACGGCCAACCGGTTCACGCCCTGCGCCGGGACCATCACCCGACTGGGCTGGCCCGAGCGCGACTGGCTCCAGGTCCATACCCACGTGCCCACGGACCGGCCCTACGAAATTCCCATGGAATACGATCCGAACCTGGCCCTGGCCATCGTCTGGGGCAACGACCTGGCCGAGGCCAAGGCGCGCGGACTGGAGTTCCTGGACGGGTTGGTGCTGGAGGGGCAGTGCGGCGGGTCCTCCGATGAATTCTACAGCAACGTCGAATACCTGAAGGCCAAGACCGGCAAACTCCTGGAGTTCTGAGCATGGACAGGGAACGAAGAATTCAGGGGCTCAGGGATCGGCTGGCCTACATCCGCGACATCTTCGCCGACCGCGACGACGAATCCATCCGTCTGCTGGCGGCCAAGTTCGGCGAACTTCTGGAACGCCATCAGGCCAAGCCTGGCGGGGTCAAGCGCGAGGAGCTGGCGCGCATTGCGGACCTGTTCGATTTTTCCGAGCGAAAGCTCGACACCACCCTGACGCCCATGGACAGGGTGCGCATCGTCCGCCATCCCCAGCGCATCTGCCTCAAGGACATCTTGGAGAACGTCTACGACAACTACACCGAGATCGGCGGCCGGGGCGAGTACAACATCGACCCGAGCATGCTCATCGCCCGGGCCGTGTTCTCCCGCCGGGTGGGCGATAAGGTCACCAACCAGATGGTCATGGTCATCGGCCAGGAAAAGGGCCACGGCGAGGCCTTCCGCAACGGCGGCTCGGTCAAACCGTGGGGCAACGCCAAGGCGCTGCACTACATGAAGGTCGCCGAGACCGAGAACATCCCGGTCCACACCTTCGTGTTCACCCCCGGTGCCTATCCGGTCGAGGACTGGCCGGGCGCGGCGCAGCAGATCGCCCGCAACCTGTACGATATGGCCGGGTTGCGCGTGCCGGTGGTGGCCGTGTTCTCCGAGGGCGGTTCGGGTGGGGCCGAGGCCATCGGTCTGGCCGACCGAAGGATCATGCTCTCCCACGGCTACTATTCGGTCATCTCGCCCGAGGGTGCGGCGGCCATCGAGGCCGGGCTGCGCAGCGGGGAACGGGCCACGCCCGAGCTCATCGAGAAGTGCGCCCGCCAATTGTGCATCACCGCCGGGGACAACCTGCAAAACGGCTATGTGGACCGCGTGCTTCAGGAGCCGCCGCTGGGGGCAAGGCCGTCCCATTACGATTTTTTCCGTGAGCTGCGGCGCGAGTTGATCCAGACCACCAACGAGGTGGTCAGCTCGGTCAAGTCCATGAAGCTCTACCGGGCCATGGCCGTGCGCACCTCCAAGACCGACGATGCCGAGTCCATCTACATGCGCTGGACCTTGTCCCAGTCCGCCCTGGACCGGCTGGTGGAGCAGCGCCAGCGCAAGTTCCGGTCCATGAGCCGCCACGCGCGCCTGGACGGCACCGGCGTGGTCACCCGCGCCGTGGCCGCCACCAAGGGGACCATCTGGGCCGCCCATTCCTTTTTACGCTACGACCTGCTCGGGCGCCAGAAGAAGCGCCTCAACGCCATGTTCGAGGACCTCGGGGCCGAGGCGCACCTGGTCCGGCACAAGGTGCTCATGCCGCTCAAGAAGACCCTGGACAAGATCCTGCCCGGCAACGGCACTGCCCAGCCCAAGGTGGGCGAGGCCGTGAAGGAGCGGCTGACCCGGCTCTCCTGCCCGGAGGACGGGGCTTGCCTGGTGGGTAGCGAATGGGCCTGGACCAGCCCGCGCAGCCAGGAGGACCGGACCATTTCCTGCCCCAACGTGCGCACCCACCACTGCCCGGACCTGTGGGTGCCGGATCTGTTCGGCGATTTCGCCGGGGTCTGCCCGTCCTGCGGCCACCATTTCCCCATGGAGTACCGCTGGTACCTGCAAAACGTCTTCGACTACAGCGAATCCAAGGAGTTCAACCAGCAGTTGGAGTCCATCAACCCCCTGGGCTACGAGAAGTTCGACACCAAGCTGGACAAGGCCAAGGAGCGGACCGGGCTCAAGTCCGCGTGCATCACCTTCGAGACCTCCATCGAGGAGGTGGACGCCGTGGTGGCCGTGCTCTGCGCGCCGTTCCGGGGCGGCTCGGTGGGCGCGGCCGAGGGCGAGAAGTTCATCCGCGCGGCCGAACGGGCCACGCGCAAGCGCCAGCCGTTCATCGCCTATGTGCACGGAACGGCGGGCATCCGCATCCAGGAGGGCGTCAACGGGGTCATCCAGATGCCGCGCTGCACCATCGCCGTGCGCCGCTACATCGACGCGGGCGGCCTGTACCTGGTGCTCTACGACACCAACTCCTACGCCGGGCCCGTGGCCAGCTTCCTGGGCTGCTCGCCGTACCAGTTCGCGGTGCAGTCCTCGAACATCGGCTTTGCCGGGCCGGGGGTCATTTCCGAGACCACGGGCATTGCCGTGCCGCCCAACTATCACAAGGCGTACCACGCCCTGTCGCGCGGCCACATCCACGGCATCTGGGATCGCCGGGAGGTCAAGAAGAACCTCCACCAGTCCCTCCTGACCATGGGCGGGCGCAACCTTTACTATCGCTGATTTTTATGAGACACACCCGAGCGCGTCCCGTGTTTCAAACAAACACGAATCAGACCGTAATAGAGGATAAATAGTGCTGAATATCAAAGAGTTGCTCGATAAAGTCAAGGCGTCCCCGTACCGCGAGATCGTGGTCCGCGCCCCGCATACCGGCGTGGTCTCGTTCGCTGCCGTCAAGCCCGGCGAGAAGGTCCACGGCCCGCGCGGCGAGTTCCTGGAAAAGCCCGGCACCCTGCTGGCCCACCTGACCCGCGAGAAGAACGAGAAGCCCATCCCTGCACCGGAGAAGGGCGTCATCGAGGCCGTGCACACGCAGCACGAGGGGCAGTTCGTGGAGGCGGGCGAGCCGCTGGTGACCATCAAGCATTATCTGACCCGCAAGGAAGTCATCGAGCTGATCCTGCAGGAGGCCCTGTACCTGTTTCGCGCCCCGGAGCGGGCCAAATACTACTTCGTCCCCGAGGTGGACCAGAAGCTCAAGGTCTCGGGCAAGCGCTCGGTCAAGGTCCAGGACGGCATGGAATTTCTTATCGTGTCCCGCATGAAGCGGGAGACTCCCCTGGCCTATTCCGGGCCCGAGGGCATCATCTACTCCGTCTACTTCGGCCGCGGCGACAACGTGGACGAGGGCGAACCCCTCATCGGCGTCTGTCCCGAGGACCAGCTCACGGTCATCCAGGACGTGGTGGCCCGCATTCAGAGCGAGTGGGAAGAAGAGGCGTAGGTACAACATCGGAGGCGCGCCATGGGCAGATTGCTTCAGGTTCGGGTGTCGGCGTGGACGTATAGCGAGGACGAGGTGCGCACGGCGTGGCCATCCCTGTGGAAACTGGCTTGGCCGGACAGCAACGCCATACCCAAAAAGGGCGTCATGGAGCTGGCCGACGCGGTCTTCGACGCGGTTCGGGCAGGGCTCATCCCCGACAACCAGGCCAAGGCCCTCAAGGAGCATGCCGACAAGGCCGACGAGCTGCGCCAGTCCATTGAGAAGGCGCTCGGCGACTGGCAGCCCGGCGAGGCGGACAAGCTCACCTATGCCCTCGAAGATACCATGGA
Source organism: Pseudodesulfovibrio sp. 5S69 (assembly GCF_037094465.1). NCBI lineage: Bacteria > Pseudomonadati > Thermodesulfobacteriota > Desulfovibrionia > Desulfovibrionales > Desulfovibrionaceae > Pseudodesulfovibrio > Pseudodesulfovibrio methanolicus. The sequence continues at coordinate 2,114,854 of NZ_CP146609.1, forward strand.
CGCGCTGGAAGACATTGCCGCCGATTTTTGATATTGCATTTCTATGAGACGAACCATTGTGAGGTAAGGAGTTGAAATGGCTGGCAGTTTGAATAAAGTGATCATTGTGGGCCGAGTCGGCCAGGATCCGAAGGTTTCCTATACCGGCTCCGGCCAGGCCGTGGCGAACTTTTCCGTGGCTACGGACGAAGGGTACCGCGACCGGCAGACCGGCCAGCGCGTGGAGCGCACCGAATGGCACCGCGTGGTGGCCTGGCGTCAACAGGCCGAGTTCGTGGGCAACTACATCGGCAAGGGCCGCCTGGTCATGGTCGAAGGCAAGCTCCAGACCCGCAAGTGGCAGGGCCAGGACGGCCAGGATCGCTACACCACGGAGATCGTGGCCGACAGCATCCAGGGACTGGACCGCGCCCCCGACGGCCAGCAGCCCGCCCAGCAGGGCGGCTACCAGCAGCAGGGCGGGTACCAACAACAGGGCGGCTATCAGCAGAACCGTCCGCAGCAGAACCGTCCGCAGCAAAACGGCTATCCGCAGAATCAGCCCCAGCAGGAGGAAGAGGACCTCGGTCCCGCCTTCCCGTCCGAGGCCAGCGGCATGGACGACGTGCCGTTCTGATCTGTCGTTTTCATCCGGCTGGCTCCGTGGATCTGGTCCAGGTCCGGCAAGCAGGAATATTCGGAGGGTGGCTTTGGCCGCCCTCCTTTTTTTGCGTCTGCGGGCAGCCTGATACGGGCATGGAATCCGCAACGGTCAGGGCCGGGCCGTTCGGCGTACTCCGGCCTCGGCACGAGCGGCGCGGCTCAGGTGTAGCAGATGATGGCCTGAAACACGACGGTGTCCGAGGCCGCCCGGTACTGGTGAGCCACGTCGGCGTGGAAGCGGTGGGCCAGTCCCGGCTTGAGGCGGTGCACCCGGCCCTCGTGGATCAGGTCCAGAACGCCGCTGACGGCCACCACATGTTCCACCACCCCGAACCGGTGGGCGGGTGACCGCTGATGGTACCGGTTGCTCAGGGTGACCTCAAACATCTCCATGTGCGTGGCCGCGTCAAAAGGGAAGACCACCCGGATGGCCATGTCCGCGTCGTAGGGGAAGGGGACCTGGCGGAAGTCGGATCCGGCCTTGCCCGCGAAGAACGACGAGAAGGAGAGGTTCAATCCGCCGGCGATCTTCCACAAGGTGGCGATGGTCGGTGCGGACTCGCCACGCTCGATCTGCCCGAGCATGGCCTTGGACACGCCCGTGAGCAGGGCCGCCTTGTCCAGGCTCATCTCCCGTTCCTTCCTGCATGCCTTCAGCCGTTCGGCAATGGCCCTCCGGATGTCGTTCGCGGACACGGATTCTCCTTGTACGTTGGATGCGGAACGATATTTTTTAGCCTCGTGCGTTATAACGCACAACATGGATTCCTAGCAGAGGTTTGGACGCCGGGCAAGGATGAACGGTCCGGGCGGTCCATGCGGGGCGACATTCCGAATTGGAAAGTGTGAGGCGCACGAAGAGGGTGACGATTTCCTCCAATGGAAGGGGAAGCTAGAACTCAAGGAGCGTGTCGCAACGCATCGGATTACGGCGTAATTCTATCAATTTATATAGTGTTGTGCCATGAAATTATGACCCACTTGGCCATCTTTTGTGTGTCAAAAAGATACATACGATAACATGTTGAAATTATATATATTATATGCATGATCGCCCTTTGAATGGCCAATGTGACCCAGAGACGGGGGATGAAAGGGGGCAAAGGTGTTCAGACCGATAGCGGCGTAATGCCTTACTATGCCAGGATAAACATAATGGACCGATTCTTGCTTAAGGAAAGGACGCGGTTGCCGTGCCGCAGACGTTTGTTCCAAGTTCGGCCTGTTCAGCAAAGGCGCCATCCTGGCAGCGAACGAACACGTTGAGGGTGGTTTCATTTCCGGTCCGGCCCCTTGTCGGCGTCTGGGCCGACAAAGAGACTTCGGCCGAAATGAACGTTTCGGGCAGCAAGAGAGCAGGTGGCCGGCAACGGGACGGAGCCGTCAGGCCGAGGACGGTTTTCAGCCGGTTGAACGATTTGCGGGAAGAAAAGTGACCGCATGACCGGATTCGGATTCTCTCCTTTTTCAGAATGTTGCTGGAAAGGGGGAAGTGGCCGGACAGGTATTTTGTCTTGTTTTCGGCTTTGTGGGGAATGGTGTTGTGTTCGAAATGTGTACACCTAACATCATGAAAAATTTAAGCTAAATTAAAAAGAGACAGTTGACCTCACCCATCCATCGGAATATGTTAGGTTCAACTCGGCATAATTGACTACATGCCGCAGTGTTGGTTGAAAACGGGCACCCAGGGGGTTCTATACCCAAATATTATGCCTATTTAGGCATAAAACTTGCCCGGTTGGAGATGGATGGGCGATTGTCGTCCCAGCGGCATGGGACGGCGGACCATATTCGGAGTCTTTAGTGGAGGAGCAATGAAGACCGTTCCCGTACAGGATGCCGTCGGCATGGTACTTTGCCACGACATGACCAAGATCGTCCCCGGGGAAACCAAGGGGCCGGTGTTCCGCAAGGGGCACATCATAATGGAAGAGGATGTCCAGACGCTGCTTGAAATAGGCAAGGAGCACATTTACGTCCTGGACATGGAAAAGGGCTGTATACACGAAAACGAGGCCGCCCACCGTATCGCCAATGCGGCCGTGGGCCCCAACATCACCCTGTCGGACGTGTCCGAGGGGCGCATCAATTTCATCGCCGATCCCGGCCTGCTCGACGTCAACGTCGAGGCCCTCCACCGCATCAATTCCATCGAAGAGGTCGTCCTGGCCACTCTGCATACCGGTCAGCAGGTCACCGAGACCCGGCCCGTGGCCGGAACCCGCGTGGTCCCGCTGGTCATCAACGAGGAGAAGATCCGGCGGGTGGAGGCCATCTGCGCCGAGTACGACTACGTGGTCGGCATACGGCCGTTCCGGCGGCTGTCCGTCGGCCTGGTGACCACCGGCAGTGAGGTCTACCATGGCCGCATCAAGGACAAGTTCGGGCCGGTTATCCGAAAGAAATTCTCCACGCTTGGATCCGAGGTCATGGGCCAGACCCTGACCTCCGACGATCCGGCCATGACCCGTGACGCCATTATGGCCTTCATCGCCCAAGGCGCGGAGATGGTCGTGGTCACCGGCGGCATGTCCGTGGACCCCGACGACCAGACGCCCACGGCCATCCGCCTGACCGGCGCGGACGTCGTCACCTACGGTTCACCCACGTTTCCCGGCGTCATGTTCATGGTCGCCGAACTGAACGGCGTACCCATTCTTGGGCTGCCCGGCTGCGTCATGTACTACCGGGCGTCCGTGTTCGACCTGATTGTCCCGCGCCTGCTGGCCGGGGAGAAGGTCACTCGAGAAGATATCGTATCCTTGGGGCATGGCGGTTTCTGTGCGACCTGCGAGGTCTGCCGCTATCCCATCTGCCCCTTCGGTAAATAGATCACGGTTCCTTGGGAACCCAACCTATCTGCGAGACAGTGAGAACAAATTAGGAGGAAAACTGTCATGATCAAACGGACGCTCCAAGTAAACGGAGTCTCCAGGAACGTCGTGTGCGAACCTGAAGAGTCCCTGGCCAACGTGTTGCGCCAGAACCTGGGACTGACCAGCGTGAAGATCGGCTGTGGTACAGGCCAGTGCGGCAGCTGTACCATCCTGCGTGACGGCAAACTGGTCCGTTCCTGCACCGTCAGGATGAAACGGGTCAAGAACAACACCCAAATCATGACCCTCGAGGGTCTTGGCACCCCCGGCAACCTGCATCCCATCCAGATGGCCTGGATCGCCTTCGGCGGCGCGCAGTGCGGCTTCTGCTCGCCGGGCTTCCTGGTTTCCACGTACGCGCTGCTGACCGAGAACCCCAGCCCGACCCGCGAAGAGGTCCGTGACTGGTTCCAACAGCACAAGAACGTCTGCCGCTGCACCGGCTACAAGCCCCTGGTGGACGCCGTCATGGCCGCCGCCGAGGTTATGCGCGGCGACAAGTCCATGGACGATCTGATCTTCAAGATCCCCGAGGACGGCCGCATCTGGAACACCCATTATCCGCGTCCCTCCGCTGTGGCCAAGGTCACCGGCACCTGGGACTTCGGCGCCGACATGGGCCTGCGCCTGCCTCCGGGAACCCTGCACTGCGAATTGGTCCAGGCCGAGGTTTCCCATGCCAACGTCCTGTCCATCGACGTGACCGAGGCCGAGGCCGTGCCCGGCGTCTACAAGGTCGTGACCCACAAGGACGTAAAGGGGAAGAACCGCATCACCGGCCTGATCACCTTCCCGACCAACCTCGGCGACGGCTGGGATCGTCCCATCCTGTGCGACGAGAAGGTCTTCCAGTACGGCGACGCCATCGCCATAGTCTGCGCCGACACTCCGGAGGCGGCCAAAGAAGGCGCCAAGAAGGTCAAGGTCGAGCTCGAACAGCTGCCCGAATACATGTCCGCCCCGGCGGCCATGGCCGAGGACGCCATCGAGATCCACCCCGGCACCCCCAACGTCTACTACATCCAGAAAGAGGCCAAGGGACCGGACACCAAGCCCATCTTCGAGAGCGCCGACGTGGTCGTCGAAGGCGACTACTACACGCAGCGCCAGCCGCACATGCCCATCGAGCCGGACGTCGGGTTCGCCTACATCGGGGACGAGGGCAAGCTGGTCATCCATTCCAAGTCCATCGGCATCCATCTGCACCTGCTCATGATCGCTCCCGGTCTGGGCGTGGAGCCCGAGAACATGGTCCTGGTCCAGAACCCCACGGGCGGCACCTTCGGCTACAAGTTCTCCCCGACTATGGAAGCACTCGTCGGCGCGGCCGCCCTGGCCACCGGCCGTCCGGTCTTCCTGAACTACACCTGGAAACAGCAGCAGCAGTACACCGGCAAGCGTTCGCCGCAGTTCACCACCGTGCGCCTGGCCTCCAGCAAGGACGGCAAACTGCTCGGCATGGAGACCGACTGGACCGTGGACCACGGCCCGTACTCCGAGTTCGGCGACCTGCTGACCCTGCGCGGCGCGCAGTACATCGGCGCGGGTTACGACATCCCGGCCATCCGCGGCGAAGGCCGCACCGTGTGCACCAACCACTGCTGGGGCGCGGCCTTCCGCGGCTACGGCGCTCCCGAGGCGGAGTTCCCTTCCGAGGTGTGCATGGACGAACTGGCCGAGAAGCTGGGCATGGATCCGCTGGAATTGCGTTACAAGAACGTCTACCGCGAGGGTTCCACCACCCCCACCGGCCAGGACCCCGAGGTCTATTCCCTGCCTGAGATGATCGACAAGGTCCGTCCCAAGTACGAGGAATTCAAGAAGTACGCGGCCGAGAACTCCACCGATGCCAAGAAGCTCGGCGTTGGCGTCTCCGTAGGCGTGTACGGTTCCGGCCTGGACGGCCCGGACACCGCCGAGGTCGACATCGCCCTGAACGAGGACGGCACCGTGACCGTGTACTCCGCGTGGGGCGACCACGGCCAGGGTGCTGACATGGGTACCCTGGGTACCGCCCACGAGGCCCTGCGTCCTCTGAACCTGACCCCGGATCAGATCCATCTGATGATGGGCGACACGAGCTTCGCTCCCGCGGCCGGTCCGGCCGGCGGCAGCCGCTCCCAGGTCGTCGTGGGCCAGGCCACCAAGAACGCCTGCGACCAGCTCGTGGCCGCCATGCAGAAGCCCGACGGCACCTTCCGCACCTATGAGGAAATGGTCGCCGACGGACTCGAGCTGCTGTACCACGGCAAGTGGAGCGCTCCGGCCAACGACTGCGACGAAAACGGCCAGGGCAACCCGTTCTGCTGCTACATGTACGGCGTGTTCCTGTCCCTGGTTTCCGTGGACACCGCCACCGGCAAGACCACGGTCGAGAAGATGGTCACCGTGGCCGACATCGGCGTGGTCAACAACTACCTCTTGGTGGACGGCCAGATCCACGGCGGCGTCGCCCAGGGCATCGGCCTGGCGCTGACCGAGGACTACGAGGACATCAAGAAGCACGCCAACATGGCCGGCGCCGGTATCCCGTACTGCAAGGACATCCCGGACGACATGGAGATCATCTACGTGGAGACCCCGCGTCCCGACGGTCCCTTCGGCGCTTCCGGCGTCGGCGAGATGCCGTTGACCGCCCCCCATGCGGCGATCATCAACGCCATCTACAACGCCTGCGGTGCTCGTATCCGGCACCTGCCCGCCTACCCCGAGAAGGTGCTCGCCGCTCTCAAGGGCTAGTGGGTTAAACTGTAATAATTGCGGCCCATGCCTTGGCATGGGCCGCTTTTTTCCGTAAGTGGTGATCTATGGAACAAGCGGAATTGAGACGGTGGGAAAATCGGTGCATACAGGAAGAGTCGCCCCGGTGTGCGGCGGCCTGCCCCCTGCATGTCGACGCGCGCGAGTGCTGCTCCCTGCTGGCGGCAAGGCGCGTTGACAAGGCCTGGGCTGTGCTGGCCAAGACCATGCCTTTGCCCGGCGTCCTGGCCCGGATCTGCGACGCACCGTGCAAGGCGGCCTGCCTGCGCGGCGAAAAAGGCGGCCCCATAGAGATGGGCGCCCTGGAGCGGTTTCTGGCAGGCGCGGCCCAAGCGGCCAAGCCGCCCCGGCCCCTGCCGCGCAACGGCAAGAGCGTGGCCGTGATCGGCGGCGGGATGACCGGCCTGTGCGCGGCCTGGGAGATCGCCCGCAAGGGGTTCGCCGTGACCGTGTACTGCACCGCACCCGATGTCGGCGTCGAGCTGCCCGAGGGGGTCCTCGACGGAGAGCTTGCGGCCATGGATCGCATGGGCGTGACCATCGAGCGGGGCGCAACCCTCACCCCGGAGCTGGTCGAGGCCCAGTTGGAGGAGCGCGACGCGGTCTTCGTGGACAGCGACGCCGTGCCCGAAACACTTCGCTATTTCGGTGAGCCTGACGAGGTCACGCTGGGCACCAACCGACTGGGGCTGTTCGCCGTCCGCGCGGGCGAAACCTCGCCGGTCTTCCAGGCGGCCGCCGGGCGCCGGGCGGCCAATTCCATCATGCGTTTTTCCCAGGGCGTGTCCATGGTCAAGAGCCGCGAGCTCGAAGGGCCGTACGACACGCGCCTGTACACCAACCTGGCCAAGGTGGAACCGGTCGGGCCGGTGGCCGTGGGCGAAGGTTACGACGAGGTCCGCGCCGTGGAGGAAGCGGCCCGCTGCCTCAAGTGCGAGTGCATGGAGTGCGTCAAGGCGTGCGTCTACCTCAAGCACTACAAGCAGTACCCCAAGGTCTACGTCCGACAGGTATACAACAACGAGGCCATTGTCCGGGGCACGCGCCAGGCCAACAAGCTGATCAACTCGTGCATGCTCTGTGGCCTGTGCGACACGGTCTGTCCTGAGGATTTCGCCATGGGCGACGTCTGCCTCGAAGCGCGGCGGAACATGATCGCCAAGGGGACCATGCCGCCCTCGGCCCACGAGTTCGCCCTGCGCGACATGGCCTTTGCCGACGGCGACAAATGCGCTCTGGCCAGGCATGCGCCGGGCACGACCGAGAGCGAATACGTCTTCTTCCCCGGCTGCCAGTTGACCGCCACCGACCCCGGTGGGGCTGAGCGCGCCTACGCGGACCTCCGCGAGCGGCTGGGCAAGGTCGGGCTGATCCTGCGCTGCTGCGGCGCTCCGGCCGCCTGGTCCGGGCGCGATGCGCTGTTTCAGGAATCCCTGGCCGAGTTGCAGAGCGCCTGGCAGGGGCTCGGCTCGCCGCGCATCATCGCGGCCTGTCCTTCCTGCATCAAGATTCTGCGTCAGGCCCTGCCCGAGGCGGAGATCGTTTCCCACTGGTCCATCCTGAGCGCGCTCGGCCTGCCCGAAACCGCGCTGAAGGCGGGCGGGACTCTGGCTGTGAACGACCCCTGCGCGGCCCGTGAGGACGGGGCGCTGCGCGCCGACGTGCGCGGCCTGCTAGATACCCTCGGGGTGTCCATTGTCGAGCCGGAGTACAGCGGCGAGCTGACCCAGTGCTGCGGCTACGGCGGGCTGCTGAACGAGGTGGACCCGGAGCTCGGGCGGATCGCGGCCCAGGCGCGCGCCGACGCCGTGGACGAGGACTACGTTACCTACTGCGCCATGTGCCGGGAGATGATCGCCCGGACCGGCAAAACGGCCATGCACCTCTATGATCTGCTCTATCCCGGCGAAGGCGGGGCGGGCGCGCGGCCCACGCCGGGCCATTCCGAGCGGCGCGAAAATCGCGTCCATCTGCGCGAGAAGCTCCTGCGCGAGCTGTGGAGCGAGGCGGACGGCGTCGCAGCCGAGGACTTTGAGAATGTCGATGTGGCCTTCACCGAGGCGGGCGCCGCGGCCATGGAGGAACGGCGCATCCTTGTGAGCGACGTGCAGAAGGTCCTGCTCCAGGAGGAGCGGTCCGGCAGGCATCTGGTCCACGACGAGACCGGCCGTTTTCTGGCCTCGTTCCGTCCGGCCGTGGTGACTTACTGGGTGGAATTCGAAAAAACGGACGACGGGTACCTGGTGCACAATGCCTGGTGCCACCGCATGAAGATAAAGGGAGGGCAGCCATGAGCAGCGCGATCACGGTGCCGGGAACCGGAGCTGGCGGCTGGCGATGCGGGCCCTGCGACGAGGACATGGTCATGAAACCGGTGGAGCTGACCTATCTCAACTCCCAGTTCAACGTGGAGCTGCCCACCTGCCCGAACTGCGGCTACGTGCTCATCCCGGAGGCGTTGGCCCTGGGCAAGATGCATCAGGTGGAGCAGTTGCTGGAGGACAAGTAGCCGTGGCCCTCGCGCCGGGGCCGCTGTGGGAGCGCGAGGAACTGCGTGCCGTGGCCGGGGAGACGCTCCGGCCGGGCGGCTTCGAGTTGACCGACCGGGCGGCGGACTACATCGGTCTGGTACCGGGGCGGCGGGTGCTGGACATCGGCGCGGGCCTCGGGGCCACCGTGACCCGGCTGCGTTCGCGCTACGGCGCGATGGCCTGGGGCGTGGAGCCTTCGGCCGCCCAGCTTGAGCGGGCAGACGGCCCGCAGGGGCTCATCCGGGCGCGCGGAGACCGGTTGCCCTTTCGGGCCGGGACCTTCGACGCGCTGTTCTGCGAATGCGTTCTCTCCCTGTTCGAGGACCGGCCCGGCGGGCTGGCCGAATTTTACCGGGTGCTCAAGCCCGGCGGTTTCCTGGTTCTGTCCGACCTGTGCGCAACCGGCCCTTCCCTGGGCGGCGGCGCGTCCTGCGCGGACCGGGCCGCGCCCTTGGATCGGACGGTCCGTCTGGTCCGTAACGGCGGTTTCGCCATCGAACTTCTGGAAGACCACTCGGCCCACCTGCGTGACCTGGCGGCCCGCCTCGCCTGGACTGCCGAGGGAGTCTCCTGCGGCTGCGGGCGCGGGTTGAGCTATTTTCTGATGATCGCGCAAAAGCAAGGAGCATAGCGATGCTGGACGATGCCGGACTCCGGGTCATGGAATTGGCCGGAAAGGGATATTGCTGCAGTCAGATGATGGTCGTCATGGCCCTGGACGAGATGGGCCGCGAGGACCCCGACCTGGTGCGGGCCGCGGGCGGCCTGTGCAACGGCCTGGGCGACTGCTCCGGGCCGTGCGGCGTGCTCACGGGTTCGGTCCTGGCCCTGGGGCTGTACGCGGGCAAGGGCATGGACATGGAAGAGCCGGTGGATACGCTGCCGGTCATGCTCGAGACCCTGCGCGACTGGTTTGAGGGGCGGACCATGGAATACGGCGGGACCACCTGCGCGGCCATCCTGGACGGCGGCTGCGGGCAGCCCCATCCCACCCGTTGCGGCGGGCTGGTCGCCGAGGCCAACGCCAAGATCCGCGAGGTCCTGGTGGACAACGGGCTGGACCCGGCCGAGGGACGCGAATTGCCGTGACTTCAAGCCCGAGGAGCGTCTGCCCGGTCTGCCTGAAGCCGATTCCGGCGGCTCACGAGACCGTGGGCGACGAGACCTTTCTGGTCAAGACCTGTCCGGACCATGGGGACTTCCGTTCCGTTATCTGGCGGGGTGAGCCGTCCTTCGGCTCTTGGGCGCGGCCCAAGGTCCCGTCCGGCCCGAAGACGCCGTTTACCAGCGTGGAGCGGGGCTGTCCGCTGGACTGCGGGCTGTGCGACGCCCACCGCCAGCACACTTGCACCGCGCTCATCGAGGTCACCTGGCGCTGCGACCTGGGCTGCCCGGTCTGTTTCGCCTCGTCCGGGAAAACGGCCCCGCCCGATCCGTCCCCGGAGGAATTGGGCCGGCTGTTCGACCGGGTGGAGCTGGCTTCGGGCCACTGCAATATCCAGCTTTCGGGCGGCGAACCCACGGTGCGCGAAGACCTTCCCGAGATCATCCGGTTGGGCAAGGCAAAGGGATTTCCGTTCGTCCAACTGAACACAAACGGGCTCCGGCTCGGGCGTGAACCGGGCTATGCGGCCCGGCTGGCCGAGGCCGGACTGGACTCGGTTTTCCTTCAGTTCGACGGCACCGAAGACCGTATTTTCCAGGCCCTGCGGGGCCGTCCCCTGCTCGAAACCAAATTCGCGGCCATGGACGCCCTGGCCGATGCCGGAGTGGGCATCATCCTGGTGCCCACGCTGGTACCGGGCGTCAACGACCGGGACCTGGGCAACATCCTCCGGCTGGCCGTAGACCGCTCCCCGGCCGTGCGCGGGGTGCATTTCCAGCCGGTCAGCTATTTCGGGCGCTATCCGCGGCAGCCGGGCGATGACGAGCGCATCACCCTGCCCGAGATCATGCGCGGGCTGGAGGCCCAGACGGGCGGGATGCTCAAGGCCGTTGATTTCCGGCCGCCGGGCTGTGAGCACGCCTTTTGCTCCTTCCATGCCAACTACGTGGTCACCGAGGACGGCGGGCTGACCCGGCTGTCCTCGGGCGGAGACTGCGGCTGCACGCCGCGCCCGGCCTCCGAGGGGGCGGACGCGGCCAAGGCGTTTGTCAAGCGCCAGTGGTGTTCGCCGGACCGGCAACTGCCCATGGCCTTCGAGGCCGCGCCGGACAGCGGGGCCGCGCAGGGCGGGGCGGAAGACGTCCTGGGCGCCTTCATCCGGCGGGCGGCCACCCACACTCTGGCCGTGTCGGCCATGGCCTTCCAGGACTGCTGGACCCTGGACCTGGAGCGGCTCAAGGGGTGCTGCATCCACGAGGTCTCGCCGGACGGGCGGCTCATCCCCTTCTGCGCCTACAATTTGACGTCCATGGGCGGCGAAACCCTGTACCGGGGGAAATGTCATGGGCCGATCCAATCTTGATTCCTGGCTGGCCGGGCGCATGGACCGGGACACGGTCCCGACCGTCGCCGAACTGCGCGCCTGGCAGCTCGACCGGCTGAAGGCGTTGGTGGACCACGCGCGGCAAGGCAGCCCGTTCTATTACCGCCACTTTTCGGACGTGCGCGGCGCGGACCTTGATTCCCTGGAAGCCTTTTCCCGGCTCCCGGTGATCACCCCGGAGCAACTGCGGACCAATCCGGATGCGCTGCTCAGCGTGTCCCGCGACGACATAGAACGGGTGGTCACCCTGTCCAGCTCCGGGACCACGGGGGAGCCCAAGCGCATTTTCCATACCGCGGATGACCTCGAGGCCACGGTGGACTTCTTCAGTTGGGGCATGGCCAACATGGTCGAGCCGGGCGGGACCGCGCTGGTGCTTCTGCCCGGAGCGCGTCCCGGCGGGGTGGGGCAGTTGCTCGACGAGGCCTTGTCGCGGCACGGCTCCAGGGCCGTGGCCTTCGGCGAACTGACGGACGCCGAGGCCGCCGTGGACCGCTGCCTGACCGAGAAGGCCGCCTGCCTGGTCGGCTCTCCGGCCCACGTCAATCTTCTGGCCCACGCCTGGGCGGCGCGCGGCCTGCCCAAAGGGGTGATCCGCTCCGCGCTGCTGTGCTGGGACGTGATCCCGGACGCGGTCCGCACGAGCGTGGCCGAGCGTCTCGGCTGCCGGGTCTTCCGCCATTGGGGCATGATCGAGACCGGCCTGGGCGGGGCCGTGGAGTGCGCGCCCGGTTCGGGCATGCACTTGCGCGAGACCGACGTGTACGTCGAGATCGTGGACCCGGACACCGGGGCCCTGCTCCCGGACGGCGAGTTCGGCGAGATGGTCGTGACCACTCCGCTCAAGCTGGGCATGCCGCTTATCCGTTACCGCACCGGGGACGTGGGGCGCATCCTGGCCGGGGAGTGCCGTTGCGGCAGCCCCTTGCGCAGGCTGGACCCGCTGGTCCGGCGTAGGCATGACGGCATACCGTTGCCGTCCGGTTCCCTGACCCTGCGGGAATTGAATGAAATTTTGTACGGCGTGCCGGGCGTGGCGGATTTTGCGGCCCGGCTGGCGGGCGACACCCTGCACCTCACGGTGTGCGGGAACGCCTCCGCCGCAACGATCCTGGCGGCACTGAGGAACCTGCCCGTGGTGGCCGAAGGGCTTGCGGACAAGACCCTCCAGGTGGATATCGAGAACAGGCATGACGCCGCACCGGCCGTTCCGGGCCTGAACAAGCGGCGTATAGCCATAGGGAGTTGATTCATGAAAGCGTTTGTGCGTGACGTGGCCGGGCTGGTCGAGGCGGCAGAGCCCTTTGTCCTGGTCACTGTGGTGGAGAGTTCCGGGTCCACGCCGAGGTCCTCGGGCGCGAAGATGGCCGTGCGCGGGGACGGGTCCATTATCGGCACCGTGGGCGGCGGCCTGGGCGAGGCCCGCGCTTGCAAGGCGGCCGGGGAGATGCTCGCCGATGATGCGGCCGACGGTGAGGCCCGGTTGATGTTCGTGGACATGACCGAGGAATTGGCTGCGGAATCGGACATGATCTGCGGCGGCGGATTGTCCATGCTCCTGGAGATGGCCGCGCCGGGCGGGGAATGCGCCCGCGCATACGCCGAACTCGACGGGATGCTGCGCAAGGGCGTTCCCGCCACGCTGGAGACCCGCATCCAGGATGGAGACGGGCCGCGCGTTGTCGGGCACGAGCTCGTGGCGGGCAGTCCGGAGGGCGACGTGCCGGTCTTTATGCGGGACCGAGATCCCATGGTCTTGGCCGAGCCGTTCATCCCGCCCGCGTCGCTGTATATCTTCGGGGCCGGGCACGTGTCCCGGTTTACCGCACGGGTTGCGGCCATGGTCGGGTTCCGCACCGTGGTCCTGGATGACCGCGAGGAGTACGCCAACCGCGAGCGGTTTCCCGAGGCGGACGAAGTGGTGGTCCTGCCGTCCTTTGCCGGGTGCTGCGACGCCTTCAAGGACGACGGCGAGGCGTTCGTGGTCATCGTTACGCGCGGCCACCTGCACGACCGCAACGTCCTGGCCGAGGCCCTGCGCACCAGGGCGCGGTACGTGGGCATGATCGGCAGCTCCACCAAGCGCAACAAGATTTACGATTCCCTGCTGTCCGACGGCTTCACCCAGGCGGATATCGACCGTTGCTACAGCCCCATCGGCCTGCCCCTGGGCGGGCGGACTCCGGAGGAGATCGCGGTCAGCATCGTGGGCGAGCTGATCCAGGTCCGGGCGGGCAAGGCATGACGGCAGTGTATTCTGCGGTCATCCTCGCGGCCGGGCTGTGCTCGCGCATGGGCCGGTTCAAGCCCCTGTTGCCGCTTGACGGCGGCACGGTCCTGTCGCGTTGCGTGGCGTTGTTCCGGACCTGCGGGGTGGAACGGATAGTGGTGGTTACGGGCAAGCGCGCGGACGAAGTGGCCGCCTGCGCCATGGAGGCCGGGGCCATGGCCGTGTACAACCCGACCTTTGAACAGGGCATGTACTCTTCGGTTCTGACCGGGGTGCGGGCGGTCGGATCGGACGTGGACGGGGTCTTTATGCTTCCGGTGGACCTCCCTTTGGTACGGCCCGAGACCGTGCGCGGGCTCATGGACGAATTCCGGCGGACCCGGCCGACCGTGCTCTACCCTCGGTTCGGCGGGGAGCGCGGCCACCCGCCGCTGATCGGCGTGGAGGCGGTCCCGGCCATTCTGAATCACGATGGGGACGGCGGGCTGCGGGCCGTGCTGGGCGGCTTCGAGGCCGACGCCCGCGATCTGGACGTGCCCGATTTCGGGACCGTGCACGACCTGGATTACCCCGAGGACTACGAGCTGGCCCTGGCCGTGGCCGGGATCGGCTATCCCCTTGAGGACGAGTGTGCGGAGTTGTTCCGGCTGCACGGGGTCTCGGACCACATCCTCGGCCATTGCCGGGCCGTCGCCGCCGTGGCTGTGGCTCTGTGCGGGCGGCTAAACGATCGATTGGCGGACCGGCCCGGCGCGGTCCGTCTGGACCCCGGCCTGGTGCTCGGCGCGGCCCTGACCCACGACATCGGCAAGGGGACCAAGCGGCACGAGGCCGCCGGGGCGGAATTGCTTCGCGAACACGGGTTCCCCGCGGCCGCCGACATCGTGGCCGCCCATTTCGACCTGACCCTGGCCGAGGATGCGCCTATCACCGAGAAGGAGGTCGTTTTCCTGGCCGACAAGCTGGTCCGTTGCCACGGGCCGGTTCCGCTGGAGGCGCGCTACCTGGAAAAGGTGTCGATGTACAGGCACGAGGAGGGTGCGGAGGAGGCCATCCTGGGGCGGCTTAGCCGCGCCAAGACAGTCATGGCCCGGTTCGACCGCGAGATGCACGACTCGTCCGAGCACATTGCCCGCGAGGCCCTGGCGTGATCGTGCTCCTGCGCCACTGCCGGACCGAAGGTGGCAGGGGGCGGTGCGTGGGCCGGACGGCCCTGCGGCTCTCACCCGAGGGGCTGGACCAGGCCCTTGGTCTGGCCGATGACCTCGGCGCGGTCCCGTTCGCCCGGCTGTGTTCGAGCCCGGCGATCCGGGCGCAGGCCACCATCGCCCCGCTGGCCGGGCGACTGGGGCTCGGCGTGGAGGCTTTGCCCGCGCTGGACGAGATCGACATGGGCGCGTGGGACGGACTGGCATTTGACGATATCAGCGCACGTTTCTCCGAGGAGTATACGGCTCGCGGACAGCGGCTCGGCCGGTACCGCGCCCCGGGCGGCGAGAGCTTCGAGGACGTGGCCGAACGGGCCATGGCGGCGCTCGTCGAACTGGCCGGGGGCCCGCTTCCGGTGCTGGCGGCGACTCACGCGGGCGTGATCCGGTCCGTGCTCTGCCGGGTGACCGGCCATCCTCTGGACGACCTGTTTCATTTCACGCCGGGGTACGCCCGGTGCACGATCCTGCGGCCGGGCGGGACGCTCGGACTCGTCGCGGCCGACGCGGACGCCCGGACCGTGCGCGAATTGCTCTGACCGGCCGTCCGGCCGTTCCTATGTCCGTCTCTGGACGTATTTCGAATTGTTCGAATAGAAGATGTTGTAGACCAGGGTGAGCAGGCAGGCGAAGGCCGCCGAGCCGATGCCGATGGCCACGTTGTAGAAGGGCGGCGCGGTCAGGGCCAGCCGGATGAGCAGGGTGGCCAGGGCGAACCCGGAGTTGCGGAAGACCGCCCGGAACTCGGGCAGGAAGCGCTGGGCGATGAGCACCAGCATGATGTCGCTGAAGATCAGCACCGTATAGAAATTCTTGAAGAAATGGAAAGGATGCTCGCCGCGGAGCACGTGCAGGCCGTTCTGGATGCCCATGCCCACGAAGATGGCCAGCATGACCAGGGCGACCAGCTTCTTGGCGGCCACGAACTTGAACAGCGGGGTGCCTCCCTTGAGGGTCTCGTCCAGGTTGCGCCGCAGCAGGGCGTAGACGCCCAGCAGGCAGAAGATGACCACGGCCCCGCAGCCGTCCGAGATGAGCATCCACAGCTCCGTCTCGTGGCCGGTGATGGCGATGGGTTCCGGGAAGTCCGCCAGGGTTTTGAAGGCGTCCCGGAGCAGAATCAGGGCCAGGATCTCGAACTGCTTGCCCACGGACTTGGAAATGGAGCAGGGCAGGGTGAAGATCAGGCCGACGACCTCGAGGACCAGGACCAGGGTGAAGGCCAGGTTGATGGCCATGAAGTGGCTGACGGGAATCAGCGACGCGAGATGCCCGGTGATCCATCCCTGGCGTTTCATCTCGATGACGATGAGCGCGAGGACGAAGACCACCACCAGGAAACCTGCCACGGTCCGCTGGGTGGAGTCCTTTTCCCAGAAGTGGTGCACGGGGTCGAAGGTGAAGGTGACCAGGTCGTATATCTTGTGCATGGGATGTATCATGATGCCTCTACAAGTAAATCCATCGGTTGGGCGCCGTCAACAGGCGTGAGCCAGGAACTAACAGGAGAGGACGGGGAAGTAAATAGGAATATTTCCTATTTAACCTAAATTTCGAAAAGCATCTCGAGATCGTCGCGGGTCAGGCTCTTCAGGGCCGACTGGCCGGGGATGATCGCCTCGGCCACGTCCTTCTTCTGTTCCTGGAGCTTGAGGATGCGCTCTTCCACAGTGTTCTGGCAGATCATCTTGTAGGCGAAGACCTGGCGCTTCTGCCCGATGCGGTGGGTGCGGTCGGTGGCCTGGTTCTCCACGGCCGGGTTCCACCACGGGTCGTAGTGGATGACGTAGTCCGCGCTGGTCAGGTTCAGGCCGGTGCCGCCCGCCTTGAGCGAGATGAGGAAGATGGGGATGTCCGGATTGTCGTTGAACCGGTCCACCTGCTCGAAGCGGTCCTTGGAGGAGCCGTCCAGGTAGGCGAACGGAATCTCGCGGATCTGCAGCCAGTTGCGGATGACGTGGAGCATCTGCACGAACTGCGAGAAGACGAGCACCTTGTGCCCGCCGTCGATGATGTCCACGACCAGGTCCTTGAAGGCGTCGAACTTGCCGGACGGCAGGTTGGTGGACACGCCGGGCATGTCGAGCTTGAGCAGGCGCGGGTGGCAGCAGATCTGCCTGAGCTTGAGCAGGGCGTCCAGGATGGACATTTGGCTCTTGGCCATGCCCTTCTCGTCCACGTCGCGGAGGACCTGGTCCTTGAGCTTCTTGGCCAGGGCGTTGTAAAGCTCGCGCTGCTCGTCCACCAGTTCACAATAGTGGGTGGTCTCGATCTTGGGCGGCAGGTCCTTGGCCACCTCGGCCTTGGTGCGCCGCAGGATGAACGGCTTGACCCGGGTACGCAGGTAATCGAGCGTCTCTTCGTCGCCGTCCTTGATGGGCTTGACGATGCCGCGCTGGAAGCTGTGCTGGGAGCCCAGGAAGCCGGGCATGAGAAATTCGAACAGGGACCAGAGCTCGAACAGGTTGTTTTCGATGGGCGTACCCGACAGGCAGACACGCAAGCCGGCTTCAAGCTTGCGTACCGAGCGGGCCGTGATGGTGTTCGGGTTCTTGATGTTCTGGGCCTCGTCCAGGATGACGCTGGCGTACTCGTACTTGAGCAGTTCGTCCAGGTCGCGCCGGAGCAGGGCGTAGGTCGTGATGACCAGGTGCGAGCCCTTGATATGCTGGAACAGCCCCTCGCGTTTTGCCCCGTAGATGGTCAGCCGCTTCAGGTTGGGCACGAACTTCTGGGCCTCGCGCTCCCAGTTGGGCAGGACCGAAGTGGGCACGATGATCAGGTTCGGCCCGTCCACGCCGCTGTCCACCAGGGACTGGATGTAGGACAGGGTCTGGATGGTCTTGCCCAGGCCCATCTCGTCGGCCAGGATGCCGCCGAAGCCGTACTCGCGCAGGAAGTTCAGGTAGCTCAACCCCTGGACCTGGTAGGGGCGCAGGGTGGCCTGCAACTCCTTGGGCTGGGCGACGATCTTGATCTGGTCGAAGTTGTTGATCTTCTCGCGCAGCTTGACGAAAAATTCATCGGTCTGGGCCTGCGGCAGGTCTTCCAGGATCTTTTCGAGCACCGGGGCCTCGAACTGGTTGAACTGCTGCTTGGGGGCCTTTTCCGGGTCGAAGCCCAGGGCCTTGAGCTTGTGCCCGAGCTTGTTCAGCCAGGACTCGGGCAGGCTGGTGTAGGAGCCATCCTTGAGCTGGACGTAGCGCTTGCCCTTGGTCCACGCCTCCCAGATGACCTCGATGGGTACCCGCTGGTCGTCGTACTGGACCGACAATTCGAGGTTGAACCACTTGTCCTCCTCGTCGCTCTCCACCTCGGCAACCACCTGGGGCTGCGTGGTGCGCACCTTGTAGCGGGTCAGGTTCTGCTCGCCGTAGACCCGGTAGGCCTCGACCAACTGCGGATAGAAGTCGAGCAGGAAGTTGATGGCCTCCTCCTGCTCCATGAACCAGATGTGGTTGTTCCTGGGCTGGAAATTCATGTCCTGGAGCTCGGTCAGGAGCCGGGCCTCCTCGTCCTGAGCGCGCCGGATGAGGTAGGACTTGCCGCCGTCGTGGTAGGAGCCTGTCTGCAGGTCCGGGTTGGGGCCGGGCATGATGAACTCGCCGTGCTCGTTGGTGTAGATGTTCTGGATCTTGAGCACGAGCAGGGAGCCTTCCTCGTCCAGGTAGAGCTTGGGATCGTAGTCCGCGTCCTGGAAGATGGGGCCCACGCGCTCCAGGAAGTCCTCCTGGCCGTAGAGGTCGCTGACCGGAATCTGGGTCCAGACGCGGTCCAGGAACTCGGACACGTCGGCGTGGGGCACGATGGGCTTCTGCTCGACCATGCCCTGGACCAGCTTGGGGTCCAGCCCGGTCTGCACCGGATAGAAGGAGTTCTTGTAGTAGACCCACAGCGGCAGCCGCCCGTAGAAATATATCTCCTCCTCATCGGTGATGGGGAAGGGCATCTTGTCCTCGCGGGCCAGCAGGATGTCGAAGGACAGGCCGTCCTCGCTGAGTGCGGGCGAGAGCTTCAACTGCATGGTCTTGGACTCGATGGTCACGGGCTGGTCGGTCTCGCGCAGGTAGAGGTAGTACTCGTTCTTGACTGCGCGGAAGAACCAGGAGTGCAGGCCCGCCGGAATCTCCACCTTGTGGCCCCAGTAGTCGAGGTAGTGCCCGATCTGCTCGGCCACGCCGGGCAGGGCAGGGGAGGTATCGCACCAGTCCTGGTTTTCCACGATCTGGGCCAGGGTGACCTCGTTCTGGACCTGGGAGATGCCCGACTTGTTCTGGCGGGCGCGGAAAAAGGCGACCTGCAACCGGCCGAGCTCGGGATAGATGCGGTAGATGAGATAGTGCCGTCCGGACTCGGGTTCGAGCTCGGTGGCGAAGAACGGGCGGAAGGTCTGGCGCCAGTCCGTGCGCGGAGTGGGCATCTCGCCGCCGGATTCGGTGTCCAGGGACTTGAGCAGCTTGACCGCCGTGGCGGCCACGTGACGGCAGACTCCGGAGAAGGAGTCCGGACAGTTGCAGTAATAATTGATGGTCTTGTCGGACAGGTTCAGCCCGATTTCCGAGGTGTAGTTCTGGAAGTCGTCGCCCTGCACCTGGCCGTCGATGTCCCAATACTGTTCCCGCTTCTTGAGGTCCAGTTTTGCGACGCCGTTTTCCGCCACGATGCCACGGGCGCTCTCCAGGATGTAATCCGGGACGCTGTCGCCGATGAAATCCTGCAATATGGATTTGACTATCTGTTCTTCACCGCTGCTCATAGAAAGTCTCGCGAAATCATCATATCAACAAATTCGAACAGAACTTCTTACATAGAACCCCAGCAATGGGCAAGCTGGATTTGTTTCCCCCACGTCCATGTGGCCCCTTGGCTTTTCGCACCCGTTGGGCCATACTGGAAATGTCAACCATGCTCGCATAATTATATGGTTCAACCAAATTGTTTTTGCAAGGGAAAATGAGACTCAAGAACCTGCTAGTGCCCCTGTTCTGCCTGATGCTCCTGTCCGCCTGTTCCGACGGCGGCGGCCCCGCCACGCCCGTGGCTCCGGTAAACCCGGCGGATATCCCGGCCGAGCCCGAGCAGGGCGGCACTCTGGTCCAGCCCATGCTCGGCGAGCCGAGCAATCTGATCACCATCCTGTCTTCGGATCAACCCTCCCACATGATCGGCAGCGAGATCTACGTCAGTCTGCTCAAGTACGACAAGGACATCAACCTGGTGCCCTACGCGGCCGAGTCCTACGAGGTTCTGAACGGCGGCAAGCTGCTCAAGTTCAAGCTGCGCCGGGACATCTACTGGACCGACGGCGTCCAGCTCACGGCCGACGATGTGGAGTTCACCTACCGGTTGACCATCGACCCCAAGACGCCCACGGCCTATGCGGGCAACTTCAAGCTGGTCAAGGAGTTCCGCAAGACCGGCAAGTTCTCCTTCGAGGTGACCTACGACCAGCCGTTTGCCAAGGCGCTGGTATCCTGGGCTACGGACATCCTGCCCAAGCACCTCCTGGAAGGGGAGAACATCGTCGACACCAAGTACAGCCGCGCACCCGTGGGGGCCGGGCCGTACATGCTCAAGGAATGGACCGCCGGCAGCCGGATCGTGCTCGAGGCCAATCCGAACTATTTCGAAGGCAAGCCGTACATCGACCACTTGGTCTACCGCATGATCCCGGACATGGGCACCCAGTTCCTGGAACTCAAGGCCGGGAATCTGGACATGATGGGGCTCGACCCTCTGCAGTACCTCTACCAGACCTCGGGGCCGGGCTGGGACGGCAGTTTCCGCAAGTTCAAGTTCCTCTCCTTCGGGTATTCCTTCCTCGGCTTCAATTTCCGGCATCCTTTTTTCCAGGACGTGCGCGTGCGCCGGGCCATCGACTACGCCATCGACCGGCGGGAGCTGGTCAAGGGCGTGCTCTACGGGCTGGGCGAGGCGGCCAACGGGCCGTACAAGCCGGGCACCTGGCAGTATGATGCGAACATCAAGCCGCGCCCCTATGACCCGGACAAGGCCCGAGAACTCCTGGCCGAGGCGGGCTGGACCGACTCGGACGGCGACGGTTGGTTGGACAAGGACGGCAAGCGGTTCGTCTTCTCCATCATCACCAACCAGGGCAACACCCAGCGCAGCAAGACCGGCGTCATATTGCAGCAGCGGCTCAAGGACGTCGGTATCCAGGTCTCCCTGCGCACGGTGGAGTGGGCCGCGTTCATCAAGGAGTTCATTGACAAGGGCCGTTTCGACGCTATTATCCTGGGATGGAATATCCTGCAGGATCCTGACATCTACAACGTCTGGCATTCGTCCAAGGCCGTGGACGGCGGGCTCAACTTCATCCGCTACACCAACCCGGAACTGGACGACCTGCTCGAGCGGGGGCGGCACCTGGTCCGGGAGGAGGAGCGCAAGCCTATCTACGATCGGGTGCAGGAGATCCTGCACGACGAAGTGCCCTATTGTTTTCTCTACATCCCCATGTCCCTGCCCATCGTTCAGGCCCGGATACAGAATATCAAGGCGGCTCCGGCGGGGATCGGCTACAACTCAGAGAAGTGGTGGATACCGCGCAGGCTGCAGCATCAGCCGTAAGACGGACGGACATACATGATTCGCATCAATGAAATCACCGACAAGGTGGCCTCATACATCAAGGAACCCGACCTGGACCTGATCCAACGGGCCTACGTCTTTTCCGCCCAGGCGCACGACGGCGTGGTCCGGCGTTCGGGCGAGCCGTACATCTCCCACCCCATGAACGTGGCCTATCTCCTGGCCGACATGCAGCTCGACGAGGCCACGGTGGCCGCCGGGCTGCTGCACGACACCGTGGAGGACACGGACACCACCGTGGACGAGATCGAGGAGCTGTTCGGCTCGGACGTGGCCGACATCGTGGACGGGGTGACCAAGATCAGCAAGATGGACTTCGAGTCCAAGGCCGTGCAGCAGGCCGAGAACATCCGCAAACTCATCCTGGCCATGGCCGAGGACATCCGCGTGCTCATGGTCAAGCTGGCCGACCGGCTGCACAACATGCGCACCCTCAAGTACATGAAGCCGGTCAAGCAGCGGCTCATCGCCCAGGAGACCCAGGACATCTACGCGCCCCTGGCCAACCGGCTGGGCCTGCACCGGATCAAGACCGAGCTGGAAGACCTCTGCCTGCAATACCTCCGTCCCGACGTCTATGCGCAGCTCTCCGAGGCGGTGCACGAGCACCGGGCCGCGGGCGAGTCGTACATCGAGAAGGTCATCGAACTGATCTCGGACATGCTCAAGGTGAACAAGATCAAGGGCCGTGTCTTCGGCCGGACCAAGCACCTGCATTCCATCCAGGTCAAGATGGAGCAGCAGGGGCTGACCTTCGACGAGATATACGACCTTATCGCCTTCCGGGTCATCGTCAACTCGCTCAAGGACTGTTACGCCGTGCTCGGCCTGATCCATGCGGCCTGGCGGCCCGTGCCCGGCCGGTTCAAGGATTATATTTCCATCCCCAAGGCGAACATGTACCAGTCCCTGCACACTACGGTCATGGGGCCCGAAGGGGAGCGCATCGAGATACAGATCCGCACCGAGGAGATGCATCGCATCGCCGAAAACGGCGTGGCCGCCCACTGGCAGTACAAGGAAGTGGGCAAGGGGGCCAAGCGGGGCAAGACCGCGGGCAGGCGCGACGCCGAGCGGTACACCTGGCTCAAGCAGATCATGGACTGGCAGCGCGAACTGTCCGACCCGCGCGAGTTCATGTCCTCCCTGCGGCTCGAGATGTTCCAGGACGAGGTCTACGTGTTCACGCCCAACGGCGACATCAAGGAGCTGCCGGACGGGGCCACGCCCGTGGACTTCGCCTACGCCATCCACTCGGAGGTGGGCGACATCTGTGCCGGAGCCAAGGTCAACGGGCGCATCGTGCCCCTGCAATACCGGCTTCAGAACGGCGACTCGGTGGAGATCATCACCGACAAGAACCGCGTGCCCAGCCGCGACTGGCTCAAGTTCGTCAAGACCGCCAAGGCCCGGACCCGGATCAAGCACTACATCCGCACCGTGGAGAAGGAGCGGGCCATCAACCTGGCCAAGGAGATGCTCGAGAAGGAAGGCCGCCGGGTCGGCATCAACGTGCAGAAGGCCATCAAGGACGGCGAACTGACCAAGCTGGCCGCGGAATTCAACTGCGGCAGCCTGGACGAGCTCCTGACCCAGATCGGCTTTTCGCGCTACACCCCGCGCAAGGTCATCAAACGGCTGTACGCGGTCCTGCACGGTGAGACCCTGGACGAGCGCAAGATCAGGGAAAAGGGCGAGGCCGAGCCCGACGAGGAACCGATCGTCGCCTCGGGCGTGGAGATCGGCAAGAAACCCAAGGCCGACGGATTGCAGATATCCGGCGTGGACAACGTCTTGGTGCGCTTCGCCAGTTGCTGCAACCCGCTGCCCGGCGAGCCGATCATCGGCTACATCACCCGCGGTCGAGGCGTGACCGTGCACCGCATCGACTGTCCCAACGTCGGTAACTTCGAGGACGAGCGGCTCATCCAGGTCAGTTGGGAGGGCGTGGAGGAGAAACCGTACCCGGCCAAGGTCAAGATCAAGTGCCTGAACAAGCCGGGGATGCTCGGGCGCATCTGCACCATGCTCGCGGACCTGGACGTGAACATCGATTCCGGCAACTTCGAGTCCAAGGTGGACGGCACCTCGCTGCTCAACTTCACCGTGGAGGTCAAGGATCTGGACCAGCTCTATTCGGCCCTGGCCGAGGTCAAGAAGCTCAAGGCGGTCAAGGAGGCGATCCGCGTCTCCTGATCGCGCGCATTCCAGCGAACGACAAAAGGCCCGCTTTGGAGCGGGCCTTTTCTTTTGGGCTGAGGCCGCCGGGGGCTAGTTGGCGGTCCGGATCCTGATCGAGTATTCCAGGACCGATCCACGGTTCAGGGAGCGTTCGCGGACCACAACGGGGCGGCGGTGGACCGGCTCGCAACGCCTGGCGACATAGCGCGAACGGTAGACATGGCGCTGGCCGTAGCGGTGGCCGGGGCGGTGGGCCCATTGGGGAGCCGGATGGCGGGGCATGGCTCGGTGCCCCCATGCCGGGCCCTTGGCCACGGACCGGTGCACGACCACGTGCTTGGCATAGCCGGGGGCGGCCGCGCGGTGGTTGCCGGGACCGGCCCAGGCCGAAGCGGAAAGGGTGAGCAGGCAAAGGGTCACGGTGATGATGAGAAGGCGTCGCATACTGTCTCCTGGGTTGTGGTTGCTTCGTTTACCATATGGCAAGGGACGTGCCATTAATAACATCATGAATTATCAGTATTTTAATGTGGACTCTCCTGCGGGGGAGCGCAGGGTTTGCGCACGCGCGCACCGGATCTGGACGGTGCGTGCGCCCTGGTGCGCGGGCGGGAACGGGAAGACCCCGCCTGGCGGGGCGGGGTCTTCGGCTTGGGGAGGATGTGGGGGTATGGTCGTATGGCTTACTTCTCGTGGCATTGGCCGCAGCTCACCGGAACCGCCTTGCCCGCCTTTTTCAGGGTCTTGTGGCAGCCGAGGCAACTGCGGTCGGTCTTCTTTGCGTGGAAGGCCGTATAAAAGGCGGTCTCGCCCTTCTTGCCGGGCTGGTCGTGGCAGCCGGTGGCCGCGCAGCCCTGGATATCGGACTTGCCGTCCCAGGTGTGGTGGCAGGTGACGCACTGGACATCGGCCGCGCCGTGCCCTGCATGGGAAAACTCGACCATGGCCTTGCTCGCCTTGATTCCTGCGGGCGGGCCGAGCTTGAGATCGCCCGGCGCTTGCGCGGCGGCCGAGGCCAGGCCCGCGCCCAGAAGCAGCGCGCACAGGGACAGAGTGACGGTCAGAAAGCGGGACATGCGAACCTCCAGTGGTTGTTGGTGAATGCCACTTTGCTGATCGCAATGGACGTGCCAATGTAAATATCCCATGAATACGGTCTGTTGGGGAAAAGATCACCGCGCACGGCGTACCGTTTTTGCGCGCCGTTGCGCAGATTAGCCGGGCTGCGACCGCCTCGGGACAGGGAGGGCGGAGTGTTTCGGGAACAAAAAAGGGGAAGCGCGTCTGCGCTCCCCCTTCATATGCCAGTGTCGCTGAACCGGCTACATCTCGATGCGCATGGCCTCGGGGCTGAGCTTGCGTTCCAGCCGCTTGGCGTACAGGCTCATGAAGTAGCTGAAGACGAAGTAGAGCACGGCCACGGTGGTGTAGATCTCGAACGGGTGGACCATGATCCGGTTGTTGACGGCGTAGGCCGCGCGGGTCAGCTCCATGACGCCGATGATGTAGGCCAGCGAGGTGTCCTTGAAGTCGGCGATGAACATGCCCACCAGGGCGGGGAGCATCTGTTTGAGTGCCTGGGGCAGGATGATTTTCCGCATGGTCTGGAAGTAGGTCAGGCCGGACGCCTTGGCCGCTTCCACCTGGCCGGAGGGGATGTTTTCGATGCCGCCGCGTACGGTCTCGGCGATGTATGCCCCGAAGAAGAAGGTTAGGGCGATGGTGGCCGCCCAGAAGGCGTCCAGGTCCACTTTGAAGACGACCGGGAGGATGGCCTGGTAGAACCACAGGATGACCAGGATGAGCGGAATGCCCCGGATGATTTCGATGTACAGCAGGCTCGGGATGCGGAAGACGCGGTTTTTGGCGGTGCGGCCCATGCCCAGGACGAGCCCGATGAGGAAACTGCCGACGATGGAAATGACGGCCATGAGCAGGGAGCCGGCCAGACCGCCCAGACCGAGGAAGAACTCGGTGTCGTCGCCGTCGGGGAAGCGCCAGATGAGCAGGGTCTTGAGATTGGCCCAAATGATTTCCCAATTGAAATGATATACGGCCGTGCCGACCTCGTAGAGGACGTAAGCCAGGGTGGCCACGAACAGGATTTTGAGCGACAGGATGGTTTGCTTGCCGACCACGCGCAACGACTGCCTCAAGGGCGAGATGGTGCGCTGGTCCGGGCTCTTGCGGAAATACCAGAAGACGTATTCGAGCTTGCGGCCCAGGAAGTCGAGGGGCCAGAAAAGGATGTCGGCCACCCTGCGCAGGGGGGTGGTCCGGTCCGGGGACATGATCTTGAGGCGTTCGTTGACGATGTAGAGGATGCCCGCGATGGCCAGGGACATGGCCAGGTAGACCAGGGTGGCCACGCTGAAGGCCTCGAAGGTGCGGTAGGTCAGGGAGTAGACTTCGGTCATGGACCAGCACAGTTCGGTCACGCCGATGGTCATGGCCAGGGAGGTGTTCTTCATGTTGTTGAGGAACTCGCTGCCCAGGGGCGGGATGATCTCGCGGAAGGCCAGCGGCAGGATGACCTTGCGCAGCGTCTGGGAGAAGGTCAGGCCCGAGGAGTAGGAGGCTTCGAGCAGTCCCTTGGGAATGGACTGGATGCCCGCGCGGATGATCTCGGCCATGAACGCGCCGGTGAAGATGCCGCAACCGACCGTGGCGCACCAGAACTCGAAATGCATGTCGAAGAGCTTGAGGCGGAGGTCTTCGGGGAAGGCGTAGGGCAGGGCGAAGTTCCAGAAAAAGAGCTGGATGAGCAGCGGGGTGTTGCGGAACAGTTCCACGTAGCAGGTGGCGAACCAGTAGACCGGTTTGAACTTGGACAGCCGGGCCAGGCCGAAGACGGTGCCCATGGCCAGGGCGATGATCGAGGAATAGAGCGTGATGGTCAGGGTGGTGTTCAGCCCCTCGAGCATCAGCAGGCCCATGTGCCCGTATTGGCCCTTGTGGGTGAAGACGGCCCAGTCGAAATCGTATTTGAATTCGAATACGAAGGCGAAATAGTAGACCATCAGGGCGGTCAGGACCAGCAGGGTCACGTTCTGGACCCAGATTTTTTCGAAATACCGTTTAAACATCGTGCTCTTTTAAGGAAGAGGGTCCCGGAGCAGAGAGCTCCGGGACCCGTTTACATGCTTCGGGACAGGGGCCTACGGCCACATCTCGATCTTGGAGGTCAGCGGGAACGGGTAGTCGGAATTCGGGCCGAACCACTTGTCGTAGATCTTCTTGTAGGTGCCGTCCTTCCAGATGTCCTGCAGGGTGAAGTTGATGGTGTCGCGCCAGGCGGAGTCGTCCTGGGGCAGACCGATGCCGTAGGGCTCGTCGGAGATGAAGTCGCCGACCAGTTCGTACTTGCCGGGCACCTTGGCGGCGTAGCCGAGCAGCAGGGTGGAGTCGGTGGAGATGGCCTGGACGCGACCGGAGTTCAGAGCCTCGAACATGGCCACTTCGCCGTCGTAGCCGGTGACCTGCGGATTGGGGTTGCCCAGCTCCTGCAGGTAGGCCTTGGCGTTGACGATGGAGGTCGTGCCCTGCATGGAGCCGATCTTCATGTTGGCCAGGTCCTTGACGTCCTTGACCGCGCCCTTCCGGGCCAGGAACTTCTGGCCGTCGAAGAAGTAGGTGATGGAGAAGTCGATCTTCTCGTCGCGCACGCGCTTGTGGGTCATGTTGGACAGGACCATGTCCACCTTGGGCGGGTTGGTCTGGACAAAGGAAATACGGGTGTTGTTGTTGACCACGACCTTCTCGAGCTTGCAGCCGAGGCGCTTGGCGATCTCGGTGGCCATGTCGACGTCGAAGCCGACCCACTCGTTCTTGTCGTTGATGAAGCCGAACGGGATGCCCTGATTGGACAGGCCGGCCTTGATGACCTTGGTGGACATGACGCGGTCGTAGGTGGGACCGGCGAATGCAACGGAAGCGGCCAGGACCAGCAGCGCGGCCATGGCGGTGATTTTGAGAACTCTCATTTACCTCTCCTGGTTGATGAGTCGTATGAAAAAGCCCTTGTCGGACACCGTGTCCGGCAAGGGCATAAATCCGTTAGTGACTGAGAATCTTGCTGAGGAAGTCCTTGGTCCGGTCGGATTGCGGGTTGTGGAAGAATTCCTCGGGCGTGTTCTCCTCGATCAGATACCCGTCGTCCATGAAGATGACCCGGTCCGCCACTTCGCGCGCGAAGCCCATCTCGTGGGTCACGCAGACCATGGTCATGCCTTCGCGGGCCAGGGATTTCATGACGTCCAGGACCTCGTTGATCATCTCGGGGTCCAGGGCGGAGGTCGGCTCGTCGAAGAGCATGATCTTGGGCTGCATGGCCAGGCCGCGGGCGATGGCCACGCGCTGCTGCTGGCCGCCGGACAGTTGGGAGGGGTAGGCCCCCGCCTTGTCCGGGATGCCGACCTTTCTGAGCAGGTCCATGCCGATGGCCGTGGCGTCGCCCCGGCTCATGCCGCGGACGAGCGTCGGCGCCAGGGTGACGTTCTCCATGACCGTCATGTGCGGATAGAGATTGAACTGCTGGAAGACGAAGCCGACCTCGGCGCGCAGCAGGGTCATGTTGGTGCGCGGGTCGGAGACGTTCATGCCGTCCACCAGGATGTCCCCCTCCTGGATGGGTTCCAGCCGGTTGATGCAGCGGATCATGGTGGACTTGCCGGACCCGGACGGGCCGCAGACAACTACCACTTCGCCTTTGGTGATATTGAGATTGATGTTCTTGAGGACCTGGAAGTCCCCGTACCACTTGTTGACGCCGTTGAAAGAAATCACTGTGAACTCCGAAATAAAAATGGGCAAAAGCCAAGAGTTTTTTTAGCAGGGAACCGGCTGAAAAGCAATCAAAATTCTGCCCCCGGCCAGTGGCGCTGAACCTTGTTCAGCATCCGGCCGGGGGCGAAGAACGAGACCGCCGGGCGGCACGGGCCGCCCAGCGGATGGTCAGCATTCCGTGAAGCTTAGGGCCAGCCCCGCCTCGGAGGTCTCCTTGTATTTGCCCGACATGTCCCGCCCGGTCTGGGCCATGGCCCGGATGGCCTTGTCCAGGTCCACCTTCTGGTAGCTCTCGTCCAGGGTGGAGGCGATCAGGTAGGCGTTGAAGGCTTTGACCGCGCCCATGGCGTTGCGTTCGATGCAGGGGATCTGCACGAACCCGCCCACCGGGTCGCAGGTCAGCCCCAGATGGTGCTCCAGGGCGATCTCGGCGGCGTTTTCCGTGACCTGGAAGCGGTAGCCCCGGGCATAGGCGATCATGGCCGCGGCCATGGTCGAGGCCACGCCCACCTCGCCCTGGCAGCCCACTTCGGCTCCGGAGATGGAGGCGTTGTGCTTGCACAAAAAACCGATGGCGCAGGCGGCCAGCAGCCCCTCGCGCAGCTCGGTCTGCAGGGCCCCGGTGTGGCGCTTGAGCATGAAGATGATGGCCGGGATGACGCCGGCCGCCCCGCAGGTGGGGGCGGTGACCACGCAGTGCCCGGCCGCATTTTCTTCGGAGGCGGCCAGGGCGTAGGCGTTGAGCGCCTTGATGAAGCCGGGCCCCTGGAAGTACTCCTGGCGGGCACGGTTGTACATGGCCGCGGCCTTGCGCTGCAGGCCGATGGGCCCGGGCAGCACGCCCGAGGTCTGGATGCCGGTCTCCACGGCCTGCTCCATGACCGAGATGATGTGGTCCAGCCCCATGTTGATCTCGTCCTCGGTGGCACCGGTGATGGCCATCTCATTGGCCAGGATGAGTTCGTGCAGGCGGATGTCCCGCCCGCACAGGTGCTTCTTCAACTCGGCCATGGTCGAGTAGGGATAGGCGGGTTCGCCGCGCTCCGGCTCCTCCCAGCCATCCCAGCGCAGGAAGCCTCCGCCCACGGAGTAGTAGATGCGCTCCAGCAGGACCGCGTCCCCGGCCTTGAGTCGGAAGATCATGGTGTTGGGGTGGGCGTAGTCGTGCTGCACGGCGTCCTTGATGATTTGCCCCGGTGCAAAGGGCAGGAACTTGACGCCCAGGTCCAGGTCGAAGGGTTTGTCCTTGTCCAGGAACCGCTCCAGGGTGTCGGCCCCGCAGGTGTCGGGCTGGGAGCCGAGCATGCCGGACAGGATCGCTCTGGGCGTGCCGTGGCCCTCGCCCGTGGCGGACAGGGAGCCGAACAGCCTGATCTCCAGGCCGTCGGCCCGTTTGCGGTCCGCTTCGGGCAGTTCCCGGACCAGGCGCATGAAGTCGAATCCGGCCTTCATGGGGCCGATGGTGTGCGAACTGGATGGGCCGGGGCCGATCTTGAGCAGTTCGAATATGGATGTGGTAACGGGCTGCATGCTCGTTTCTCCCTACGGGTTACTCGCCCGCCTTCACCTTGCGGCGCATGGCGTGCAGGATTGGTTCCGTGTAGCCGTTGGGCTGGCTCGCCCCCTTGAAGATCAGGTCGCATGCGGCCTGAAAGGCGACGCTCCCGTCGAAGTCCGGGGCCATGGGCCGGTAGGCGGGGTCATTCCGGTTCTGGCGGTCGACCACTTCGGCCATGGCCTTGAGGGTGTCGAGCACGGCCGCTTCGGTGCAGACGGAGTGTCTGAGCCAGTTGGCCAGGTGCTGGCTGGAGATGCGCAGGGTGGCGCGGTCCTCCATCAGGCCGACACCGTTGATGTCGGGCACCTTGGAGCAGCCCACGCCCTGGTCCACCCAGCGGACCACGTAGCCGAGGATGGACTGGCAGTTGTTGGCCAGCTCGCGGGCCACGTCGTCCTCGGACGGGCGCTCACCGCGCATGAGCGGCAGGGTGGTCAGGGCGTCCAGGGAAGCGCGCATCTTTCCGGTCAGTTCCCGCTGGCGCTCGAAAACGTCCACCTGGTGGTAGTGCAGGGCGTGCAGAGTGGCCGCCGTGGGCGAGGGCACCCAGGCGCAGTTGGCCCCGGCCCTGGGGTGCGCGCCCTTGGTCTCGACCATCTCCTTGAGCATGTCCGGTTTGGCCCACATGCCCTTGCCGATCTGGGCCTTGCCCGAGAAGCCGCAGGCCAGGCCGATGTCCACGTTCCAGTCCTCGTAGGCCGCGATCCACGGCTCATTCTTGATGGCCTCCTTGCGGACCACGGGCCCGGCCTCCATGGCCGTGTGGATCTCGTCGCCCGTGCGGTCCAGGAATCCGGTGTTGATGAAGATGACCCGGTCCTTGGCGGCCCGGATGCATTCCTTGAGATTCAGGGTGGTCCGGCGCTCCTCGTCCATGATGCCGACCTTGAGGGACAGGGCGGGCATGTGCAGCGCCTTTTCCACGGCGGCGAACAGGTCGCAGGTGAAGGCGACCTCCTTGGGGCCGTGCATCTTGGGCTTGACGATGTACACGCTGCCGGTCTTGCTGTTCCGCCACCGTCCGTCGCCCTGTATGTCGTGCAGGAAGATCAGCCCGGTGGCCAGGGTGTCCAGGATGCCCTCGGGCACTTCCTCGGGACCATCGGGGCCATCCAACAGCACCG
The DNA here is from genome assembly GCF_037094465.1 of Pseudodesulfovibrio sp. 5S69. NCBI lineage: Bacteria > Pseudomonadati > Thermodesulfobacteriota > Desulfovibrionia > Desulfovibrionales > Desulfovibrionaceae > Pseudodesulfovibrio > Pseudodesulfovibrio methanolicus. The sequence continues at coordinate 2,145,853 of NZ_CP146609.1, forward strand.
CGTCCGTGGTCATCAGGTGGCCCACGGTGCGCACCAGCATCATGCTCCGGCCGGGCAGGGTCACGGTCCCGCCGCCGGGCGCGGCATAGGTGCGGTCGTCGTTCAGTGCGCGGGTCACGGTCCTGCCGCCCTTGTCGAAGCTGGCCGTCAAGTCGCCCCGGATCAGGCCGAACAGGTTCAGGTAGGTGAGCGCCTTGTCCTCGCCGTCGACCACGGCCACGGAGTCTTCGCAGTCGAGGATGGTAGACATGGCCGATTCCAGGACCACGTCCTTGACTCCCGCCGGGTGGTCGCGGCCCACAAGGTGCTCCGGGTCGAACTGCAACTCGATGTGCAAGCCGTTCCTTACGAAGAGCAGGGATTTGAGCGCGCCGTCCTCCTCGACGAAGCCCGCGAACTGGGCCGGGTCGCGCAGGGCGGTGGTCTTGCCGCCGGGCAGGGTCACGGCCACTTCCTTGCCGGACGGGCCGTCGGCCACGGCGAAGCCGGTCGCGTCGCTGTGCGAGCCCTCGGCCAGGGGCACGGCGACGTCCAGGTGGGCGGCGGCCCAGGCCATGACCTTCTGGCCGCGCACCGGGTCGTACCCCTTGCTCGGGACCTCGTCCTTCTCGATCACGTCCGAGCCGTACAGTGCATCGTACAGGCTGCCCCAGCGGGCGTTGGCCGCGTTCAGGGCGAACCGGGCGTTGGTCGCCGGGACGACCAGTTGCGGCCCGGCGATGGTCGCGATCTCCGGGTCCACGTTTTGGGTGGTGATGGTGAAATTCCCGCCCTCGGGCACGAGATAGCCGATCTCGCGCAGGAAGGCATGGTAGGTCTGTTTGTCGCCGGGCTGGCCGGGGTGCGCCCGGTGCCACTCGTCCATGGCCGCCTGGATGCGGTCGCGTTCGGCCAGCAGTTCCCGATTGCGCGGGGTGAAGTCCCGGAACACGGCTTCGGCGCCGGTCCAGAAAACGGCTTCGTCCAGTCCGGTTCCGTCCAGGATGGTCCTGATGGCCGCGGCGAGATCCTCGTGTATCGACAGCTTTCCTGCCTGCATTCTTTGCGTCACGTCTGCTCCTGATGCTCTGATGTTGGATGGGTCTCCTTGGGAGACATCCTTTCCAGATTGCCTTGAGTCGGGGAGTAATGCAACCACTACCGACTTTTCCGGCAACACGTTTCGGATATCAAGGGGCTTGTTCTCGGGACCTGGCAGGGCCGGGGGTTGAACGGAATTTGTAAGTGTTTCCGGTTGATACGACATTCTGACGAGCTCACCTAGCAGGCGGAGTCCCGGAGAGGCGTGCATGCAGCCGAATGTCATTATTCCGGTTCTCAACAAATTTTTCCTGACGCGGGATTGCCTGCGTTCCCTGCGCAGGCATGCGCCCGAGCAGGACATGGAGGTCCTCGTGGAGGACAACGGCTCCGCCGACGCGACGGCCGCCGGGCTCGATCCCCTGGGCGCGGAGTTGTTCGGGGACCGTTTTCGGGCCATCCACCTGGCCGAAAACCGAAATTTCGCCCCGGCCTGCAACCTGGGCGCGCGCGAGGCCGGGGGCAGGCACCGCTTTTTCCTCAACAACGACACGGTGCTGCCGCCGGGCTGGTATCCGCCCCTGCTGGAGGCCCTCAGGGGAGGCTGCGGAGCGGCCGGGCCGCTGCTCATGTATCCGGCCCGCGGCCCGCTGCCCCTGGACCGCGTCCGGCACCTGAGGGTGGCCTGCCAGCCGAAACTGCACTTTTGCCACCTCTAGGAGTTCTTTCCGGCTTCGCATGCCGTGCGTCAGCCGAACCATCCAAGTGAAACGGGGCGGAATGCGCCACCGCAAAATGCGCGGACCGGACCGTCCTACCGTCCGGCGGCCTCCAGGATGCGCTTCCACAGCCGCTCCAGGGGCACGGGCTTGTGCAGAAAGTCGAAGGCCCCGGCCTCCAGGGACTGCATGTGCCGGGTCATGTCGCCCTCGCCGGTGAGCAGGATGACCTCGGTGCCGGGGAAGTTCTTGCGGATGATTTTGAGGATTTCGAGCCCGTTCAGGTCGGGCATGTGCATGTCCAGCAGGACCACGTCCACGGGTTCGGCCTCCAGGACGGCGTAGGCATCGACCCCGTCTTCCGCGGTGGACACCCGCGCTCCGAGATGGGCCAGCCGTTTGGCGAGGGTATCGACAAAGGCGGCCTCGTCGTCGACGAGCAGTATGCGGATGGGAACGGTCATTCGTGGTTTCTCCTGTTGCGCTTTCTACAATGAACATGCCAGCGGCTGAATACGCAACACGTCTTGATACTTTTTTCTCCGCTTGTCGAGTATTGATGAAGGTCAATGATTCAAGTGCATTGTCGTGACATTGTTCGGAAGGAACCACCGGTCCCTCCTTGGAGGCAGTAAAAAATTAAAGAGGCTATTCAAGGGAATGTTGTGAGAGGTGGGGTATTTTTACCCGCCATGGGATGCAAAGGAATCAAAGGTCCCCTCTGGCGGGGCCTTGCGGGTGAAATATTACCATTGGTACCTTTTGTATCGCCGGGTAGAAAAGTACCGTTTTGATCTCCCTAACCCAATAAAAAGGGTGACTACTCCTCGCAGACATGTCCCGACGGCATCCGTGAACTCGCCGTCAGGAAAGATGAAAAATAAATTATTTCAATAAGTTAAAATAAAAAAAGGAGAGAGCTTCACGGCCAATGCCCGCCGAAAGCGTGGCACACGGATTGCTGATGGCGGTTCAGGCAGAGGTTTGGGTGTCGGGCGCAGGGCCCGAGACGGCAACCGAGAGTGGGCCATGCATCCCGAAAAGAAGTCCTCCTACGACAACCTGTCGCGCAACCTGTCGCTGACGGTCATCACGGTGTCCTTCGCGCCGCTCATCCTGGTGGGCGGGCTCATCTTCCACCAGTTCCGCTCCATATATACCGAAAAGGTCTTCGCCCACCTGGCCGAGGTGGTGGACAAGCACGCGGCGGACATCAATACCTTTCTGCAGGACAAGCTCACCGAGGTCCAATACATCGGCCGGACCTCCTCGTTCGAAGACCTGACCACCTCGAACCACCTGGAAAAGGCCCTGCGCGGGATGCAGCAGCAGTACGGCCGCATCTTCGTCGATCTGGGCGTGGTCGACAGCCACGGCCGCCAGGTGGCCTATGCCGGTCCGTTCAGCCTCTTGGGCGCGGACTATTCAGGGGCGGACTGGTTCCGCAACTCCAAGGAGAGCGACGCCATCATCAGCGACGTTTTCGAGGGGTTGCGCCAGTCCCCCCACTTCATCATTTCCGTCAGCCAGGGCCAGGGCGAGGAGCGCTGGACCCTGCGCGCGACCATCGACTTCCTGGCCTTCAGCTACCTGGTCCAGAACATCCGCATCGGCGAGACCGGGTTCGCCTACATCCTGAACAGCCGGGGCGTGTATCAGACCCGGCCCAAGGACGAGCACAATCAGGACCTGGAACTGACCCCGCGCCGCCAGCTCGGGCGCGACAATGCCCTGGCCGGGGTGTCCATCTTCGAATCCGTGGACCGCGAGGGCGACGCCTACGTCACGGTGACCGCGCCCATCAAGGGCGGGGACTGGAAGCTGGTCTACCAGCAGAAGTCCTCGGACGCCTTTTCGGCCATGATCCGCACCGAACTCGTCACCCTGGGCATCTTCCTCATCGGCGGGCTGGCCATCGTGGCCATGGCCCTGCTCATCTCCCGCAAGCTCGTGGTCCGCTTCCAGGCCATCGACCAGGAGTCCGAGCTGATGAGCAAGCAGATCGTGGAGACCGGCAAGCTGGCGGCCATCGGCGAGCTGGCCGCGGGCATCGCTCACGAGATCAACAATCCGGTGGCGATCATGATCGAGGAGGCGGGCTGGGTCAGCGATCTCATGGAGGACGAGGGCCGGGAGCTGCCGTCCTATGCGGAGATTCAGCGGGCTCTGACCCAGGTGGGCAATCAGGGGCGGCGGTGCAAGGACATCACCCACAAGCTGCTCAGCTTCGCCCGGCAGACCGACACCAGGGTGACGGACATGTCCGTGCCGGAATTCATCCGCGAGGTGGTCGACATCTCCATGCAGCAGGCCCGTTTCGCCCAGGTGGATTTCGATCTCGACCTGGACGAGTCCATGCCGCACATCTCCGCCTCGGCCACCGAGTTGCAGCAGGTCCTGCTCAACCTGGTCAACAACGCCATCCAGGCCATGGAACCCGACGGCGGCAAGCTGTCCATCGGCTGCACCATGGAGGACGGCCAGGCGGCCATCACCGTGGCCGACACCGGCCCCGGCATCCCGGCGGCCAACCTGGGCCGCATCTTCGACCCGTTTTTCACCACCAAGCCCGTGGGCAAGGGGAGCGGCCTGGGGTTGTCCATATGTTTCGGAATAATCCACCAGATGGGTGGAGAGATAGACGTGGAAAGCACAGTGGGCAAGGGCACGCGGTTCACCATCCGTCTGCCGGTGCCGCCGCCCGCATGGCAACCTGAAACGCGACAGGAGATGAGACATGACTGATGCCACTGTTTTGATCGTGGACGACGAGCGGGGGTTCGTCGAGACCATGGCCAAGCGGCTCGAAAAGCGCAACATGACCGTTTTCCAAGCCTTTGACGGTGACGAGGCCATGGTCCGGTTGGCGGAGCATCCGAACATCCAGGTGGTCATCCTGGACATGAAGATGCCCGGCAAGGACGGCCTGGTCGTCTTGCAGGAGATCAAGGAGGCGTACCCCCTGGTCGAGGTCATCATGCTGACCGGCCACGCCACGGTCCCTTCGGCTGTGGAGGGCATCCAGCACGGTGCCTACGACTACCTGATGAAGCCGTGCAGCTTCGAGGACCTGAACCAGAAGATAGCCGAGGCCGTCGAGCTCAAGAGCGAGCACGAGGAAGAGGCCATCGAGGCCCGGCTGAGCGACATCGCCGGGCGCATGGGGTAGCGGCGTGGACAGGACCATGGACACTGCGAAGGCCCCGGGCCGGAACGTGCGCCTGCTCATCGTGGACGATGAGACCGGGTTCGCCGAGGTCCTGTGCAAGCGCATGCGCCGACGCGGCGTGGAGGCGGCGTCGGCCGAGAGCGGCGACGAGGCGGTGCGTCTGCTGCGCCGCGAGGAGTTCGACGTGGCCATCGTGGACCTGAAGCTTCAGGGCATGAACGGGATCGAGATCCTGAAGGTTTTCCGGTTGATGGCCCCGGAGATGCCGGTGCTCATGCTGACCGGCCACGGCAGCGAAGAGGCCCGCGACGAGTGCATCAAGCTCGGCGCGGCGGGCTATCTCTCCAAGCCCGTGGAGTTCGACAGGCTGCTCGACAAGGCGTTCGAACTGAGCGCCGGGAGAGAACGGGCATGAACGGCGTGCAAGTGCTGCTCATCGACGACGAGGTCGGGTACACGGATGCCCTGGCCAAGCGTCTGGACCGCAGGGGGCTGTCCGTGACGGCCGCGGACGGCGGGCCTCAGGCCCTTGAAATCATGGCTTCGAAGTCCTTCGACGTGGTCCTGCTCGACATCAAGATGGCGGGCATGGACGGCATCAAGACCCTGCGAGCCATCAAGCGGCGCCATCCCGAGGTGGAGGTGGTCATGCTGACCGCCCACGCCAACACGGACATCGTCATTTCCAGTCTGGCCATGGGGGCGTTCGATTACCTCCTGAAGCCGGCGGATGTGGAGGAACTGGGCCGCAAGATCGAAGATGCGGCCATGAGAAAGAGAAGCAATTCGAAGTGATCGGCCCGAGGGTGGGTGCTTCGGACGGGTTGAACAAAACAAGAGGAAGCGAGGATAGTCATGCGATTTTTCAGTCAATGGGGTAGATTCATGATGGCCGGGGCCGGAGCCATGGCCCAGTGGGAGATAGACAACGCCAAATCCATAGTGAGCAGCCGCAAGAAGCTGCTGCTCATCGGGTTGATGATCATTCCCATCATTTTGATCGGCGTGGCCTTTGCCGACGACATCGGCCCGGCCCTGCCGCATCTGCTCGGCGGCCACAAGGCCTACAGCCCGGCCTTCTACAGCCTGGGCATCTTCATGGTCTCCATCGCCATCGGCGTGGGCGCGGGACTGATCACCGGCTGCATCGGCGCGGGCGGCGGCTTCATCATCGCCCCGGCGCTCATGTCCGCGGGCATCAAGGGCATCCTGGCGGTCGGCACCGACCTGTTCCACATCTTCGCCAAGGCGATCATGGGCAGCGTCATCCACCGCAAGCTCGGCAACGTGTCCGTATCCCTGGCCGTGGTCTTCCTGGTCGGCGCGATCCTCGGGGCCACCGCGGGCGGCGTCATCAACCGCGTGCTCTACGAGATCAACCCGATCCTGAGCGACGCCTTCATCACCACCGTCTATTCGCTGATGCTCGGTTTCCTGGGCTTCTACGCCCTGACCGACTTTCTGCGTTCGCGCAGGGCGGACAAGGGCGGCGACGCCCACGGCGGCGGGGAAGGGGCCGAACTCGGGGCGCTGTGTCGCAATCTGCAGGACGTCAAGTGCCCGCCCATGATCAAGTTCGATCAGGACCTGGTCGCCGGCGGCCGCCAGATCTCGTGGATATTCCTGGTCATGTCCGGCGCGCTGGTTGGCCTGGCCGCGGGCATCATGGGCGTGGGCGGCGGCTTCCTGACCTTCCCGATCTTTGTCTACGTGCTCGGCGTGTCCTCCATGACCACGGTGGGTACCGACATCTTCCAGATCGTGTTCACGGCGGGCTTCGCGTCCATTACCCAGTACGCCATCTACGGCTTCATCTTCTACACCCTGGCCATGGGCATGCTCATAGGTTCGCTGCTGGGCATCCAGATCGGCGCGCTGGTGACCAAGATCGTGCCCGGCATCACCATCCGCGGCTTCTACGCCATGGCGGTGCTGGCCGGGTTCATGAACCGGATATTCGCCCTTCCCGGCAAGCTGGCCGACATGGAGATCATTTCGCTCTCGCCCGGCACGGGCTCGGTGCTCAACACCATCGGCATCTGGGCGTTCTTCATCGTCATCGGCGGGTTCTCGGTCTGGGTGATCGGCACCTTCCTGATGAACATCTCCAAGCTCAAGAGAAAGGAGGCCTAGCGCCATGGTCTACAACAAGAAGGAATTCTACGGGGGCTTCGGCCTGCTGGTCGTCTTCTTCCTGGTTCTGTTCATGATGTTCCAGCCCATTTACCACGGGCACAACGGCATGCAGTTCCTGGACAACCTCTACAACTCCATCTCCAAGGGGTCCATCAACTACTCCGCGCAGTTGAAGACGGACATGGCCCAGTACGACGGCAAGGCCATCGAACTGACCCTGACCTACGGCTCCGAGGCCCAGGCCGCCCAGTCGGCCGAGCTGTTCGCCAAGGCCGGGGCGCAGGCCACGGCCGAGGGCAAATCCCTGCATCTGGCCGGCTCCCTGGGCGCGATCCTGAAGAGCAGCCTGGACGACGCCCAGGCCATGTACGACAACGACGGCCAGGCCATGCAGGCCAAGTACGGCATCGAGCCGCGCCGCGCCCTGTTCAACTGGTGGACCTCGTTCAAGCTGATGAACAAGGCCCTGGGCAACCAGAAGGAGTTCGCGGCGGCCAAGGCCGTGGACACGGTTCAGACCAAGGCCGTGGAGGCCTCCTACAACTATTATGGAATCGAGGCGCAGAGCATCACGGACGACATCGGCCTGGTGAGCTTCTCCCTGGTCTTCTACGTGCTCTACACCTTGTGGTACGGTTTCGCCATCCTGTTCGTCTTTGAAGGATGGGGACTCAAGCTCAGTCACTAAGTGTCGGAATGCGCATCATACCCTAGCCCCGCGTGGTCCGGCGGTCCCCCCCGGCCGCCGGACCACGCACCCGATCTAGGAAGGGATTTACTCCTGTGCGAAATGATTGTATTTTCTCCAAATGAGGAAACGTGCATGAATCTCCAGAACTATTATGACACCGTCATGGAGCTGACCCACGGCATCGTGGTCACGCTCGATCTCGACGGGGGGATCATCCACGGCAACTCCGAGCTGGAACACCTCTCGGGGTATCATCTCCAGGAGCTGGCGGGCCGCGACTGGTTCGAGGTCTTCATCCCCAGGGACGAACGGGACATGGCCCGGCGCGCCCTGCTCGAAAGCGTCCACGGCAAGGACATCACCGCCTTTGCCGGGCGCATCCGGGCCAAGGATGGGGACACGGTCTACGTCAACTGGAACCTCAAGCCCCTGACCGATTCCAACGGCGAGATCGTCAGCCTGCTGTGCGTGGGCCAGGACGTGACCGACCTGGTCCTGCGCGAGAAGGGCCTTTTGCGCGAGCGGTTCACGCTGCTGGAGCGCAACAAGGAACTCAACTGCCTGTACTCCCTGAGCCAGCTCATGGGCGAGATCCACCGGACCATGGACGACCTTCTGACCCAGGTGGTGGAGTTGCTCCCGGCGGCCTTCCAGAATCCGGAGATGACCTACGCCCGGCTGCGCATCGGGCACAAGATTTACGAGACCCCCGGCTTCGAGGAGAGCGACTTCATGCTCAAGTCCGACCTGGTGGTCAACGGGGATAAGCGGGGCTCGCTGTCGGTGGCCGTGCGCAACGACGCGGCCCGGCCCGGCTTTCTGGAGGACGAGAAGGACCTGTTCACCACCGTGGTCCAGCAGGTGGTCATCCTGGTCTCCAAGCGCGAGACCCGGCTGGCCAAGCAGGAGCTCGAACGGCAACTGCGCCAGTCCGACCGGCTGGCCAAGATCGGCCAGTTCTCGGCCGGGGTGGCCCACGAGATCAACGAGCCCCTGGCCAACATCCTCGGGTTTGCCGAGCTGGCCCTGCAAACCCCGGACCTGCCCGAGCAGGTGGCCACGGACCTGAACAACATCGTGGAGTCTTCCCTGCACGCCCGCGAGATCATCCGCAAGCTCATGTTTTTCGGTCGGCAATTGCCGCCCCAGCCCGCGTTCATCGATTTCAACGATACCGTGGAGCAGGCCCTGCGCATCACCGAGTCCGGGGCCCGGCGCGGGGACATCGAGATCGTCCGGGATTACGACCGCTCCCTGCCCAAGATCCTGGCCGACCCGCAGCACATGAAGCAGGTGGTGGTCAACCTGGTGGTCAACGCCATCCAGGCCATGACCGGGGGCGGCATCGTGACCATCCGGACCATCGGTCATGAGAGCGACGCCTATCTGGTGGTCGAGGACACCGGGCCGGGCATGCCCCCGGACGTGCTCAAGATGATCTTTACCCCGTTTTTCACCACCAAGGACGTGGACAAGGGTTCCGGCCTGGGGTTGTCCGTGATACACGGCATCGTCAAGGCCCACGGGGGATTCATTCAGGTGGAAAGCTCGCCGGACGGGGGGACCAGGGTGGAGGTCGCCTTTCCCTGCCATCTGCGCGACCCGGAGGATGAGCCATGAGCAGGACGGTCCGCATACTCGCGGTGGACGACAGCAAATCGACCCTGGAAGTGCTCAAGCGCAACCTCGTGCCCGCGGGCTACGAGGTCTTTACCTGCGGCCGGGTGGATGAGGCGGTGGCCCTGCTCGAGGACCTGGTCATCGACCTGGTCATCACCGACTACCGCATGCCAGCGGCCTCGGGGCTGGACCTGATCAAGCACGTGCGCGCCAACCTGCCGGACGTGGAAATCATGATGATCACCGGCTACCCGTCCATTCCCGGCGCGGTGGAGGCCATCAAGGACGGGGCGGGGGAGTACCTGGCCAAGCCGTTCACCACCGACGAACTGCTTTCCTCGGTGGGGCGCATCGTGGAGCGGTTGCAGCGCAGGCGGGTGCTTTCCTCGGCCGACACCCCGCCCGACAATTTCGGGATCATCGGCAACTCGCCGGAGATGGAGCTGGTCTTCCAGCGCATCGGCAAGGCCTCGGCCTCGGACGCCAACGTGCTCATCAGCGGCGAGTCCGGCACCGGCAAGGAGCTGGTGGCCAGGGCCGTACATTACAACAGCCACCGACGGACCGCGTCGTTCGTGCCGGTCAACTGCACGGCCATCCCGGACAGCCTGGTGGAGAGCGAGCTCTTCGGCCACGTCAAGGGGGCCTTCACCGGGGCCAAGGAGTCCAGGGCGGGCTTCTTCGAGGTGGCCAACGGCGGGTCCATCTTTCTGGACGAGATCGGCGACGCCAGCCCGACCATGCAGGCCAAGCTCCTGCGGGTCCTCCAGTCCAAGGAGTTCTGCAAGGTGGGGTCGAGCCTGGGCAAGACCGTGGATGTGCGCATATTGGCCGCCACCCACAAGGACCTGCGGCGCATGGTCGACGAGGGCACCTTCCGCGAGGACCTCTTCTACCGGATCAACGTCATCGACATCCACGTACCGCCCCTGTCCGAGCGCGGGGACGACCTGCTCGTGCTCCTCAACCACTTCCTGGCCGAGTTCTCCAGGGGCATGCACCGCCAACCGCCGGCCCTCACGGACGAGGCCCTCCAGGCCCTGCGGCGCTACGACTGGCCCGGCAACGTGCGCGAACTCGAAAATCTCATCCAGCGGCTGGTGGTCATTGTGGACCACGATACCATCGGTATAACGGACCTGCCCGAGGCCATGCGCTTCAGCCTGCCGCGCGAGGGCAGCGTCAACCGGACCCTGGAGGAAGTGGAGCTCGAACATATCCGCAACGTCCTGGTCATGACCGGGGACAACAAGACCCGCGCGGCCGAAATCCTCGGCATCAACCGCAAGACTCTGCGCGAAAAACTCAAGCGCTTCGAGGAGATGCCCAAGCAGGCGGAATAGCCTGCTCCGGCCGTCCCGGTGCGAATTTTTGGGGTTGACCCGGCCCGGTCCTTATGCGAAAGGGCCGGACGGCGTTGACCTGCCCGTCCAGTAGGGTATGGTTCAACGCACAATCATATCCAAGGCGCATCATGGCTTTCAACGCGGAAAAATTCATCAGCAGTCACGTCAGGCACGGCATGAAGGTCGGCCTGGCCAGCGTCCTGGCCTACGTCGGGGCGGAATGGATCGGCCTGCCGTACGGCTACTGGGCGGTCATCACCACGGTCATCGTCATGCAGATGCACGTGGCCGACTCCATCCAGATGTGCCTGTACCGGTTCACCGGCACGGCCATCGGCGCGGGCATGGGCATCCTGATGATCCTCGTCTTCCCGCCCACCCATTTCTATACGCTCATCGCCGTCTTCGTGGGCACGGGCATCTGCGCCTACCTCACACGGTACGATGCGCGCTACCGCATGGCGGCCATCACCATGGCCATCGTCTTTCTGTCCAGCCTGCACGCGGAGCACCGCATCGAATACTCCCTGTTCCGGGTGGCCGAGATCGGCGTCGGCGTACTCTGCGCCTTCGTGGTCTCGGTGGTGGTCTGGCCCAACCGGACCGCCTCGGTCCTGCTCGACCGACTGTCTGCCCAGTACGACCAGGTGGCGGACAACGTCCTGCTGCTCATGGACAATTTCCTGCACCGTCAGCGCAAGACCGATCCGGACCTGTTCTTCGACCTGGCCCGCGAGGTCCAGGCCAACCGGGAACTCTATAACAAGGTTTATGCCACCGAGCGCCGGGTCTTCCGCGATGACATGGACCTGCTGGCCCTGCAGGTCAATACGCTCAACTCCGTGGTGGAGCGGTTGCAGTCCACCCCCAGCCTGCTCAACGAAGTGGAGGGCGACGGGTTCGACATCATCATGAACCCGGAGCTCACCCAGTTGGCCAGCGACATGGCCGACGCCCTGCGCGCCATCGGCCGGGGCGTCCACTACGACCCGCATCCCCTGGCCAAGGCCGTGGACGGGGTGGAAAAGCGGTTCATCGAGCTGCGCGAGCAGGGCGTCATCGAACGGTTCGAGGTGCGCCGCTACTTCCAGGTCATGAGCTTCATCAACACCGCCCAGCACCTCGGCGAATTCCTTTTGGTCGTCCTGTACAAGCCGCAGATGCCCTGACGCGGCACCGTTCGGGGTACGGCAGAGAAGAGGCGCGCGGACGGACTCCGCGCGCCTCTTCTCTTGCCTGACCGGCAGGGCGCATCGCGCCCGCAGGCTTTTCCGCCGCCTCCGAATGGCTCCTTGCCGCCGATCCGTACCCGATTTCGGGGAACGGGCCGCATCGAAAATATTAAATAATTTTACCAACCGGGGAAAAACTCCCCGGTTGATTCGCGCAACGGCCTTTCTCGGCGGTTTTGCGCGATTCGCCGGGTTGCGAAAGGCGGGTGCGCAATCCGGCAACGGCCCGGCCGGCGCCCCCTGGATCGCATTTAACACTTCGCTTTAATTATCTATTATTGTGCATACCCCGTTCCCCGTCGGGGGAAGAGATGCAGGCGGTCCGATGCGCTGGCGGTGGCCAGGGCCTGTTGAGCCGGATCGAAGAAGGGCGGGCCTTTCGGAGAATTTGCGCGATTTCAGGGGTAGAGCCGCAGGCGTGTTTGCTATTTTTATTTTTATTATATCGCATAGTTGTAAGTATTTCTTCCTTTTGCATCATAGGCGCTGCGGCTGGCATGCTTTCTGCTTTTCGCTTGTTGATTGACTAATCAATCGGGGCGCGGGGCGCGATGTGGGGCAATAATACGGAGACAGCCCGCCCGCGTGTGTTGAAACCACCTATCCGAGCGAGGATTGACCAGTTGCAGAACAGATACTTCATCATTTCATCGGTCGTAGCGCTCCTGTTCGCGGGGGCCGTGGTCGGGTACGCGATCCCGGTGGAGAAACAGGAGGTCCCGGCGCGGGTCATCCTGGACAACACCGGCGGTCGGGTCGTGTTCGCCCACAGGGTGCACGCCGAGGACTACGGTTCCGCCTGCGATGACTGCCACCACGACGGTCTGGAGGGCGAAGCCTACCTGCCGTGCGGCACTTGCCATCCGGCGGAGTTCGACGAAACGTTCCGCGCCGAACATCAAAAGGCGTTCCCCGACCGGAAGGCCTGCCTGCGCTGCCACGACGAGGTGCCCACCGGGCCGCTCGCCGAGGACGCACGGCCGGACATCGAATCCATCCCCACCAGGGGCGAGGCCTTCCACACCCTGTGCATGGGGTGCCACGAAGAGAACGGCGGCCCATTCGGCGACGACGCCTGTTACCAGTGCCACGCGAGGTGATCCATGCTCAAGATACACTATTCTCTTGATTTCGAGCTGACCAATTCCATCCGCGACATGGCGCTCCCGGAAGAGCTGCACATTCAGGTGCGCAACCTTATCCTCAAGACCAAGAAGGGCAGCGTCCTGACCAAGGGCGACGTCATCGCCGAACACCCGGCACCCGGCGGCGGGGCTTTCCACGCGGCAGCCGGGGGCAAGGTCACGGGCGTCAACTACCACAACCTGGTCGTCAATTGCACCGGCGGCGACGAGACCGTTTCCCCGGTGGACGTGAACTCCATGGGCAAGGGCACGGAACTGCTGCGCACCCTGCAGTCGTTGGGCGTGGACGTAGCCCCGCTCACGGGCAAGGCCGAGGTCCTGGTCATCAACGGTCTGAACCCGGAACCGGGCGTCTCCGTGGCCCAGCAACTGCTCCGGGACGGCCGGGAGGAACTGCGCGCGGGCGTGGCCCTGGCGCGCAAGCTGCTCTCGCCCAACCGGGCCGTCCTGGCCGTGCCCAAGGGTGAGCAGGTCGCCATTCACGGCGCGGAGACCGTGGGTATCCGCGCCAAGTATCCATACTCCCTGGACGCCCTGGTGGTCCGCGCCGTGACAGGCAAGGAGTTCCCCGAGGGCACCAGGGTCATCAACGTCATGGACCTGTACGATCTCGGCCGCGTGGCCCTGACCGGACTGCCCATCACCGAGACCCTGATGACCATCGCCGGGCACAACTACCGGGTGCCCATCGGCACGCCCGTGCGGCACATATTGGACCTCCTCGGCCTGGTGGCCGGTCCCGGCGACACCATCGTCCTGGGCGGGCCGTTCCGGGGCGAGGCCATCTACAGCCTGGACGAGGGCGTGAAGAAGACCGACTACGGCCTGTTCATCACCTCGTCCGACGCCATCCCGGCGGTTCAGGACGCGGCATGCATCAACTGCGGCGAATGCGTCCTGCAGTGTCCGGCCCGGGTGCAGCCGCACCTGATCAGCCGCTGCGCCGAATACGAGCGGTTCGAGGAAGCCGAGCGCTACGGCCTGAACAGTTGCTTCGAGTGTGGACTGTGCGCCTTCAACTGCTTCGCCAGGCGGCCGTTGCTCCAGTACATCCGCTTCGCCAAGGCGCAGCTCAAGGCCAAGGGACAACAGGACGCCCAGGTCTAGGCGGTCCGGGAATCAAATACGAAGATCGACAACACAAGGATGATGAAGGATATGAACCCTCCCATACTCAAAGCGATGTCCGACATCACGCTCAAGCTGACGGTTTCGCCGCCGCCGCACTGGCGCAGCGGGCGGACCATCCAGGGCATGATGCAGGCCCACCTGTTGGCATTGGTCCCGGCCGCCGCCATGGCGGTGGTCATGTACGGCTTCCGCGCGGTCTCGGTCATCGGCCTGGCCGGTACTGCGGCCGTGCTTACCGAGGTCGCCTGCCTGCGCCTCCAGAAGCGGGACGTGGACGTGGACAACTACTCGGCCCTGTATGCGGGCGTGCTTTTCGCCTTCCTGCTCCCGGCCACCGCGCCGTGGTGGCTGGTGACCATCGGCGGGGTGCTGACCATCGCCCTGGGCCGGACCGTGTTCGGCGGCTTCGGCTGCAACCCGGTCTGCGCCCCGCTGGTGGCCTGGGCGGTGTGCCGCTTCTCCTGGCCCTCGGCCATGGACATTGACCTGAACCTTGCGAATTACATGATAAACAGCCCGGTGGACCAACTCATGTATTACGGAGTGGGAAGCCTCCGCCAATTCGACTACATGGACCTGTTCACCGGGCATCAACTGGGCGGCCTGGGCTCGTCCCAGGTCATGGCCCTGGCCGCGGGCGGCATCTTCCTGCTCGCCGCACGGTGGATCCGCCTGTTTATCCCGGCGGGCTTCCTCCTCGGCGTGGCGGGCACGTCCGCGATCTACTGGGCCATCGACCCTGCCGTCTACGCCGACCCCATGTTCCACCTGCTGGCGGGCTCCACCGTGTTCGGCGCCTTCTTCCTGGCTCCGGACGTGTCCTCCAGCCCGGTGGGCAAGATTCCCCAGACCGTGTTTGGCCTCATCGCCGGGGCCATGGTCGTGATCATCCGCACGTACGGGGTGTATCCCGACGGCGTGCCGTTCGCCGTCATGGTGGCGAACCTGCTCAGCCCGTTGTTGGACCGTCTCCGTCCCAAGTACTTCGGAGTCAGATAGCCATGCGTGAAATCATCAATATGATCGTTGTGTTGTCGCTTATATGCGCCGCTTCCGGCACCCTGCTGGTCAACCTTAAGCGGGCCACCAAGGCGAAGATCGAACAGCAGGTGCTCATCAACGTCCAGGGCCCGGCCCTGATGACCGTGCTCGCGGGGTGCGACAACGACCCCATAGCCGAGCGCAAGACCGTGGACGGGGTCACCGTGTTCCCGGCCAAGCGGTCCGGCAAGCTCGTGGGCGTGGCCTTCGAGACCTTTGCCGCGGGGTACTCCGGCGACGTCGGGGTCATGGTCGGGTTCGACGTGGACAACAACCGGCTCATCGGCATCGGCATCACCACCCAGACCGAGACGCCGGGCGTGGGCACCCGGATCATGAAGCCCGCCTTCCTCAAGCAGTTCAAGGGGCACGGGCTCGACTCCATGGCCCTGAGTTCCAAGAACGGCGACATCGACGCCGTGGCCGGGGCGACCTATTCGTCCACCGGCGCGGTCGACGCCGTGCGCAAGGCCCTCACCCTGTACAAGGGCATCAAGCCCCAAATCGCCGACCTCTGGCCGGCGTCCTAAGGAGCGATACAAATGAGTGCTTCCATCAAGAAGGAGTTCCTCAAGGGGCTGTGGGACGAGCTGCCGCCGTTCCGCGTGGTCCTCGGGCTGTGCCCGACCCTGGCCGTGACCTCCACGGCCGAGAACGGATTCGGCATGGGCATGGCCGTGCTCTTCGTCCTGACCCTGTCCAACGCCATCATCTCGGCCCTGCGCAAGGTCATCCCGGGCAAGGTGCGCATCGCATGCTTCATCGTCATCGCGGCCTCCCTGGTGGTGGCCGTGGAGCTGCTCATGCAGGCGTACACCTATTCCCTGTACCAGCGGCTGGGCATCTTCGTGCCGCTGATCGTGGTCAACTGCATCATCCTGGGCCGGGCCGAGGCCTTCGCCTCCAAGAATCCGGTCCTGCCGTCCATCGCCGACGGCCTGGGCATGGGCCTTGGTTTCACCATGTCGCTGACCTTCCTCGGCGCTCTGCGCGAGGGGTTCGGCAGCGGCACGGTCTTCGGCATGCCGGTGGCCTGGGACGGCTTCCAGCCCGCCCATTTTATGGTCATGGCTCCCGGCGCGTTCGTCTGCCTGGGCCTGATTCTGGCGGGCATGAACGCGCTCAACCGGTACCTGAGCCGCCGCAAGGGCGAGCCGGAGACCGAGCCGCAGAATACGGCCTGCGCCTCCTGCGCGGGCTGCAACATGTGCATCACGGCCAAGAGGGAGGGGTAGATCATGGATTACTTCATGCTGTTCATCTCGGCCATCTTCATCAACAACATCGTCCTGGTCCAGTACTTGGGCACCTGTCCGTTCATGGGCACGTCCAAGTCCACGGACGTGGCCATCGGCATGGGCGCGGCGGTCATCTTCGTCATGCTCATGGCCACGGCCTTCACCTGGCCCCTGCAACACTATGTGCTCACGCCGTACGGCATCGGCTACCTCCAGACCATCGTGTTCATCCTGGTCATCGCCTCCCTGGTCCAATTCGTGGAGCTGTTCCTGAAGAAGGTCATTCCGCCGCTGCACGCCTCGCTCGGGCTGTTTCTGCCCCTGATCACCACCAACTGCGCGGTCATGGGCGTGGCCATCATGGTCCAGCGCAGCAACTATTCGTTCGTCAAGGCGATGGCCTTCTCCCTTGCCTCGGGCATCGGCTTCCTCATCGCCCTGGTCATCATCTCCGCCATTCGGGAGCGGCTGGACGTCTCCCCGGTGCCGGTCGTCTTTCGCGGCATCCCGGTGGCGCTCATCACGGCGGGCATCATGTCGCTGGTCTTCCTCGCCTTCCAGGGCATGGCCGCGTAACCGTACAAGCACAAGGACGAGATCATGGTAACCTCATCCATATTGGTTCTGTTTCTCCTAGGGTTGACGGCCGCTTCGATCCTGGCGGTCGCCTCGCGCATCCTCTACGTCAAGGAGGACCCCCGCGTGGCCAGGGTCGAAGCGTGCCTGCCCGGCGCCAACTGCGGCGGCTGCGGCTTCCCCGGCTGTTCTGCGGCAGCCGCGGCCGTGGTCGACGGCATCGCGCCGCCCGAAGTCTGCGTGGTCGCCAACCTCGAGACCGCGGCCCGCATCGCCGGGATCATGGGCGCCGAGGTGCAGTTCAAGGAGCCCAAGGTGGCCACCAACATCTGCAGCGGCGGATCGCGGGCCAACCTGCTCTTCGACTACAAGGGCGTGGAGGACTGCCGCGCCGAGGCGCTGCTCTACGGCGGCGAGAAGTCCTGCGGCATCGGCTGCATCGGGCTCGGCACCTGCGTCAAGGTCTGCCCGTTCAACGCCATCCGTTTGAGTGACGCCGGGCTGCCCGTGGTGGACTGGAACGCCTGCCGGTCCTGCGGCAAGTGCGCCGAGGCATGCCCCACCGGGGCCATCCGCATCTCCAGCGTGACCAGCGTGCTCCTGCACCTCAACCAGACCGACGACTGCCTGGCCCCGTGCATGCAGAAGTGCCCGGCCCAGATCAACGTCCGGCGCTTCATCCAGCAGCTCAGGCAGGGCGACATGCGCGGCGCCTTGCTGACCATCAAGGAGCACAACCCGCTGCCGCTCATCGTCGGCCGCGTCTGTCCGGCCCCGTGCGAGAACATCTGCCGCCGCAAGATCGTGGACGAGGGCGTGGCCATCCACACCCTGCAACGATTCGTGGCGGACTGGGAGATGCACTCCGGCGTACGCGTACCTCTGCACTGCAATCCGCCCAGCGGACACAGGGTGGCGATCATCGGCGGCGGTCCGGCCGGGCTGTCCTGCGCCTATTTCCTGCGCCGCGTGGGGCATGAGCCGGTCATCTTCGAGAAGCGCCAGCACATCGGCGGCATGATGCGCGGCGTCATTCCGGAATACCGGCTGCCCAAGAAGGTGGTGGACTGGGAGGTGCAGACCATCCTCAACCTCGGGGTGGAGGCCCGCACCGGTGTGGCCTTCGGCAGGGACGTGACCGCGGCCGACCTTGAGCGCGAGGGCTTCGAGGCCATCTTCATCGCCACGGGTGCCTGGAAGGTACCGCCGCTGGGCATCGAGAACGACGACGCCGAGGGCGTGCTCGACGCGGTCTCGTTCCTCTATGGCGTGGGCCGGGAATATACCGACCTGCGCGGCAAGACCGTGGTCGTCGTGGGCGGCAGCAACACGGCCATGGACGTGGTCCGCAGCGCCGTGCGTCTCGGGGCCACGGTCATCGCCCTGGTGCCGAGCATCCAGCGCAAGATGTCCGCCAACAAGGACGAAATCCTGCGCGCCCTGGAGATCGGGGCCGACCTCCGGTACCTGACCGCGCCGTTGGAGCTGGTGGCCGAGGACGGGGCCGTCTGCGGCGTGACCTATTGCGACCTGGCCTATGACGACCCGGAAAAGGCCAAGGGCGACCCCAAGCCCGTGGCCGGGACCAAGGCGTTCGTGGCGGCCGATCTGGTCATCGCGGCCACGGACCGCGTGGTCGACGACAGCCTGTTGCGCGACGCCGAAGGCAACCCCCTATTCAAGACCGACAAGAAGACCGGAGGGATCGGCGCGAACCCGACCACGTTGCAAACCGACATCCCCAACGTGTTCGTGGGCGGAGAGGTCCACACCGGCCGCAACATCCTGATACAGGCGGTGTCCGACGGGCGCCGCGCCGCACGTTCGATCCACTTCTACGTGACCCAGGGGACCGTCCCTGAACCGGACAATCAGCAGGTTCAGGTCATCCCGGAGACGATCCTCAAGGACATGCACGTGACGTACTCCATTCCCAGAGTACAGGAGCCCCTTGTCAGCGTGGACGAGCGGCGGCACACCTTCAAGGAGGAGGTGGCCGGTTCCATCACCTATGAAACGGCTCGTAAGGAGGCGAGCCGCTGCCTGCGTTGCGGGCTGACCTGCTACGACGCCGACGCCGGGGCCGAATACACCCTGGACGAGGACGTCACGGTCATCAGCGCACCGGGCAGGGAGTAATCCGGGACCCTCGAACGATCTCCCGATCGGGCCCGCATGCGCCTCACCCTCCGAGGATAGCGCCCCCTGTCGCCCGGCGGACAGACGCATGAAGCCGCAGCCCCGGACACCATTCGTGTCCGGGGCTGCAATTGTCTTGTCCGATGCGTGCGGAGGAGCCGCCTACCGTTCCAGGTAGGTGTAGCCCCGCAGGCCGTTCTTGTAGGCCTGGAGGATTTCGCGGCGTTGGGCCGGGGTGATCAGCCCCTTGCGCACGCTCTGCTCGGCGGCCTCGCGGAAGCGGGTGAGCAACGCCTTGGTGTCGTATTCCACATAGGAGAGCACGTCCTCCACGGTGTCGCCTTCCAGTTCACCCACGAATTCGTACTTGCCGTCCTCCAGGATGCGGATGGTGACCACGTTGGTGTCGCCGAACAGGTTGTGCAGGTCGCCCAGCGTCTCCTGGTACGCGCCCACCAGGAAGGCTCCGAGGCAATATTCCTCCGAGCTCCTGAGGGCGTGCAGGCGCATGGTCCGGTTCACACCGGGGCCTTCGATGAAGCGGTCGATCTTGCCGTCGCAGTCGCAGGTGATGTCGGCCAGGGACCCCTCGCGGGTGGGCTCCTCGTCCAACCGGTGCACGGGCATGACCGGGAAGAGCTGGTCGATGGCCCAGGAGTCGGGAAGGGACTGGAACACGCTGAAATTGCAGTAGTAGATGTCCGAAAGGGTGCGGGCGATTCCCTCCAGTTCCAAAGGCAGGGTCGGCAGGTCGCGGGCCAGGACCGCGATGCCCCGCACGGTCTGCCAGAAGACGTTCTCGCCCAGGGCGCGCTCGCGGAAGGAGATGATCCCCTGGTTGAAGGCCTGGCGGACCTCGTCCCGATAGTAGAGGGCGTCGTTGAAGCTTTCCTGGACGTTGTCCAGGCTCAGGGCGAGCATGGTCTCGTGCAGGTGCCGGATGTGGACGCTGGTGTCCTCGGGCAGGTTTTTCGGGAGCGGCTCGGGCTCGAACCGGGCGGCGTCGAGCACGTTGAAGAGCAGCATGGAGTAGTAGGCCACCAGGGCCCGGCCGGATTCGGTGATGATGGTCGGGTGGGGGACGCCCTGCTCGTCGAGTACGGTCATGACCCCCTCGATGATATCCGCGCAGTACTCGTACACGGAATAATTGCGGCTGCTGGACAGGCTGGTCCGGGTGCCGTCGTAGTCCACGGCCAGGCCGCCGCCGAGGTCCAGATAGCGCATGCCCGCGCCCTCGGCCGTGAGGCCCGCGTATATGCGGCTGGCCTCGGCCACGCCCGAGCGAATTTCGCGGATGTTCGGGATCTGCGAGCCCAGGTGGTAGTGGAGCAGTTGCAGGCAGCCGAGCATCCCGGCCTCCTTGAGGCGGTCGATGACGTCGATGATCTGGGCCGCGTTGAGCCCGAAGATGGAGCGGTCCCCGCCGGACTCGGCCCATTGGCCGGTAGCCTGGGAGGCGAGCTTGGCGCGCACGCCGAGGATGGGCTCCACGCCGAGCGCCTTCGAACGCTCGATGATCAGCGGCAGTTCGCCCGGCATCTCGATGACCAGGACGCACTTGAAGCCGAGCTGCACGGCGTGCAGGGCCAGGTCCACGAACTCCTCGTCCTTGTACCCGTTGCATACGAGCACGGCGCCGGGGTCGCTGTGCATGCCCAGAGCCGCGATGAGTTCGGCCTTGCTCCCGGCCTCGAGCCCGTGGTGGTACTTGCGGCCGTGGCGGGTGACCGCCTCGACCACCTGTTGCTGCTGGTTGACCTTGATGGGGTACGCGCCGAGGTAGGTTCCCCTGTAGTCGAGGCTTTCCATGGCCTGAATGAAGCTGTCGTTGAGCAGGGAAATCTGCGTGGCGAGCAGGTTCTCGATGCGCAGCAGCACCGGCAGGTCCAGGCCGCGCGCCTGGATTCCGGCAATGATTTCGGGGATGGGCACCGCCCCGGCGAAGTCGTCGGGCGTGGCGGTTACCTGGAGGTCTCCCTTTTCGGAGACGCCGAAGAAGCCCGCGCCCCATTCCCGGACGCGGTAGAGTTCCGCGGACCGCTCAGCGGTCCAGCCTTTGTGTGCATGGGTCACTCATATATCCTCCCTCAAGATATGGAACCGGGAAATCCGGCGCATTCCGGCGGCATGTAGGGGCGGGGGCCCCGAATGTCAACACGAATATCCGTCCGGCGGCGGATTGTGACGAAAAAGAAAGGACGGCACCGGGCGGCCGGGGAACCTGGTGTCTTCGGATCAGTTGGACGCTACGGCCGTCCCGTTCCGCTTGATGATTTTCTGCAGGCTGACCCGTTCGAGCCCGGCCAGGCGCGCCGCCTCCGAGATGTTGCCGCCGGTCCGGGCCAGGAGCCGCTCCAGGTAGGTCCGGGTGAATTCGTTGAGCACTCTGGCCTTGGCCTCCTTGTAGGCGTCGATATGCTCGTCCGTTTCCCCTGCGTCGCCGGGCCATGCCGCGCCGGGGCCGGACAACCTGCCCTCGGCCAGGCGCAGGTGGACCATCTCCACCTGGTTGCCGGGGCAGAAGACCGTCAGGCGGCGTACGGTGTTCTGCAACTCGCGCACGTTGCCGGGCCAGGGCCGTTCGCACAGGCAGGCGACCACCTCCGGGCTCAGGGTCTTGGGGTCGAGGTGCATCTCAAGGCAGGTCTGGTTCAGGAAATGCGCGGCCATGCGCGGAATGTCGTCGCGGTATTCCCGCAGGGGCGGGGTGTTCACGGTGAGCACGTTCAAGCGGTAGAACAGGTCCTCGCGGAACTCGCCCTCGTTGATGCGCTCCGGGAGGTTCCGGTTGGTGGTGGCCAGAATGCGCACGTCGATCTTGACGGCGGCGTTGGCCCCCACGGGCCGGATTTCGCGTTCCTGGAGCACACGCAGGAGCTTGGTTTGCATGGACATGGAGATGTCGCCGATTTCGTCGAGCAGGATGCTGCCGCCGCAGGCCGAGACGAACAGCCCCTGGCGGGCCTTGTCCGCTCCGGTGAAGGCGCCCTTGACGTGGCCGAAGAGCTCGCTCTCCAGCAACTGCTCCGGGATGGCCGGGCAGTTTACGGCCACGAAGGGGCCCTTGGCCCGGCTGCTCAGGCGGTGGATGTTCCCGGCCACGAGCTCCTTGCCCGTGCCGGATTCGCCGCAGATCAGCACATTGTATTCCGAGGCGGCCACCGCGGCGATGGATTCCTTGAGGCGGCACATGGCCGGGGCCTTTCCCACC
Source organism: Pseudodesulfovibrio sp. 5S69 (assembly GCF_037094465.1). Lineage (NCBI taxonomy): Bacteria > Pseudomonadati > Thermodesulfobacteriota > Desulfovibrionia > Desulfovibrionales > Desulfovibrionaceae > Pseudodesulfovibrio > Pseudodesulfovibrio methanolicus. The sequence continues at coordinate 2,168,270 of NZ_CP146609.1, forward strand.
AGGGTGGACTCGCATCGGCCGGCCAGGGCGCGCAGGGCGCGGTTCTCGCCGAGCAGCCGCCCGCGCTCCAGCCCCTTCTGCACCGAGCGAGCCAGTTCTTCCCGTTTGACGGGCTTGGTCAGGAAGTCGTAGGCCCCGGCCTTGAGCGCGGTCACGGCGGCCTCCACGCTGCCGTAGCCGGTGACCAGGATCACGGTCAGGCCGGGCTCGATCTCCAGGGCTTGGTGCAGGAGCTCCTGGCCGTTCAGCTTGGGCATGCGCAGGTCCGTCAGCATGAGGTCCACGCTGTCCGACGACAGGATTTTCAGGGCTTCGGCCCCGTCGCCGGTCAGCGATATCTTTACCTCGGGAAAGCCTGCGGCGATGAGCCGGGCCAGCCCCTGGGCGAAATCGGGTTCATCGTCGACAAGCAATATGTGTTGGCTCATTCGGCCTCCTCGGCGTCCTTGGCGGCCAGGGGCAGGTACACGCGAAAGAGCGCGCCGCCGCCGGGCCTGTTTTCCACCTCGATATCGCCGCCCAGGTCGCGGATCAGGCTGTAGATCACGGCCAGGCCGAGGCCCGTTCCCTTGCCCGCCTCCTTGGTGGAGAAGAAGGGGTCGAACACGCGGTTGAGGTGCTCGGGCAGGATGCCGGTCCCGTTGTCGGCCACGGTGATCTCGGCGAAGCGTTTGCCCGCGGCGATGATGACGCGCACCTCGCCCGTGCGCACCTCCTTTTCCTCCAGACCGCTGACCGCGTCCAGGGCGTTCATGATCAGGTTGGTCAGAATGTGCTCCAGGGCGTCGGCCCCGGCCCCCAGCGGCGGGATTTCCGTGGCCGCCTCCAGGAGGAGTTTCGCCCCGCACGACTTGGCCCTGGGCTGGAGCAGGTCCACCGTGGCCGAGGCCATGGCGGTCAGGTCGCCGGGCTCGCGGGAGGCCGGGCGCGGGCGGCTGAAGTCCAGGAGGTCGCGGACCACGCGCTGGGCCAGTTCGGTGTGGCGGATGATCACCGCGAGGTCCGCCTGGGCCTGGCCGTCCTTCTGCGAGGCGGCCAGCAGTTCGGCGTAGCACAGGATGACGCCCAGCGGGTTGTTGATCTCGTGCGCCAGCCCGGCCGCGAGCTGCCCCACGGCGACTATGCGTTCGTTGCGCACCATCTGGTCCTCCATGCGCCGTTCCATGGTCACTTCGCGCAGCGAGGCCACGGTGCGGCGGCCCTTGGTTTCCGTGAGCGGGTAGAGGTGGGCCACGAAGATGCGTCCGTCCGGCAGCTCGAATTCGCCGCAGCCAGTATCCCTGGTGGCGTCGTGGATCATTTTCAGCAGGCTGGCGACTCCGGGATCGTCCAGGGTGTCGGCCAGATGGACGGCCGTGGAGTTGGCCAGGAGCACGGCGTCGCCCGAGTCCAGCAGAAGGAGCGGGTCCGCGATGCCCTCGAACAGGGAGGAGAGCATGGCGTTCTGGGTCAGGAGCCCGTCCAGGGCCTCCATGTTCTCCATGGCGATGCCCAATTGCTGGCCGATGGCCCGGGCCAGGTCGACCAGCCGGTCGGAGCGTTCCTGGGGCTGGTCCCAATAGAGGTTCAGGAGGCCCCGGCTGGTCCCCGAGGTCTGCACCGGGATGTGCCAGGAGAGGTCGCCCATGCGGGGGTCGATCCCGGTGACCAGGTCGTGCCAGTCCTCCGGCAGTTCGGGCGGGACGTCGGGGTCGGGCCAGGAGGCGAAGTCCGTGGCGGCCAGGACGCAGACATAGCCCGCCCTGGACGCGCCGAAGCGGCGGGCGATGAGCTCCAGCCCGGCGCGCAGCAGTTCCTGTTTGGTCTGGCTGCGGTTCAGGCTGTCCAGGAGCGAGACGAACAGGGCCACGTCGGCGCGACGGTCGTCGGCAAGCCGGGTCAGGTCCACGGTGCGCTCGGCCACCTTGTCCTCCAGGGTGGCGGCGTATTCCTTGAGGTCCACGCGCGCTTGGCGCAGGTGCTCGGCGAAGAGTTCGAAGCCGTGCAGCAGCCCCTCGATCTCGTCCTCTTGGGGCAGGAACAGCTCGGTCTGGAGCGGGGCCTCGTCCGGGAACAGGCGCTGCATGACCCCGGTGACGCGGCCCAGGCTGTGGACCACCAGGCGGTGAAAGAATCCCTGGATGATCAGGAACTGGACCAGGATGCCCAGGGCGAACAGCAGGGCGAAGGACAGGGTGGCGTCGCGGATGCCGCCCACGTCCCGCTCGACCTTGAGCCGAACCATGTCGATGCCCGCCAGGCCGCCCACGTGATTGCCGAAGCCGCGCACGTCGCCGTAGCGTTCGATAAGCTCGTGCGGAGCCTCTTCCGGAGCGCCGTGGCAGTGCATGCAGGAGACGTCGTAGCGCTGGGCGTAGACCGTGATGAAGTAGCGCTCGCCGTCCGCGTTCCGGAATTCCTCAAGGTGGTTCAACTCGGGGTCCGCCCGGAAGCGGTCGATGAACTCGCGCTCCAGGGGAGTGGCTTCGGAGTCGGGGTTGCGCGCGCCCTCGGTGACGCGGCGGTAGGTGAAGCTGTTGTGCTCCAGGTTGGGGTCGCTCATGACCGCGCGGGTCACGTAGGAGGCGCTCATGGCCTCGAGCACGAAATGGTCGCTGGGCAGAGTCTTGTACATGACCGGGCGCAGGGTGTTGCGGACGTAGCGCTGCACGGCCTCGACCTGGGCCAGGATGAGCGAGGCCTTTTCCCGCGCCTCTCCCTCCATGAGGCGGTTGAGGTGGATGTTCAGGCCCACGGCGAAAAAGGCCACCAGGCCCGTCATGAGCAGGAACAATCCGGTAAAGAACTTGCTTTGCAGGCTGTGCGGCATGAGCCGGCGCATGGTACCCCTCTTGGCTTTGCGGGAAGCATATGCGGCCGGGAGATCGAATGCAACAGGGGCGGTTTCAACTGCGTCCTTTCGGCAGCAGGGTGTAACCGCAAGGCAGCACCTTCGGCGTGAGCTGCCAATAAATAGTTTTATATTTCAGATAATTAAAAAATTATACCCATTGGAACCATTTTTGCTTTGCTGCCGTTTTAAAGCCGACGGAATCGGCTTTGGTCGATCCCCCCGACCGGAACGGGGCAGGGGTCGGAGGTATGTTCAATAACCATCGCCAAACCGAATGTGACAATGAGGAGGTTCTTATGGCGGAAAAACGGTGGCTTACCGAGGACAAGCTCGCACTCATCATGGGGCTGATTCTCTTCGCTCTCGGCCTGTTCAGTTTTGCCGGGGTCGATTTGTTGGGGTGGGGAGTCAGCACGAACACCTGGATACATCCCGGGCAGATCTTTTCCGTGACGGCCAAGGCCGATTACGGCGGATTGAACGGGTATGCGTCCCTGTTCCTGACCTATGCGTTCATCACCCTGTTCCTGAGCTTCGGCGTGAAGTTCCTGGGCGGTGACGTCCCCAAGTTCATCAAGTCCTTTACCGTGGTTTTCTTCCTGAGCATGATCTGCTGGGCCGCCGGGCACTACGCGGTCATCGCGGCCACCCCGGACAAGCTGGAGAAATTCGGCCTGACCTGGGCCATGGGCCTGACCGGCGAGGCGGGCTTCATCGTCGCGCTGGTGGTGGGCATCATCATCGGCAACTTCTTCCCCGGTTTCGCCGAGGAGATGAAGGAAGCCCTGCGTCCTGAGATGTACATCAAGATCGCCATCGTCATCCTGGGCGCCGAGCTCGGCGTCAAGGCCGTCGACGCCATGGGGCTGGCCTCCGCGGTCATTTTCCGAGGCCTGTGCGCCATCATCGAGGCGTATCTGATCTACTGGGCGCTGGTCTATTACGTCTCGCGCAAGTACTTCAAGTTCAGCAAGGAGTGGTCCGCGCCGCTGGCCTCGGGCATCTCCATCTGCGGCGTTTCCGCGGCCATCGCCACGGGCGGCTCCATCCGCGCGCGGCCCATCGTGCCGATCATGGTCTCGTCGCTGGTCGTCGTCTTCACCTGCATCGAGATGCTGGTGCTGCCGTTTGTGGCCCAGTGGTGGCTCAGCGGCGAACCCATGGTCGCCGGCGCCTGGATGGGCCTGGCGGTCAAGTCCGACGGCGGCGCGGTCGCCTCGGGCGCCATCACCGACGCGCTGATCCGCGCCAAGGTCCTGGCCGACACCGGCGTGCAGTACCAGGGCGGCTGGATTACCATGGCCACCACGACCATCAAGATCTTCATCGACGTGTTCATCGGCATCTGGGCCTTTGTCCTGGCCGCCGTGTGGTGTACGTTCATCGAATGCAAGCCCGGCCAGGGCGGCATGAAGATCGGTGAAATCCTGGACCGTTTCCCCCGCTTCGTCGTGGGGTACGTGGTCACCTTCCTGGTCATGCTGCTCATCTGCGTCATGAACAAGGACCTCATCCCGCTGGGCAAGGCGACCATTGCCGGGACCCACGTCTTCAGGGGCCTGTTCTTCGTGTTGACCTTCTTCACCATCGGCATGGTGTCGAACTTCAAGAAGCTGTGGGCCGAGGGCATCGGCAAGCTGGCGGCCGTCTACATCGTCTGCCTGGGCGGCTTCATCATCTGGATCGGGTTGTTCATCTCCTGGCTGTTCTTCCACGGCGTGAAGCCGCCGGTCGTCTAGGAATGGAATCCGTCCCGAATAAACGAACGAACAAGGAGCGTACATAATGTCCGTAGAAGAACACAATATCGCCGAAGAAATGGGCAAGATGGAATATGAGCCGTTGCAGCCCATCGAGATCAAACTGATTCGCTGGAGCCTGATCATCGGGGTCGTGTCCCTGGTGGTCCTCTATCTGGTCAGCGCGGCCTTCTTCCCCGCGGCGCACGGCGTATAGCCATTCAACGGCGGGCAGGGGCGAGCCCGTGCCCGCCGTTTCGGAGAGACATATGCAACAATGTGAAATGATCGTCAGCAAACTGGTGGACCGGGTGCGCGCGGATAAGCAGGACGTCCTGCGCAAGCGCATTGAGGACGCCGTGGTCGAGCAGGCCGGGGCCGAGGGCCCCGAAGGCCCGGCCGCGCACCGCTTCCTCCTGGACCTGGACCTCTTCGTGAACATGCGCGGACCGGAGTTCATCTACTCGCGCGGCATCGCGGAGAGCCTGCGCGTGGGCGAGGACATCTTCGAGCTGGCCTACGTGCTCAAGAAGGCCATGTAGCAACCCCGGTCCCGAATCGGACCGACAGCCACCCCGGACGCCCCTCCGACCCCAGGGGGCGCACCGGCGTTGTATGGGCGGGATGGATGTGGAACGTATCCATCCCGCCTTGTCTTTTGCTTCGGGGGATTTCCGTAAGGCGCGGACCGGTCGGGGTTGACGGCCGAAGGGGAAAGAGGGTCATCTCTCAGAGCCACCGATACTTGCGCAGGGGGCGGCCGATGGCCGGGTAATCGAGGTGGCTCGACACCTTGCCGATCTCTTCCAGGTAGACGAGGTATTTCTTGATGGAGACGCGGGACAGGCCGATGTCCTGCTCCAGGTCCTTCATGCTGCAGCTTTCCGTTCGGCTCGACAGGCTGTTCTGGATGTTTTGCAGCGTGTCCGCGTCGACCCCCTTGGGGTAAGACGGTTTTTCGCGGATGAAGATCCTCTTGTCCAGAATGCTCTGATCCAGTTCCGCATGCGATTCGAGCAGCCTCCGCCGTTCCTGGTAGGAGAGGAGGGCCACCTGGAAGCGCTCGAAGGTGAAGGGCTTCATCAGGTAGTCTATGACCCCGAGGCGCAACGCCTTCTTGATGTCGTTCGAGCTGCGGTCGGCGGTGATCATGATGACGTCCACCCGCGTGTAGGTGTTGCGGATGTGCTGCAGCAGTTCAAGGCCGTCCAGCCCCGGCATGAACACGTCGAGCAGGACCAGGGTCTGCTCCTGGCGGTCCAGGTAGTCGAGGCAGGGCTTTGCCGTGCCGAAGTGGCCGCGCAGGTTGAACCCCTCCAGCCGGGACAGATATTCGGAATTGATGGCCGCGACCATGGGGTCGTCCTCGACGATGATGACGTCAATCATTTTTTCCCTCCTTACTCGCGGAAAGCGGCAGTTGCACGGTCACACGGGTCCCTTTTCCCGGCTTGGAGTCCATTTCCAGCGTTCCGCCGAGGGAGTCCACCGTGAGCAGGACGAGATACAGGCCGAGTCCGCGGTCGCGCCCCTTGGTGGAGAAGTTCCGGGTGAAGATCTTGTCCATCAGGCCGTCTTCGATGCCTTCGCCGGAGTCCTGGATCATTATCCAGATCTGTTCGTCGTCCACCGTGAAGTCGACGGCCATGTGTTTTTTCTCGGTTTCGGCCATGGCGTCGATCCCGTTGTCGATGATGTTGCCGACGATGGTCACGAAGCCGTTGCGCAGCGTTGGATCGGTGATGTCCGGCAGCACCCCTTCGATCTCGAACTCGACCTGGGTGCCCAGCTCCCTCGCTTTGTTGAATTTGCTGGAGAGGAATCCGGCAATGACCGCGTCCTTGATGCCCGAGGACAGGGCCGCATGTTCCTTCATGCGCACGCCGATGAGGTTCGACAGGTATTTGGAGAGTGCCTTGAGCTTGCCTTTCTGCAACAAGCCATAGATGACGTGCAGCCGGTTCAGGAAGTCGTGCGATTGGGTCCGGAGGGCATCCACGTACCGGTTTACTCCCGTCAGGTTCTCGGCCAGTTGGCGGACTTCGGTCATGTCTCTGAACGTGGCGATGGCGCCGACGAGGGTGCCGTTGACCATGATGGGCGTCCGGTTGGTCAGGATGATCGTCCCCAGGAGATTCTGTTCATTGTCGAATTCGGGCTGCCTGGTGACGAGTATCTCCGGGAGGCGGGAGTTCGGCACCACCTCCTCGACCGGCTGGCCGAGGAAATCACCTTCGATGCCGATATTGTTCAATATCCTGGTGGCTTCGGCGTTCACCAAGGTAATCCGGGCGTTGGTGTCGATGGCGACGATACCTTCGCGCACCGTGCTGAGCATGGCCACCCGTTCCTCCAGGCGCCTGGCGATATCTTCGGGTTCGAGTCCGTGCAGGATGTTGATGATGCTTTTCGAGAACAGGACCGCCATCACCAGGCCGAAGATGAGCACAAAGAAAAGGTCGGGCCAGATCGGCGCTATGAATCGGGCGATGGATTGCTCGATGGCGTCGGACATGATGCCCACGATGGTCACGCCGACCTGGCGGCCGTCGTCGCCGTAGATGGGGGTAAGGGCCCTCAGGGACGTGCCGAACGTGCCCGTGGCGAAGGAGATGTAGCTCTTCCCCCGGATGGCGTCTCCCGCGTCGCCGCCGACGACATGCTTGCCGATGTTTTCCGCGACCGGGTGATAGGTGCGCATGCCGTGCATGTCGATGAGCACGATGAACTTGACCCGGCTGGCCTTGGTCAGCATCGTCAGTTCGCTGCGGATTTCCGGCATCAGCGCGCTGTCGCCCTGCATGAAGCGTTTCACCAGCGGCATCTTCGAGGTGATTTCCGCTACGCTCATGGCCTGGGTTCCGGCCACGTGGCGGTATTCTGAGTCGATGAGGTGATGGACGTGGAGGTCGAGCAGGGCGAAGGGCGGCACGAACATGGCGCAGACCATCAGCATGAGTTTGGTCTTGAGCCGCGTCTTGCGGAAAAGCGGGGAAAAGAACCGTAGTATCATGGCGCCTCACGAAGCGGATCCGGAGCGGCAGGCTCCGTCGCAAGAAAATGGAAGAACAGGACGATGGCCAGCAGGTCGGCACAGCCTCCCGGACTGAGGTTGCCGACAATGAACCGCCGTTGCATGGCGCGGAGCAGGTGCATTCCCTCGGGGGTCGCGGCTCCCCCCGCGTCCAGCGCGCGCCGGGCCTCGTCGCGGACCAGTTCGAGGCCGGCCCGCCCGCCCCTGTGCAGCACGTTGGTATCGGCCATGTCGCGCATGAGCAACAGCAGGGCGTTGATCGAGGCTATGTTGAGGCTGTGGCCGCCGATCCAGCGGTCGAATTCCGCCTTGGCGGCGAGGACGTGGGGAAACCCCTGTTCCGCCTCGCCCCTGATACCCTTGATGCCGTATAAAATAAAGAATTTCTCTCCGGCTGTCAGGCTGCGTCCCGCAATCAGCCGCCCCCGGCGCAGCAGACCGTTTTCCGTGAGCCCCGACCGGCGCAGAGGGCGGAAGGGCCCGAAGTCGCGCTCCGTGAGGCCTTGGACCAGCGTGGCCGCCGTCGCGCAGACCGAGGCGCAATCCAGGCCTTTGTCGAGAGCCTCGTTGCGCCCCGCGGCGGCCGCCAGGACCCCCAGCGAGAAGATCAGCCCCTTGTGGGTGTTCACGCCGCCGGTGGAGGCGAGCATGGTCTCTTCCGCCGCGCGGCCCAACCCGCGCAGGCGGCGGAAGGCGTCCCGCGGGGGGGCCCCGGCATCGCCCATGCCCAGTGCGGCGGCCCCGCGGAAATAAGGCTCCAGGCTCATGGCGCTGACGATCATGGTGGAGATGTCCATGTCCCGGTGGGCTCCCGCCGAATCAGGGCAGACCAGTCCGGGCTTCGGGGTGGCGGTCGCCTCGTGAATGGCCGCCCTGACGGCCGTCTTGCCGACGGCTGCGGGGGTTATGCGTCGTATCGGGCAGTAAAGGGTCATGACGCATCCCCTGCGGGCGGGTAGCCGGAGAGGGCCAGGGCCGAGTCCAGGGCCCGCTGCATGTATCGCCACACCGCGTCGGCGGAATGGCTCGACCGGGCCCGGCAAAGGGCCGCCTCCTCATCGCAGAGGAAGCATCTTCTGGGCGGCAGGCCGAGGTCCCGCCGGGAAAGAGGCTCCCCGTCCGGGGCGAGTACATCCGCATCGGCCAGTCTGCCGAAGGGGTGTGCTCCTTCGAGTTCCATGGCGAGCCGTTTGAGCGTCCGGGCCGGAATAGCCGTGGCCAGCAGGCGGAACGGGCCGTCCGCGCTCTCGATCCATTCGTCATGGAGGGGACGCCATCCTGGGCGGGCGGCGTCGAGGATTCCGTCCATGGCCGCACCCAGCGCCGTCAGGAGTTCCTGGGCGCCGGGCGGGTTCTTGTCGCCTCCGGGGAGGTTGAGTCCCAATGAGAGTACGCTCGCGCCGGTGTCGGCCGCCAAGGCCAGCTTGCGGAGCCAGCGTTCCTCCCGGGCATCGAGTATGGCCCTGGAGGAACGCCCGGCTGTTGTGCCGGTTGACTCAGACCGCATAGACCTTGTCCACGATGGTGCCGTCGCGGTATTCGACCAATCCCACCACTCGGTCGCCTTTTTCCATGGGCCGGGGTTTTCCGGTGATGCGCAGGGCCTTCTCCCGCAGCTCCTCGATGGTGCAGACGGGGAGTCCGGCCGCCTTGAGCCGGTCGATCAGGTCGGTTCTGCGAGGGTTCACGGCAATGCCCTGTTCGGTCACGAGCACGTCCACGTCCTTTCCCGGGGTGGTGATGGTGGTGCAGCGCTCCACGACGATGGGCAGGCGCGCCCGCACGAGGGGGGCGACAATGATGGTCAGGTCGGCGCCCGCGGCGGCGTCGTTGTGTCCGCCGGAGCCGCCGATGATCACGCCGTTGGAGTCCGTGAGCACATTGACGTTGAATTCCAGGTCGACTTCGGAGGCGCCGAGGAGCACGGCGTCGAGGAAGTCGACGCAGCAGCTCTTCTGCTTCGGGTTGGCGTAGGTGTCGGCGGATATCTCCTGGTGGGCGGCGTTGTCCCGGATGGAACGGACGCTGCTCAGGTCGAAGCACTGCACGTCGAAGATGCTCTCGAACAGCCCTTCCTCGATCATTTCGACCATGTACTTGGTGATGCCGCCGAGCAGGAAACCGCCCTTGAGCCCGAGCTTGCGCATGTCGTCTCGCAGGAAGGTCGAGGCCGCCAGGGATGCGCCGCCCGCGCCGGTCTGGTAGTTGAACCCGTCGCGCAGCAGACCCGAGGCCCGGATGACCGCCTGGGCGTTGCGGGCGATGGCCAGGGCCAGGGGGTCGCGGGTCATGCTGATCGAGCCGGAGACGATGCCCGTCGGGTCGCCTATCCTGTCCACGCACACGACATGGTCCACGCGGTTGTGGGGGATGGAGATGTGCCGCAGGGCCTCGTCGGAGACGAAGTCGGTCACGGCCACGACCTTTGCGGCATGTTCCACGTCCGGCAGGATGTAGCCCAGGGAGCCGCATGCGGAAGGGCCCTGGACGCCGTTGATGTTGCCGTATGCGTCCACGCAGGGCGCGGCCACGACGGCGATGTCGATTTTCAGCGATCCTTCGCCGATGGCCCTGGGCCGGCCGCCGTGCGAGCGGAACATGACCGGCTTTTCGAGCACGCCCCGGCTGATGGCCGCGGCGAGCGGGCCGCTCATGTAGTCGGTGTCGATGGCGGCGATGACGCCGCTTTTGATGTGGGGAATCATGGCCTCGTGCACGGGAAAGAGCGAGGACATGGCTATGGTCAGGCCCTTCACCCCCAACTGCGCCGCGGCCTCCAGCACCATGTTGGCGACGTAGTCCCCGTTGCGCATGTGGTGGTGGAAGGACAGGGTCATGTTGTCCGCGAGCCCGGCTTCACGAAGCGCGGTGGCCACGTCGGGCAGGAATTTATGGTTCACGATGTACCTCCGTTGCTATTCGGCCATCTGCAGGACGCTTTTGGCGCGTTTGATAATGGGCAGGTCGATCATCATTCCGTCCAGGGAGACCGCGCCCTTGCCGTCGCGTTCCGCGGCCTCGGCCGTTTCGATGACCCGCGAGGCCCAGGCGATCTGCTCCGCGGTCGGCATGAAGGCGGTTTTGACCGCATGGACGTGGTGGGGAGAGATAAGCGCCTTGCCGGAAAAGCCGAGCTGCGCCGCGTAGGCGGCATCCTTCGCGAGGCCCTCCATGTCGGTGACGAAGGGGAAGGGCGTGTCCACGGCGGCGATGCCGGCGGCCTTGCAGGCCATGAGCATGCGGCCTCTGGCGTAGGCGATCTCGTCGCCTTCCGGGGTCCGCTTGGCGCCCATCCCGGCCGTGAGGTCCTCGGCGCCGAGCAGCATGCCGATCAGGGGGCCGCCGAACGAGGCGATGGCCGAGGCGTTTTCTATGCCCAGGGCACTTTCCACCAGGGCCATGATTTTGATGGCCCCGCCGTTTCGGGAGCTTGTGCCGATGAAGTCGGCAATCTCCCGCAACATGTCGGGGTGTTCGCATTTCGGCAGCAGGATGACGTCCGTGCCGCCGGTGACGGCCGCGGCCAAGTCGTCCCGCCAGTACGGGGTGTCCAGGCCGTTGATCCGCACGACGCAGGTGACGTTCTCCGGCCTGAGATCGGTCAGGGTGCGCCGGACCAGGATTCTTGCCGCGTCCTTTTCACCCGGAGCGACGGCGTCCTCCAGGTCGAGTATGACGGAATCCGCGCCGAGGTTGCCCGCACTGGCGAGCATGCCGGGGTTGTTCCCGGGCATGAACAGCATTGTCCGGAAGGTCTTCATTTGATCGACTCCTTGTAACGCGTTATGGCGGCCTCCATCCGGGCCAGGATGGTGCATCGCAGCGCTCCCCGGTCGTTGGCCCGGATGTTCACGCCCTTGAGCCCGGAGTCCTCCAGGCACTGCGTGATGGTTTTTATGATGTCCTCGCCGAATTGCTTCATGACGATGCTCTCCACATTGACGGAACTTTCCCCGCCCTCGGGCACCTGCGTCATCCGGATGAAGATGTCGTTCGACTCGAGGGTTCCCGCCTGGGAACTCGCTGTCTGACCCATGATCGTTTCTCCTTCGGCCTGGTGGCCGCGTTTGGTGTTCACGCTTTCCTCTTCGTTAGTGACGCCCCGTTTTCCCGCGCAGGTTCTCGGCTATTGACCGTCCCTTGTCCGAGAGCAGGAATTGCAGGGTCGACGGGGGAACGAGCCGCTCCAATTCGGGGATGCGCGACGGGAGGTTCCCGTCGCGCATGATCCGCCTGACTTCGGAGGCGCTGATGATCTCCCCGGCGGCGCATTGCCGCGGCATTTCCTCGATGGCGATGCCGTATTCGGGCAGCACCCGCCGGAGGACTTCGTTGTAGGTTGCGGTGGCGGGGCAGTAAGGTTCGCTGCCGACGAACCGGATGCCTATGCCCATATCCGGGGCTATGCGGGTGGCGAAGATCCGGGCGTCCATCTCGGCGTGCACCGCGGCGTGCGCTTCTCTGCCCGAGAAGTATGCCGGGAAACTCGCCCGGGAGACCATGTACGGGCCTCCGGGGACGACCACGACGGTTTTCAGGTCGGAAGCGCCCCTGCGTACGAGTTCGAGCCTGTCCTCGAACGGGAAGGAGGAGGCGTCCTCCTCGACCACGAAAACGACCACCTGCGCACAGCGGGCGGCTGCCTCCGCGACCAGGGCGTGGTGGCCGAGCGTGAACGGGTTGGCATTGACGACCACCGCCCCGAACCGGCCTCCGGAATGCTTCGGCATGGTCCGCCTGGACTGTTGGAGCGTCTCCGCCGTCCGGCGGCTCCAGGCCGCATAATCAGGCTCGCCGAACTCCAGCATGGCCGCCTTTTCGGTGGAAGCGACGAGCTGGAATCCCAGCGAGGCGAACTTCGGGGCCTCGTTCGACTTGGTGAAGATGCAGACCCTCCTGATGCCGTCCACGAGGGCCTGTGACAGGATGCGGCCCACCAAGGACGAGGCGAGCCCCCGTCCCCGGTGGGCGGCGTCCACGCAGACACCGCAGATGGTCGCGCCCGCCAGGAAGGCCGTGCCGCCGAGGCGGCCGTCCTCGAAGAAGCCGATGCCCGTGTCGATGCCGTCGGGCATGCTCAGGCCCGAAGCCCGCAGCAGCGCTTCGGCCTCGCTCAGTTCCTGCCGGGTCGCGATCGCTCGGAATCCTTGAAGGACCATCTTCCGTTCCTTCCCTAGTAGAGTATCGGAATGGTCAATCCGACGATGATCAGGATGAGCGCGCCGCCCAATCGCGAGGCTATCTGCGAGAAGGGCATGAGCTCGAACCGGTTGGCGGCGGACAGCACCGCGACATCGCCGGTGCCGCCCATGTTGGCCATGCACAGCCCCGCGGCGATGGCGGATTCGATGAAGTGGAAGCCCACCAGAAGACCGCCGCAGCCCGCGCCGATGATCGCGCCGACAATGACGGAAAGGACCAGGAAGAAGGTCTGGAGGTTGAAGGCGTCGATGACCACGCCCAGGTCCGTGTAGGTGACGCCCACACCCACGAGCAGCGGGGCGGTCATGTACTTGGCGACGAACTTGAACCAGGTCGCGGAGGCTTCCTGTATGGATTTCGGCACCACGCCGGAGACCTTCAGGATGGCCACGGTGATGATCATCAGGGCATAGTAGTGAAGGGGGATGAACTTGGACAGGATGCGGCCGACGAGGAGCATGGTGCAGGCGGTGAAGAGGCCTATGCCCAGGGCCTGGATGGTCACCTGCGTGACATCGGCTACCTCGTGTTCCTCCTCGCCGCTGCGGATCAGCTTGCCCTCGCCCGACAACTGCGGATAGACCTTGCCCAGCTTGTCGAGCAGGCCGCCGAAGATGATGGCGAGGACGTTGCCGATGGCCATCGGGGGGATGAGGAGGGACAGTATCTCCTTGGTGGAGATATTGGTGCTGGCATGCAGGATTTCGGACATCGGCAGAACGCCCGCCCCGAGGCCGCCGCCCATGATCGGGTAGCAGATGAAGGCGATGCCCCTGCTCCAGCCCTCGCCGGTCAGGGCGCCGACGAGGCCCGCAAGAATGGACGCGCAGATGAGACCGAGCACGATGGGCACGGCGAAGCGCAGACCCGCCTTGACGAGCAGTTTGGCCTTCATACCGAAGATGGAGCCGCAGATGAGCGCGGCAATGTAAAAGTTCAGGAAGTCCGAAGGCTTCATGAATCCGTCAATGACTTTTTTCACGGACGGCGGCATGATGCCGAAATAGACGAAGGCGGCGCTGACGAAGATGCAGAAGATCGGCCCGCCGCCGAGGTAGGAATTGACAATCGGGGTCTTGCTGCCGAGCCAGTCGAGGAGAAAGCCCATGCTCATGGTGATGGCGAAGCCGCCAACCATGCCGCCGGGCAGCTTGCCTATGGCGCTGGCGATCGCCACCAGGACCGAGAGAGCGAGAAGGTGGGGAAGCTTCATCCCCATGACTTCAGTGTTCATGCAATACCTCACACTTGTTGACGTTTACGAGTCGGTTCCCCATCGTTGGGGCAAACGCTAGCTCCTCGCGTGAGATATTTGGGAGTTGGGTAACTAATGGCGTACTTTTGAAAGTTTTGAAGGCGGGGGGGGGGGGCAAAACGGGCGGCGCGCCGTACCCGCAGGGGAAATGAAAAAGGGGCCTGGATGTGCCCGAACTTGTGGCCAGGCTGCGGCCTTACCGTCTGACGCGAACTCCCCGTGTCGGCCGGGACCGGATCCCCTTCTCCATGGACCGGCCCCAAAGTGTGAATCCCGCCAGCCGCACGACGCAAAAACTCCTTGCCTGAAAAGGAGGGCAAGCCGTTTCAGACAAGGAGCCGCGTGTGCCGATCGAGTTCGGATTACTTCAGGTCGAGTGCTTTTTGAACCTTGGTCTCCACTTCCCGGCACCTGTATTTTTTGGCGATATCTGCCATCCTTCCCGTTCCCCAGCCAACGAACCCCATGTTCAGGTTTTCTTCCACGGAAGATGCAAACCTGTTGGCTTGGGCGAGGCCGACGACGGTCCCGGCCTCATCGAGTTGGATGTTGCCCAGGGTGTGGCATTTTAAGTACAATGTGTAGGGTATGATATCGCCATGTGCCGACGAGTTGAACACATTGAAAAGTACGCCGACGGTGCAGAATACGATGTCGTTGATACCGGCTTTCCCGGATTTGAGAAGAGGCTGTATCTGCTTATAGTCTTTCAATATGACGACATTTGTACCGGCAAACTCCCTGCGGGCGTCCTCCATGACCGTTCTTTTCAGAAAAGTTGTAATGGCATCTTGTTGAGATTTGTATTTGTCCCCAACACCGAAGGCGCCCAGCGTTGGCGAACAATGGAAAGAATAGTAGATATACTTGAGGTTTACGTCCTTGCATATATTATAGTTCGTTACTTCGTACAGAGGCAGTTCCTCAGCCTGCGCGCCGATGGCGAAGAGCAATATGAAGAGTGTCAGGGGAGCAAGGGTTTTTCGCATGTAACATTCTTGATTATTGATGGTTTTCGGTGGTCGGCGAGTTGTTTTGCTGCGTCGTGCCTCGCAGTTGTTCCAGCTCATATGGGTTTGTCTCTTCGACGGCGCTTTCAACCGTATCTCCCGCGCGGAATGCGGCCAGATAGACCTCGATCTTGTCGGATGCCTCGCGGGCGACTCGCTGTCGGCTTTTTTCCTTGTCCAGCGTGTAGAGCGGGATTTCATCGTCGATACGCCAGGCCGTGCCATCCGGGGTGAGAATATGCAGGCGCATCCGGACAATGTAGTTGGGAGTTCCGGCATTGACAGCCTGTTTTCCTGCTTCTTTTACGGACCAGCCCAGGAAGTAGCCTGCGTTGATCAAGACGCTGATGGGGTCCAAGGGGACCGGAATCGGCGGGCTTCCCAGGTCGCTATGCGCCAACTGCTGGACCGGGGAGTTGGTCAGGAGCAGGCGCATGGGCCAGTCCGCGGACCGCAGTTCGTTTTCTTCGGCGAGGTCGTCCTCGGAAAGTTGCTTGTTGAGCTGTTCGGCCAAAGACGTCTTGGCGTTGAATGCGGAGTAGTCGGTAATCTCGATAGAGTATGTTTCCTGCTTCCGGACGATGGGAGCGGCGGTATTCGTGCTTGCCTTGCACCCTGTGAGGGCGAGGACCGCGAGAATGAGGATTGCCGGAATCGGGAGAGTACGGTTGACCATGCGTAAGGCTCCATAGATATACTGATAATCGCGCTAATTTGCTGTATGTTGCGCGGCCGTCATCTGTCAAACGCCTTATATTCAAGCTGCGGCGTTCATGGCGTTCTTTTTGCCGAGGCCGTGAAACATGCCCGCCATCTTCTCCCCCGGGCCGAGAAAGCAGGAGAGGGTGACCTTGCGGGACATGCCGAAGCCGAGCGGATTGCCGACCAGTTCGATGCGGGCGTCGTTCAATTCGTAACGGCAGGCCAGATCGTATCCGAGACGATGGCACTTGGCGGTCTTGATCTCCTGATCCAGCCAGGACTTCAGGTTGCGGAAGGTGGACCCGCCGGCTTCCCAGGTGATGCTGATGCCTTCCAGGCGCTGCGAGGCGTTGAAGCGCAGGACCATTTTTCTGATTCCGGCATGGGTATGCATCGGCTCGTCGACGGTGAGCGTCGTACCGGATTCGTTTTTGACTTCATCCATCTCGCCTCGGAGCGAGTTGAGCGCGTGACGGGCTGGTCCGTAGGGAATGACCTGCTGATTGGCGGGCAAATCGTTGGTGGTGGAATAATTGAGCGGTCCGAAGGCGGTCTTGAGCAGCAGATTCCAGATTCTGTCGGTGAGATGCAGATTCATATCATCCTCCTGTGGATGCGGTTTGCGGTTCTACATTCACAGTCGGACGTCGCGGGAAAAGATGACAACAGATCAGGTCATCCTTGGGCTGCACTTTCATGATGATGTTGCCTGCGATAAAATCCTGTCGAACGTAGTCGTAGCCTCGCAGGCCGAACGCGTGGTAGATGAAATTTGTGGACATGGCGATTACTCCTCCCGATGCTCAGTGGTATGATTATCGGTTGGACGCCATGTCCTTTCATTTTGTCAAAAGTACGCTTGAACCGGATGAACCTTTTCTTCTTCTGAGCGGCTTTGGAGGGGGAGCTGGGGGGAGATAGTCTGTTCATATGTGACCAAAATATGTGACCAAGAAAAAAAGGACTTACGAAAATCATTCGTAAGTCCTTAATTTTTCTGGTCGGGATGAGAGGATTTGAACCTCCGATCTCCGCGTCCCGAACGGGACGGAGTGCGCTGTACGCCTTGAAATTGTAGCGTATTTTTTTGAACTGTCACATGAAAAAGGGGCCTAAAACCCACCAAAAATGTGACAGGAAATGTGACGGGATGGAATAAAGTCTAAGGCCGTATTACGAAGGGCAAGAGGGTGGGAATTCGGATTGTGCAACTCACTCTGCCAGTGTGGATATTAGGTGGGTGCGTTTGTACATCGACACTATATGTTACAAATAGTTTGGATTCGATCAAATGTGTCTTTGAATCCACTGTAGTCCATTTTGTTGAATGGTTTTTCTCCACGCATTATTTTGATAGCAAAATCCCTTTTGGAGAGAGCTTTGTTGGTGAGGACTCCACCTGTGGCGGTACAGACTGCATCATCAATAATTTTTTCGTCCCCCTTGAGAGTTTTATCCCACCCAGGCACTTTTTTGCCATCACGTGCTCGCATCCCATACGTCAGATCAGGAATTATTTTGTGCTGGCCTTTTTTATGGAATTCAGTGCTCAAAAACAATCGCCTTCCGAATTTGTCTTCTTTGAGAAGATCTGCATCTTGGTATAGTTGCTCTATAGCAAAAGTTTCAGTGGTACGATGGGCAGGTTTTGGAAGTATGATAGAAAATACGTTATTTCCCCAGTCGATATAATCTTTTCCTTTGTGCTTTTCATTGATGCTTTTAATGTCGCAATCGTAAACGCAGATAATCGGGTTCTGGAATTCGACGTAAAGTGCGTTTGCATTGTTGCACAAATAGTTCAAATGATCGAATCCGCCATTCGTGTATCGTTTGTGCTTGTGGATATTTAAATCTAGAGTGCTGTAATCACCTTTTTCTTTGAAAAATGAGAATGCTTTTCTCAAATGCATCCAATCAGTTTCTCCTTCTCCCAGGATTGTTGGGAGCCCGCAGTCCCTAAAGAGGAGCATTTTGTATCGTTGAAGGTATTTATAATACTGGTCTTTAGAAATAGATTGCAAATCTTTTCTGTTGTAATGAATTCTGTTTCTAATACATTCCTGCTCATCAAGGGTATTGAGCAAGTCTATTCTGTGACTTCTGACATGTCGGATGTGTTCGAGCTTCCCTCGCACGATGTTGGGGAAGCTGATTTCTTTTGTCGGATCGGAGCGATTACCCAAGTCAAAATTATTTATATATTTTTCTTGCGCGTTATCGAGTCCGTTGACCTTCCAGTCGTGCAACATGGCCCGCACTTGTTTAAGAGATTTTCTCCTAATGTTTGGATAATCGTTAACGACGATGCCAGTAACTAGCTGCCTGTCTGAACGTGTCCTCATCGAAGTTTTGTCGTCATTGATTTGAAAGCCATTTCTGGAAACGATTTCTTGGAGTACTTCACCAGGATCCCAGTCAATCCCGTTAGTTATGGCGATCTCTTCTGGGAAAATATTTTTATTTGTAGAAAAGGTTAAGTCATCGGCGTAGCGGGTGTAAAAGCAGCCACAAGATTTGGAAAGATCAGACAATTGCTTATCCATGTATGCGCAGATCATATTGGTAATGACTGGCGAACAGGGAGAACCTTGAGGAAGAATGTCATTGTGGCAAGCTATCTTAGCAATGAGGATTGCTACTTCTCTTTTGATTTCATAGGGCCTGGCTGTGAATAGTCCGAGTACCCTCCCGAAATGGATGGAGGGGAAGAAATCTTGTAGGTCAACGTTGAAAACGAATCGCTTTCGGGAGTGATTGGTGGCATTGCTCAAGATGTCTCGGTCAGTAACGAAGCCGTGTACTGACTTTTTGACCATATAAATATCTTGTAGCTTTTCGGCGAGTCTCCTTTGGATTCCTTTTAAGCCGGTAAATGGAGCAGAGATATTGCGAGTACTTCCAGAACGTTTTTTGATTTCGAAATCTGTGTATTGCCCGTTGGGGCCACCAAGGTGCTTGTAAAGAACATAGCTGAGTTTCTTAGCTGGAAAGCCAAGGAAAAGTGCTAGGTCTGTCAAACCGGTGAGGGATTGGAAATCGTTGAGGGTTGCTTTGGGCATGGAACATCCTAATGGCTGAAAGGGCATCTGCCTAGGAATTCTAACCTGAAGCGAGAGCAACAAGGAGGCTAAGGGTACACAGTAGCCTGGTCAGCAAGTTTGGAAAAGCCAGCGGCTTGACCGTTTCGTAGTCATCGCCGGTAACAGCGACAAAAATCAATTAACCTTACGGCAGATGCCCAATCATTGTTACTGGATAGTCTGAATATGTGATCGTTGCAAGATGGAATATGACACTGTTTCTTTTGGTAGGGAGGGCGTGACGTTTGAGTCGGGCTGTCGCACGAACAACCTATGCGTTTTGAGCGCATTGCTTGTTCTTAGTAACATATTAAATTTTATAGGATTGGTTTCAGCTTGTGTGAGGAAAATGTGACAAATAGTGTGACAAATAGAAAAGGCACTTACGAAAAATGTTCGTAAGTGCCTGTTTTTCCTGGTCGGGATGAGAGGATTTGAACCTCCGATCTCCGCGTCCCGAACGCGGCGCTCTACCAGACTGAGCCACATCCCGTTGCTCGTGAGAAAGGGTGTTTAGCCCACGGGTGATAAAAAGGCAAGGCAAAATTTTGATGAAAGTTCAAGGTTGTGGACAAAGTGGCTAAAGCTACTTAAAATGGAAAATTGTAAGACAAAATAATATCCTGCCGCGTGGCGGCCGGATAGTGTCCGCGATTGCCGCCCGTTGGCGGCTGCATGGATCGCCCGGGCGGTGCGGGGGACGGAATGTGGGGCTTCCCAAGGAGTTGTATACGTGATCAAAGTTCTCGTCGTTGATGATTCCGCGTTTATGCGGAAGGCCATCAGCACGATGCTCGACAAGGACCCCGGTATCACCGTGGTGGGGGTGGCGCGCAACGGCCGGGTAGGCCTGGACATGGTGCGCAAGCTCGATCCCGATGTCGTGACCATGGACATCGAGATGCCCGAGATGGACGGTCTGACCGCGCTCAGGCACATCATGATGGAATGCCCCAGGCCCGTGCTCATGGTCAGCTCCCTGACCACCGAGGGCGCGGAATCCACCCTGAAGGCCATGGAGCTCGGCGCCGTGGACTTCATTCCCAAGCAGCTTTCCAAGGTGTCGCTGGACATCATCAAGATCGAGCGGGACCTCATCGAGAAGGTCAAGACCGTTGCCGCGCGCAAGATGCGCCACGTGGCCGCCCGGCCCGCCGCGCCCCGCCAGGTCCGCAGGCCCGTGCCCTCAGCCCGCGCGGGCGGACGCCCCGTCCGCGACGTGGTGGCCATCGGCGTATCCACCGGCGGGCCCCCCGTGGTCCAGAAGATCCTGTCTTCGCTGCCTGCCGATTTCCCGGCCGGCATCGTCATCGCCCAGCACATGCCCGCCGCCTTCACCGGCCCGTTCGCGGCCCGGCTCGACAGCGTCAGCCGGATCAAGGTCAAGGAGGCCGAGAGCGGCGACGTGCTCAGGCCCGGCCACGCCTTCGTGGCGCCCGGCGGCAGGCATATCATTCTCGACCAGAAGGTCAGCCACATCAATGTGCTGGTCACGGACGAGCCCGCGGACGCCCTGTACAAACCTTCGGTCAACGTGCTCATTAGCTCGGTGGCCAGGGCGGTGGGACGTCGGGGGCTCGGAGTCATCCTGACCGGTATGGGCAACGACGGCTGCGAAGGCATCCGGGATCTCAAGGGGAAGGGAGGACGGGCCTTGGCGCAGAGCGATTCCACCTGCGTGGTCTACGGCATGCCCAAGGCGGTGGTGGAGCGGAACCTGGCGGACGAAATCGTGGACCTCGACGACATGGCCGAGTCCATCATGGCGAATTTGTACAAATAAGAACGACCCGCGAAATTCGGAAGGGGGAGGTCTGACAACATGGCGGATTGTACCGAATATCTGGCCCTGCTGAGCAGCGACAACAAGGAAATCGTCCGGGAGAGCGCCTTCAGGGCCGGGGAAGACAACTGCGTCGAAGCCGTGCCCAAGCTGGCGGAGCTGCTCAAGACCAACCACCTGGGCATCCAGGAGGCGGTGGACAGTTCCCTGCGCAAGATCGGCGGCCGGGAAACCGTGGAGGCGGTCATTCCGCTGCTGCGGTCCGACGAAGCCCCGGTGCGCAACCTGGCCATGGACATCCTGCGCGAGGTGGGCAACCAGGACATGCCGTCGCTCATCGACCTGATCCTGGACGAGGACCCGGATATCCGCATTTTCGTGGCCGACATCCTTGGCTCCACCGGGAACCTCCTGGCGGTCCAGCCCCTGTGCGAGGCCCTGCTCAAGGACCCGGAGGTCAACGTCCGCTACCAGGCCGCAGTGAGTCTGGGCGAGCTGGGCATGGAAGACGCCACTCCCTGCCTGAACAAGGCCATCAACGACGAGGAGTGGGTCCAGTATTCCGTGATCGAGGCCCTGACCAAGATCGGCCATACCAGCTCCGTGGGCGCCCTGGTCAAGGCCCTGGACGGGGCGTCCGACCTGGTCGCTTCCATGATCATCGACTCTCTGGGCGAGATGGGCAACGTCAAGGCCGTGACCATGCTCCTCAAGCGCATGGCCGACGCGCCCACAGCCTTGCGCAACAAGATCGTCAAGGCCATAGTCAAGATCCTCGGGGGCAAGTCCCTGACCCTGCTCAGCGACGAGGAGCGCGAGCGGTTTCGACAGTATCTGCTGGTCGCTCTACAGGACGAGGACGAGGAGATCCAGGACGCCGCCATTCATGGCCTGGCCTTTGTCGGCGGCGAGGAGGCCTCCTCCGGCATCCTGCACATCGCGGGCAAGCTCGACCAGGACCGCGACCAGGACCGGCTGCGGCTGATCATCGGCTTCCTGGCCCAGATCGGCCTGACCGAGGCCCTCAAGGAGGGGCTGCTCGGCGAGGACCAGGACGTGGCGCGCGTGTCCGTGCAGGTGCTTTCCCAGATCGCGCCCGACGCCTGTACCATGGAGGACTGCGTCTGCCAGGTGCTCATGGAGGCGTTCTGGAAGGCCGCACTGCCCGTGCAGCGGCAGATCGTCAGCGTGGTGGCGGCCAAGGGCGAGGAGCAGTCCAAGGACTTTTTCATCCGTGTGCTCAACGAGCATGAGGACGGCACCGTGCTCAAGAGCGCGGTCTACCTGCTCGGCGAAAAGCTGAGGCTGCCCGAGGTGGTGGACCAGATATTCCCGCTCATGGCCCATCAATACGACGACGTGAAGGAAGCCGCCCTGGAGGCGTGCATCGCCATTGACGGCCCCGACGTGCAGGCTCGCTTCCAGGAGATGTTCCAGAGCGAAGAGCCCATCCGCCGGCTCATGGCCACCTACGCACTGGGCAAGCTCGGCCCCATGGAAAACCTGGACATTCTGACCCAGGCCGTGGAGGACGAGATCCCGGACATCCGCAAGGTGGCCGTCGAGGCCCTGGCAGCATCCGGCGGCGACGAAGCCGTGTGGCGGCCCCTGATTCTGCACCGGCTGTCGGACGAGAG
The DNA here is from genome assembly GCF_037094465.1 of Pseudodesulfovibrio sp. 5S69. Classification (NCBI taxonomy): domain Bacteria; kingdom Pseudomonadati; phylum Thermodesulfobacteriota; class Desulfovibrionia; order Desulfovibrionales; family Desulfovibrionaceae; genus Pseudodesulfovibrio; species Pseudodesulfovibrio methanolicus. The sequence goes on from NZ_CP146609.1 coordinate 2,190,548, forward strand.
CAAGGACGTGCGTCTGACGGTCATCGAGATCATGGGGCAGCACTACGACGAGGAGATGGCCCCCCATCTCATCGACGCCCTGAACGACGAGGACGACTGGGTCAAGATCCGGGCCATGGACGCCCTGGGCGAGCACGGCACGCCCCAGGCCGCGCCGCTGATGATCGACATGCTGCACAACACCAACCGGTTCGTGGTCATGAAGGCCATCGAGGCCCTGGGGAACATCGGCGGCAGCGAGGCCTTTTCGGCCCTGCTCGAAGTGACCAACAGCGACGAGTACGAGTTGGTCAGCGCCGCCGAGGAAGCGATCTCCAAGATACAGGAAATGTAGGAGTACCCATTCGGAATGTCGTCTCTTTTCTCAAAGACCATATCCCTGGGCAAGGAGCTCAAGATCTCGGATCAGGAGTTTGCCAACCTGCGGGATTTCATCTACGCCGAATGCGGCATCTATATAGCAGATAACCGCAAGTATTTATTGGAAAATAGACTCGGGAACAGGCTTAAAAAACTCAACCTGAAAAATTTCGACGAATACTACAATTTCCTCCGGTTCGACCCGGCCAGAGGCGCGGAGATGAAGAAGCTCTATGAGGTCATCACCACCAACGAGACGAGCTTCTACCGCAACCCGCCACAGCTCAAGGTCTTCCAGGAGGAGGTCCTGCCCGACGTGCTCGCCTCCTGCCGGAGAAAGGGGAAGAAGCTACGCATCTGGTCGGCCGGGTGTTCCACCGGCGAGGAGCCCTACACCATCTCCATCATCATCCACGAGATGCTCAAGGCCGAGCTGCTCTCCTGGGACATCCGCATCACGGCCAACGACCTGTCGGAGCGGGTGCTGGAATCGGCCAGGCGGGGCGTGTACAACGACTACACGCTGCGGACCACGCCCGAGGAAACCGCGGCCCGGTACTTCGATATGGACAAGGGGCAGAACAAGATAAAGCCGGAGGTCAAGCGGCTGGTCAGCTTCGGGCAGATCAACCTCAGGGACCGCGTGCAGCTCAAACGGGTGGAACGTTCACAGGTCGTATTCTGCAGAAACGTCATCATCTATTTTGACGACGAGATGAAAAAGCGCGTTATCAACGCTTTTTACGACAATCTGCTACCGGGGGGCTACCTGATCATCGGACACTCCGAGTCGCTGCACAACATCACACGCGCCTTCAAGCCCATTCACTACCCGGGCGCCATTATTTATCAAAAGGAGGAGTAGGACATGTTCCGTGAGGGATTTGATAAGGTGGCGCCTGCCGTGCTAATCAGGGGGAACTATGCCTAAACATATTCTTATAGTGGACGATTCCAAGACCGTCAGGAACCTGGTGGCCTTCATCATGAAAAAGGAAGGCTTCAAGGTGACCACGGCGGAGGACGGCCTGGACGGCCTGGAGAAGCTGTACAGCCTGTCCGAGGTCGACCTGATCGTGTCCGACGTGAACATGCCCCGCATGGACGGGTTGACCTTCATCAAGACCGTCCGGGAGCAGGCCGCGTACCGGGATATCCCCATCGTGGTGCTGTCCACCGAGGGCCAGGACAAGGACATCCAGACGGGATTGACCGTGGGGGCGAATCTGTACATGATCAAACCCGCCCAGCCGGAAAAGCTTGTTCGCAACGTCAAGATGCTGCTGGGATAGCCGTCCGCGCGCGGAACGGCGAGTTAACGCAACCGACGCGGCGGAGGCGCGGGTCCGCGCACAGAACCCAGCCGCCGCATGAGGAACCTCGATGAGCCAGGACTTTCTTGACCCGGAAATCTTGACCGATTTTTTCATTGAAGCCAAAGAGCACTTGGAGACTATCGAACCCAACTTGCTCGAGCTTGAGAAGAGTCCGGACAATCTCGGCCTCCTCAACGAAATATTTCGGCCCATGCACTCCCTCAAGGGGGCGTCGGGCTTTCTCGGCCTGAACAAGATCAACGGACTGGCCCACAAAGCGGAAAACATCCTGGACGAACTGCGCCAGGGCTCCATGCGGGTGACCGGGGCCATCATGGACCTGATCCTGTCGGCCACCGACGCCCTGCGGACCATGGTGGACAATCTGGAGACCAGCGGGGTGGAGGGCGACGTGGACACCGCACCCATCATCGCCCGGATCGAGGCGGCCCTGCTCGGCCAGCTTCCGGATGAGGCCCGGGCCGAACCGCAGGCGGCGTCCCCGGAGGCACCCGAGGCGGCGCCCGTGCCGGAAGCCGTCGTCGTGCCAAAGCCCGAGCCCATCAAACCAGAACCCGCCGTGGAGGCGGAAGACGCCGGGGATGCCGACATGAACGCTTTCCACCCGCAGCCCGATCCCGACTTCGACCCCACCCCCTATGCCCTGACCACGGTGGGCGAGGGCCATCTGGCCGACTTTCTCGAAGAGGCGCAGGAGATCGTCGAGAACCTGAACCGCTGTCTCCTGGCCCTGGAAGGGGACCCGGGCGGCAACGACGAGTTGATCAACGACACCTTCCGTTACTTCCATAACCTCAAGGGCAACAGCGGCATCATCGGGTTCAAGGAACTCAATTCCCTGACCCACGAGGCCGAGACCCTGCTGAACAAGGTCCGCAAGGGCGAAATCGCCTCCAGCCAGGGGCTCATCGACCTGCTCCTCTCGGCCGTGGATCTCATCGAGGCCCTGGTGGCCAAGGTGGACATGGAGACCAGCCGGGTCGAGCCGCTGGATACCAGCGTCATGGTCCAGGTGCTCCGCAAGGTCACCGAGGACGGCAACCTGGACGCGGTCGGCGGCGTCGTGCCCGTGGGCAGGCAGGCGGCCGAGACCGTCCCCGAGCAGGCGGCCGAGCCGGTTGAGCCCGCCTCGCAGGCGGAGGCCGCGCCCGAACCCGAGGCGCCCGCGGCGGAGTACGACCCCGAGGACGTCTCCCTGTTCGTCCAGACCATCGAACAGCAGTTCGAGGCCGTGCTGGTTGCCTTCAAGATGCTCCGCCAGGACGCCGGGCAAAGGGACATCATCGACGGCTTGTTCCGGACCTTCCAGACCATTCAGAACTCCACGGGGTACATGGGGTTCGACGAGATCAAGGAATACGCGGGCCGGACCGTGGGGCTGGTGGACCAGGCCCGCAACTCGGACATGGATTTTTCGTTGATGCTCGACATCCTCGAGCAGGAATACGCCATTCTCAAGGACATGATCACCGCGGCCATTGACACGTTGCCCGGCGCGGCCTTGTCCGAACCCGCGCCCAAGGCCGCGCCTGCGCCCAAACCCAGGGCCGCGGTCCCGGCTCCCGAGCCCGCTCCGGCCCCGGCTCCCAAACCGGCGGTCCTTGCTCCCGCGCCGCGTGCCGAGGCCAGCCCCGTTCCGGCCGCGCCGCCCGTTGCCAAACCCGCAGCCAAGCCCGCTCCGGCGGCAAAGACGACCATGCCCACCACGGCCGTAAAGAACAGCGCCGCTCAGGCCCAGGCCAAGCCCAAGGCGTCGAGCACCATCCGCGTGGACCACCATAAGCTGGACCACCTGATGAACGTCATCGGCGAGCTGATCATCAACCGCAACCGCTACGCCATGCTCGCCCGCGCCCTGGAAGAGGGCCAGGAGGACGTGCACGTGGTCGCGCAGCAGCTCACCGAGACCACCTACGCCATGGCCCGCATTTCCGACGACCTGCAGGACACCATCATGAAGGTCCGCATGGTTCCGGTGCAGACCGTCTTCTCCCGCTTCCCTCGGCTGGTGCGAGACCTGAGCCGCAAGTCCGGCAAGCAGGTGGAGTTGATCATGGAAGGCGAGGAGACCGAATTCGACAAGTCCGTGGTCGAGGAGATCGGCGATCCGCTGGTCCACCTCGTGCGCAACGCGGTCGACCACGGCCTCGAGGACGAGGAAACCCGCATTGCGGCGGGCAAGAAGCCTAAGGGTCACGTGTGGCTCAGGGCCTACCACAAGGGCAACTCCGTGGCCATCGAGGTCGAGGACGACGGTCGCGGCATGGACCCGGAAAAGCTCAAGGCCGTGGCCGTGCGCAAGGGCCTCATCACCCAGGACGAGGCCAATGCCATGGACGATCGCGAGGCCCTGGATCTGATCTTCGCGCCGGGCTTCTCGTCCGCCGAAAAGGTCACGGACATCTCCGGGCGCGGCGTGGGTATGGACGTGGTCAAGACCAACATCAAGAACCTCAAGGGCAGCGTGAACACCCAGTCCGAGGTGGGCAAGGGGTCCAAGCTGACCCTGACCCTGCCCCTTACCCTGGCCATCATCGACGCGCTCATGGTCCAGGTCGGCGGCGACACCTTCGCCATCCCCCTGGACGCCGTATCCGAGACCACCAAGATCGAGGTCGAAAAGCTTTCGGACGTCAACAATCGCAAGGCCGTGACCCTGCGCGGCGAGGTCCTCGGCATCGTCGAACTGGCCGAACTGCTCGACATGCCCCAATCCATGGACGAACGCGAAGTCCTGCCCATGGTCGTCATCCAGGACAACGACCGACGCCTCGGCCTGGTGGTGGACCGCCTCCTGGAACGCCAGGAAATCGTCATCAAACCGCTCGGCCAATACCTCAACAACTTCAATCTCAAGGGACTGTCCGGCGCGACCATCATGGGCGACGGTTCCGTGGTGCTTATTCTCGATCCCCACGAGATCTACAGCCTGTCCACCCAGCTCGGCCGCAAGGAACCCCTGGTCGTGAGCGGCGCGATTACCAGCAAGTCGTAGTAAGTTGCCTCCGGCGGCCGGGGAAGGAGAGAGGGAACCCTTCGGGAAAGGGTTCCCTTCTCTCCCGGACTCCATCTCTCTCCCTCCTAAACCTTTTGTATACGCATTCGCGTGCGCGCGGGTGAAGGTACGTCGTGTTTTTGGGCATGGCTTTGCGCGAGCGCGGCACGGGGATGGAAGAGGGCTGGGGTGACGCGTTCGCTCGTTCCTCGCGAAGCGACACAAAGAGTTCTGGAGATTCTTAAGAATCTCTTCCAAGAGGTTCTTAAGCCGTCGGAGACGCCCAGCCGGTGAGGCCCCGCCGGAGGCATCCCCAATGGACACGGCGCGGCGCACGAAAAAGGCCGGGAAGCATCCGCTTCCCGGCCTTTTTCATCGCTTGCCGCGTCGTCTACATCATGGTCATGAAGTTGATGAACAGGGTGACGTTAAGGGCGTGCATGACCCAGAAGAGGGCGAGGGTGAGGACAGCGAGGCCTTTGAGGCGCATGGGCGATTCGCTGCGGCCCAGGAACAGCCAGATGAAGCAGCAGATCGCGCCGATGCAGATCAGGGCGGTCCAGACATAGGCCAGCGGGGTGCCCAGGATGATGGTCTGGATATCGGCGGGCAGCCGGGAGTAAAGCCAGAACTGGCAGCCGAGGAAGCCGATCATGGGCAGTTGAGCCCAGCGGGCGGCCATGCGCAGGGCGAAGCCGTAGTAGTCGCGGCCGAAATCGTCCTTGTTGCGCCGGAGGATGAGGTAGCCCAGGCTCATTGCGGCGGCGGCCGACAGGACGAGCAGGGCATACATGGCGGACATGGGCTGGGCCAGGATGGCCGTGTTGGTCAGGGCGTCGCCGGTGGACCCGGTCTGGGAGAAATTGAGGATCAGTTTGGCCGGGATGATGATGGCCAGACCGATGAGCGCACTGAAGGTGGCCACCAGTCCCAGGGTGATGTGGGCGGCCTTGGCGGTGCGCAGCTTCTTCCAGGTGGAGAAGTAGAGCAAGCCGGCGACCAGGAACACGGCGATGGCCACGATGCCCTGGAAAAAGGGCGAGCCGGGAGTGAAATAGGCCGCGAAGAGATTCGGGAACTTGACCATGGCGAGGCCCAGCGAGGCGCCGCAGATGAGGATCAGGGCCACGGTCAGGATCAGGCCCATGGCGGCGGTCTGCTGTCCGTATTTGTCGAAGAAGACCTTCTTGCGGGTCTTGGCCGAGATTTCGCCCAGGACCGCGATGGCCGGGCTGCCGAGGGCCGCCATGCCGAGCAGGCTGAAAAAGGCCGGGGCCAGCATGTAGGCGATGAGGGTCAGGGTTTCTTGGGTGCTCATGGTCGATTGGACTCCGGTAGGTTGCGCGGGGCGGACCGTGCCCCGTGGGCGTTTTTTGCCTGAAAAACGTGCCGCATGCAAGGGCGCATTTCCCGGCCGGAGGGCTATGTTGTCCATCAGATTCCTTGCAAAAAATCCGGGTATCGCCTATTGCCTATGAAACGCCCAAACGAGACCTCGCGGAGACCTCCTTGATGAAATGCCTGAAACTCCTTCTGCTTGCCGTGATCTGCCTGCCCCTGGTGGGCTGCGCCACCTCGCAGAAGAACGCCGAAACCGAATCGGCGAGCACGGAGTGGCGCATCAAGAGCCTTGAGGAGGGTTTCCTGAATTTCCGCGAACAGCAGCGCAAGATGGCCGACGAGGACGCGCTTTTCCGTGAGAAGCTGGACAAGCGCATGGCCGCCGTGGAGGCCGAGCTGGCAGCACTGCGGAGCGGGCAGGCGGCCGTCCCCGCGTCGTCCGACACACCGCGCGGAGAAACCTGGTCCTCGGACCTCAAGCCCGAGGACGACGGTTGGGTGGAGGGCGGCAAGCCCGCCGAAAAGAGTGCGCCCGTGGTGGAAAACGACGCGGAAAAGCCGTGGGCCAAGGTCCCCGAGCCGCCCGCAGTGCCCGAACCGCCGAAGGCCATCCCCGAGCCCGAGGTCATTTCACGCGCCGAGGCCCCCAAACCTGCTCAGGCCCCGGCCGCGGCCAAGCCTGCACCCAAACCCGTTGCCAAACCCGCGCCCAGGCCCGTATCCGGGGCCAAAGCGCTGTACGAGCGGGGGTACGGCCAGTACAACGCGGGCCAATTCCAGGCCGCACGGGCCACCTTCGACGAGTTCCTGGCCAAGTATCCCGGCAACGAACTCGCGGCCAACGCCCTGTACTGGAAGGGCGAGACCTATTATTCCGAGCAGAACTACGCCCAGGCCATCCTGGCCTTCAAGGAGGTCACGGGCAAGTTCCCCAAGCACGACAAGGCCGCCGCGGCCCTGCTCAAGATCGGCATGTCCTACGATCGGGTGGGCGACCCGGACAACGCGATTTTCTACCTGCGCGCCCTGGTGGAGGATTTCCCCAAGTCCTCGGCCGCCGGGCTCGGGCGCAAGGAATTGGCCCGGCTGGGCGGCTAGCCCGCCGTTCCGTCCACGTTTTTCTTGAGGCCGGTCTCCCCGTGGGGCCCGGCCTTGTCCTTTCCGAAGAGGTTTGGCGGGCTCATGGACCTGCAACAAGAATTCTTCGCCTGTCTGGCCCTGAAGCACACCCCCCGGTTGGGGCCCAAGGTGTGGCGGGAGCTGTTCGCCGCGTATCCGAGCGCCTTCGAGGCGGTGCGGGACGCGGCCGCCTGGCATGACCGCGAGCTGTCGTCCAGGGCCCAGGCCAAGGCCTGCGCGGCCGAGGTCTGGCGGGACAAGGCCGAGGCCGAGTACAAGGAGGCCCGGCGGCAGTCCATGGACGTGGTCACCTGGTTCGACCCCCGGTTCCCCGAATCCCTGAAGGAGATTCCCGATCCCCCGGCCATGCTCTATCTGCGCGGTGACGCGACCCTGCTCGGCAATCCCGGCGTGGCCGTTGTCGGTGCCAGGGAGTGCACCCGTCTGGGCCTGGAGACCGCCGGGCGGATCAGCGCGCAGCTCGCGAAGATCGGCATCACGGTCGTCTCCGGGTTGGCGCTGGGCATCGACCGGCAGGCACACCTGGGCGGGCTCAAGGGCGTGGGCTCCTCCATCGCGGTGCTCGGCTGCGGCCTGGACGTGGAGTACCCCCAGGGCAACGCGGACGTGCGCCGGGAACTCTACGGGAAGGGATTGGTGGTCAGCGAATACGGCCCCGGCGTGCAGCCCCGGGGCGGGCATTTCCCGGTGCGCAACCGGCTCATCAGCGGGTTGTCGCTGGGTGTACTGGTGGCCGAGGCCGCCCACAACAGCGGCAGTCTGATCACCGCGCGCCTGGCCGGGGAGCAGGGCCGGGACGTGTTCGCGGTGCCCGGTCCCATCGGGCAGCCGACCTTCACCGGCTGCCACCGGCTGATCAAGCAGGGGGCGGCCCTGGTGGAGTCCGCCTCGGATATCGTCGAGATTCTGCGCTTTGATTTCGCCCGCGAGTTGGCCGGGGTGCCGGACCCGGTTGGCAATGAAGAGGAAAACGGGGTTGACGTGGACCGTGCCGTGGTCAAAAAGAAGAAGGCGCCCTCCGTTCCCGAAGACGGAGCGGATCGGAAGCGGCGGCGGTCCCCCCTCGTGGACCGCGAGGCCATGGGCCTGGGCCCGGACGAAAAGCGCGTCCTGGAACTGCTCGACGCCGTCGACAAGATGCACATAGACGCCCTGGGCCGGGAACTCGGTTGGGATTCGCCTGTGGTCAGCCGTGTCCTGCTCCAACTGGAGATGCGCGGCGCCGTACGGCAACTACCCGGCATGTGGTACCTGGCTCGGGAAAATTAACCATTTGAGGTTGTTATGGATTGGAAATTACTTGCCACCACCTTCGGCACCTTGTTCGTGGCCGAACTCGGGGACAAGACGCAGCTCGCCTGCATGCTCATGACGGCCAAGACCCAGAAGCCCTGGACCGTGCTCCTCGGCTCGTCCCTGGCCCTGGTCCTGGTCAGTTTCCTGGGGGTCATGTTCGCCGAGTTCATATGCAACTACATTCCCACCGACCTGATCAAGAAGATCGCGGCCGTGTCCTTCGTGGTCATGGGTTGCCTGATCTTCTTTGATAAGATTTGATAAGCGGGGTTGTGGGAAGCAGGGCTGCCGTGTATTTTCAACCCTGAAATCCTCATCCCGTAGACCGGAACGCCATGCAGAAGATACCCATCAACCTCGCCGCCCCCGGCATGAAGCTGGCCAAGGCCGTGACCAAGGAAAACGGCATGACCATCATGGCCGAGGGCATGGAACTGACCGAAAGCCTCATTGCGCGGCTGGAGGGCATGAACATCGAGCGCATCACCGTGCAGGGCCATCCCGTGGAAATGGGCGGGGCCGGGGCCGGGACGCACTGGGGCGAGCGCCGGGACCGGCTGGACCATCTGTTCCGGCAGTATGCGGAGGACAAGTGGATGATGCGGGTCAAGGAGCGCATGCGGCAGTATTTCCAGATCAAGGCCGCGGCTCAGGAGGCCAAGATGCGGGCCATGAAGCATGTGGAGAGCGCCGGCGACGGCCCGGACGCGAACGGCGGGAGCAACGGCAACGGCGGAGACGGGCATGAAAATGGATGACGACCTGAAAACCCAGGTCAAGGGCGAGATTCTCCAGGTCAAGGATTTACCGACCCTGCCGCACGTCCTGGACAAGATCACCCAGTTGGTGGAGGACCCGGAGGCCTCGACCGAGGCCATCGCCAAGGTCATCTCCACGGACCAGGTCCTGTCCGCCAAGGTGCTCAAGATGGTCAACTCGCCCATCTACGGCTTTCCGGGCCGGATCAGCTCCATCCAGCACGCCCTGGTCCTGCTCGGTTTCAACGTGGTCCGCGGCATCATCATCTCCACCTCGGTCTTCGACATGATGGTCCAGGCCATGAAGGGGCTGTGGGAACACTCGCTGGGCTGCGCCACTGCCTGCAACATCATCGCCCGCCGGGCTGGGTTCGAGGACCCGGAGGAGTATGCCGTGGCCGGGCTGCTCCACGACCTGGGCAAGGTGGTCACCGCAGTCCAGTTGCCGGACACCCACGCGGCCATCCTCGACACGGTCAAGGCCAAGGATCTGACCTACTTCCAGGCCGAGAAGGACGTGCTCGGCTTCGGCCACGACCGCATCAACGCCTGGCTCGCCCGCCACTGGGGGCTGCCCCCCAACATCCGCGAGGCCATGACCCGCCACCATGCCCCGCAACTGGCCGAGTTCTACAAGCCCATGTCCTGTGTGGTCCACCTCGGCGATTTCCTGGTCCGCCTCCTGGAGTTCGGCAACTCCGGCGACGATCAGACCGGCTACCTCAGGCCCGAGGCACTGATCGAGCTCAAGTTCCGCATGAGCGACCTGGACCGGGTCATGGATGAGATGGCCGGGCAGCTTCTTGAAGTCTCGGATCTGACTTTCTGATCTCCTTTTTTTGTCAATATTTACCCGACAATTTGGCCGGTTGTTGCCGTTTGGTAACAACCGTGTTTTTTTTTCGCCCGATAATCATACTAGTTAGCGGCGCAAAGATGCTAATTGAGATTCCTTATCATTTTGCCAGATTGACCAATCAATAGTGTTAAGTTATCAGATTAACGGAGATATTGTGTGTCGCTACGTGCCGGATGCTGTATATAAACAGTACGTTGGTTTGCCTGCGGGGAAGGGCTGACAAATTCGTGATTCGAACGAAGGCCTGAACTCCGGGCGCATCCGTCCACGGCGGCATTTCCATCCAAGCATAGTGAGGCGGTGCATGCTTTCATTTATCCGGCGGCGGCTTTCACTCAAGCTGCTCATTCCCTTGTGTCTGGTCATCGTGGCCGGCATCGGCGGTCTGGTCTACTACGTTACCGAATCCACCTTCGGCATGGCATATTCCGCCACCGAGAATACGGCCCAGGAACAGGCGGTGTCCGCCGCCCGCTCTCTGAGCATGTTCCTCAGGGACCAGCGGTCCATGGCCCGGATGCTCTCCCGCAATCCGGACATGCTCGCCGCAGTGGGCGGGACGCCCCAGGCGGCGCAGGATGCCTGCATCGCCATCGTCAAGTCCAACCCCAACGTGTGGGGCGTGGAGGTTTTCGACGCCAGGGGCCAGGTCAAGGCCGGAGCCAACAGCAACGACGTCAAAATGGTCGGGCTCTATGTCGCTTCCCGGCATTTCGCCAAGGAAGTGCTCAAGGGCAACGACACCGGCGTCATGGACAAGACCATCGTCTCGGACCGCAAGTCCGGGGCGCACATCTTCAGCATCAGCTACCCCATCCGCGACGGTGAGGGCCAGGTCCGCGGCGGGGTGGTCCTGTTCTGTTCCTGGGACGCTTTCGTGAAGCAGTTCGTGGCCCCCGTCCACCTCGGCCAAAACGGCTACGGCTTTGTCCTCGACGGCGACGGTCGTTTTATTCACCACCCGGACGACAAGCAGTTCCGCAAGGACGCCAGCGGGTTCGAGTTCGTCAAGAAGGCCATGGACAAGAAGGAGGGGATCGTCGAGTACAAATGGGAAGGTACCCGCAAGTTCCTGGCCGTTGCCCAAGACCCCATGACTGGCTGGTTCGTGTGCATGAGCGCCTCGGTGGACGACATCGCCGCCGTGGCCGCCCGGCAGGGACAGGTCATGCAGATGGTCGGCGCCGGGTTGATCCTGGCGGTCATGGTCCTGGTGCACCTCCTGCTGGCCCTCTTCGTGTTCCGTCCGGTCAAGAAGACCGTGGCCATGGCCGAGGCCACGGCCCACGGCGAGCTGGGCCGCGCCTACGACAAGAACGAGAACGGCGACGAGATCGCCAGCATGCAGTCGGCGCTTATTGATATCCGCCGTACGGTGCGCTCCATGACCGAGAACTTCGCCGAGGTGGCCCGCCGGATCGAGCGCGGCAACTTCAATGAGCGTGGTGATGCCGACGGTTTCAAGGGCGAATTCGCCGGACTCATCAATGGGACCAACTACATGCTCGACGGCATGGTCAGCCTGCTCGACGAATTGCCCCTGCCGCTGATGGCCATTTCCAAGGAGCACTCCATCCTGTTCATCAACAAGGCGGGTGCGGCCATGGGCGGAGCGGAGATCGACGAACTCACCGGCACGACCTGCTCCGACTACTTCCTGACCGGCGACTGCGACCCGGAGAAATGCGCCTGCGACAAGGCCATGCGCGGCCGGGAGATGGTCTTCTCCAACACCGAGGCGCATCCCGGTTCACGGTCCTTGGAGATCGACTATTTCGGCATGCCGCTGCTGGACGAGAACGGCGAAGTGCTCGGTGCGGTCAAGGTCATCATGGACCAGACCGAGATCCGCCGGGTCCAGCGCGAGATGCTGGAGACCGCCACCCAGGCCGATTCCGTGGCCACCATGCTGTCCGCCGCCTCCCAGGAGCTGGCCGCCCAGGTGGAGCAGACCACGCGGGGCGCGGAGCGGCAGCAGGCCATGTCCGCGGACGTGGCCTCGGCCATGGAAGAGATGAATGCCACCGTGCTCGAGATCGCCCGCAACGCCTCCAACGCCGCCCAGAACGCGGATCAGATGCGCGAGAACGCCGTGCGCGGCGGCGAGGTGGTCATGGCCGTGGTCAATTCCATCGAACAGTTGCGCGAACGCGCCGGGCTGGTGGACCGGAATATCCGCGACCTCGGCACCGAGGTGGAGGCCATCGGCGCGATCATGACGGTCATCTCCGACATCGCGGACCAGACCAACCTGTTGGCGCTCAATGCCGCCATCGAGGCCGCCCGGGCCGGTGACGCCGGGCGCGGTTTCGCCGTGGTCGCCGACGAAGTCCGTAAGCTGGCCGAAAAGACCATGAACGCCACCCAGGAAGTGGGCGGGGCCATCAAGTCCATCCAGGACGGCACCCGCCGCAACCTGGCCGCCTTCCAGAACGCCACCGAGGCCATCGACGAGTCTACGGACCTGGCCGCCAAGGCCGGAGAGGCCCTGGACGATATCCTCAAGGTGGTCAAGGTGGCGGACGACCAGATCCGCAGCATCGCCACCGCCTCCGAGGAGCAGGCTGCGACCACCACCGAGGTCAGCCGCAGCGTGGAAGAGGTCAACGAGGTGTCCAACGAGATCGCCGGGGCCATGACCGAATCGACCACTGCCGTAAGCGATCTGGCCCGGCTGGCCGAGGAACTCAAGCAGATCACCACGCGCATCGGCCGCGACGATTAGTTCCGAGGGCCCCCGCAACGCATTCGCGAACCCTCCCGTCCGGTCCGGGCGGGAGGGTTCTTGCTTTGACGCGGCCCCCGGACGGGTGCTAGATTCGGGAAATGAACCAGACCCTTGAAGATTCCCTGTTCCAACGGAAACAGACGGGCTTTTTGCTCTCCCCGGACAAGTCCCTGGCCGAGATGCTGCAAAAGCTCTGGTCCCCGGATGTCCTGGAGTTCCGGGTCTTCGACAGGGGGGCGCGGGCCATCGAGCTGATGTTCACCGATCCGCCGGACCTGCTTGTGGTGGACAACCGGCTCAAGGACATCTCCGGCCGCGAAGTGGCCAACCTGGTCAAGAGCGAGAACGTCTACCGCCAGCTTCCGGTGGTCATGTGCGTGGACCCGGTGGACGTGGAGGAGCCGTGGAACTGGAACCAGATCGAGGTGGACGACTTCCTGGTCCGGCCGTTCAACCCGTCCGAGGTGCGCGACCGCATCAACCTGACCCTGTGCCGGGCCATGCGCGCCCTGGACGCCAATCCGCTGTCCAAGCTGCCGGGCAACACCTCCATCATCCAGCGTATCCAGCAGCTCATCGACAACGGCGATGACTTCGCCCTGGCTTACTGCGACCTCGACTATTTCAAGTCCTACAACGACAAGTACGGCTTCTCGCGCGGCGACGAGGTGCTCATGATGGCCGCCCGGGTCATCGTCAACACCATCCGCAGCTACCAGGGCGTGTCGAGCTTCGTGGGCCACGTGGGCGGCGACGACTTCGTCTTCATCCTGCCGCCGGACAAGGTCGAGGACGCCTGCAAACGGATCATCAAGGCGTTCGACGAGATCGTGCCCCATTTCTACGACCCCGACGACCGCAAGCGCGGCAACATCACCTCCGTGGACCGGGAGGGCAACACCAAGGTCTTCCCGCTCATGGCCATCTCCCTGGCCGTGGTGGTCAACACCGAGCGGCGCATCGAGCACTACGGCGAGGTTTCGTCCATCGCCATGGAGTTGAAGAAAAAGGCCAAGGCAGACCCGAAGAGCAGCTATGTCATCGACCGACGCCAATCGTAACGAACCGGGCGAACTCGTCCGGGGTTTCCTCGCCTACCTCGAGGTCGAGAAGGGCTATTCCCCGGCCACCATCCGTTCCTATTCCACGGACCTCGACCAGTTCGAGGAGTTCCTCCGGGGCCGCAAGGCGACCCTGGAGCGCCCGGTCCGCCTCAATCGCGACCACGTCCGCGCCTTCCTGGCCGAGCTGCACCGCAGGCAGTTGACCAAGACTTCCATGGGCCGGAAACTGTCCAGCCTGCGCGCCTATTTCAAATACCTCCTGCGCCACAAGCTCATCACCAAGGACCCGGCCGCGGGCATCCGCAACCCCAAGCAGGAGAAGCGCCATCCCCAGGTGCTCAACGTGGACCAGGCCGTTGCCCTCATGGAGGCGCACGTGGACCCGGACCCCGAAGGACTGCGCGACGTCGCCCTGGCCGAGTTGCTCTACGGCTCGGGCCTGCGCATCAGCGAGGCCATCGGGCTGGACCTCAACGACGTGGATTCCGACGTGATCCGGGTCACCGGCAAGGGCAGCAAGGAGCGCATCGTGCCCCTGTCCGACGCGGCCGTCGAGCGCATCCGCCGCTACATGAGCCAGCGCCATGCCTTTCTCAAGGACAACTATGCCGAGCAGGCTCTGTTCCTCAGCTCCCGCGCGGGCAAGCGGCTGGACCGTCGCCAGGCCAACCGTATCGTGGCCAAGCTCGCCAAGCTGGCCGGGCTGCCCAAGGACGTGCACCCGCACATGCTCCGCCACAGCTTCGCCACCCACATGCTCGAAGCCGGGGCAGACCTGCGCAGCGTGCAGGAGTTGCTCGGCCACGAGAACCTGACCACGACCCAGCGTTACACGCATCTGGACATGCAGCGCATCATGCAGGTATACGACCACGCGCACCCGCTGGCGGGCGAGCACAAAAACGATACCGACAAAGACTGAACGGAGACCCCCATGGACAATCCCCTGGTCCTTCTGGAAACCCCGGAAGGCGAAATCCTGATCGAACTTTTTCCTGACAAGGCCCCGAAAACCGTTGAGAACTTCCTCAAGTACGTGGACGACGAGTTCTACGACGGCACCCTGTTCCACCGGGTCATCAAGGGATTCATGATCCAGACCGGCGGCCTGACCTTCTCTATGCAGGAAAAGGAAACCTTCGATCCCATCGAGAACGAGGCAACCAACGGCCTGAAGAACCTCAAGGGCACCGTGGCCATGGGCCGCCTGCCCGAGCCGCACAGCGCCACCTCCCAGTTCTACATCAACGTGGCCGATAACGCCGACCTGGACCATACCGGCGAGGACGACGAGAACTTCGGCTACTGCGTGTTCGGCGAGGTCGTGGACGGCATGAACGTGGCCGAAAAAATCAGTAAGATCCGCACCCACTCCTACCAGGGCTTCGACGACGTCCCCAAGGACCCCATCTCGATCATCTCGGCCCGTCGGTTCGAGTAGAGAGTGCCTCGGCGGCCGAGGAAGGGGAAAGGGAACCCTTTGAAAGGGCTTCCCTTTCCCTTCCGGACTCCATCCCCTTTCCTTCCTAAACTTCTTGTGCCGCTTCGCGGAGTGCGAGGGGAGCGGAATATCTTGCCTCTTTTGAAGGAATTGTAGGGAAGGTGTTCTGTGGCACGGCATAGCGCGTGCGCTCGTCCTTGCCGAAGGCACACAAAAAGCTTGGAAGGGCAGTCCAGAGGGAAACTTTTTCCAAAAGTTTCCCTCTCTGCCGCCGGAGGCATCTTGAAAGAAAAGGGCCGCCCGAATGGGCGGCCCTTTTTGTAGTCAAAGTAATGCGTCAGTCTACTTGTTCAGGACGTCCTTGAGGCGTTGGGCGGCCTGTTCCTTGGTCTCGGCGAGTTTCTGGCCGACTTCCTGGTACTTGCGTTCGGCTTCTTCGCTGAGGGTGGTCATCAGTTCCTTGACGGTGATGATCTTGTCCACCAGACAGGCGTTGGCGCCGCAGAAGGCGAAGCCGTTCTTGAGCTTGCCCTTGTAGGCGTTCACCAGGGCCTGGGCGATGCAGTAGGGGGACTTGTTCTCGGCGCAAGAGTGCAGGCACTTGTGCACGCACTTCTTGGGGTGCTTGAGGCCGGCGGTCACGGCGTCGAGGAAGGCGTTCTTGATGGCGCGGCCGGGCATACCCACCGGGCTTTTGATGATGGTCACATCCTCGGCCTTGGCGTTGATGTAGGCCTGCTTGAAGGCCATGTCCGCGTCGCATTCCTCGGTGGCCACAAACCGGGTGCCCATCTGGACGCCGGAAGCGCCCATCTCAAGGTAGCGGGCAATGTCTTCGCCGGTGTATACGCCGCCCGCAGCGATGACCGGGATCGGCTTTTCGTGTTTTTCGCGGTAGGGCTGAACGGCCTCGACAACCTGGGCCAGGATGGTTTCCAACTGGTACTCGGGGTCGTCGATCTGTTCGGCCTTGAAGCCGAGGTGCCCGCCTGCCTTGGGGCCTTCGACCACGAAGCCGTCGGGCAGGTAGTTGAAGCGGCTGGCCCATTTGCGGCAGAGGATGGAGGCCGCGCGGCCGGAAGAGACGATGGGCACGAGCTTGGTGCGCAGTTCCTCCTTCATCTCATCGGAGACCTCGCGCAGATACTTGGGCATTTCCAGCGGCAGGCCCGCGCCGGAGATGATCACATCCACCTTTTCGCGGATGGAGGTGCGGACCATGTCGCCGTAGTTGGTCAGGGCGCACATGATGTTCACGCCGAGCAGGCCGTCGGTCATCTTTGCCCGCGCCTTGCGGATTTCGTCTATGAGGCTGCGGCGGTCGGCCCCTTCGGGGTCTTTGGCGCGAAGGGGGTCGAGCATGCCGATCATGGACGTGGCGATGACGCCTACGCCGCCTTCGTTGGCCACGGCGCTGGCCAGCCCGGAAAGGGAGATGCCCACGCCCATGCCGCCCTGGATGATGGGCAGACGGGCGGCGATATCACCGAAATTAAGACTGGGAAGTTTCATTATATATACCTCGCGTAAAGCTGATAATTAGATGACCATTGCTCTGAATTCGGGATCAAGTCAAGATAAACGAATGTTTCAAATAGATGTTACGAAGCCGTGACGTGCTCCTTGACCACCAGTTCGGCGAAATACATGGAGCTGGTAAAGGCCGGGGATATGGAATTGAGGATATGGACGCTGTGTTCGGCTTCCTCGATGACGAAATCCATGACCAGTTGGCTGGTCCGGATGTTCACGAGCTGGGGCCGGATGCCCACCTTGGCCGAGGGGAGCATGTCTTCGGGGGCGATCTCCTTGACCAGTTTGGCCGCGTCGTTGAAAAAGTGCTTGAAGAAATATTTGCGTGGCTCCTCTAGGGCGATGGTCCGGAATTTCTTGTTTTCCATGAACATGCGCATGTCGCGGAAGAGGATGTTCAGGACTTCGCCGTCCAGTCCCTTGAGGATGCCGTAGTTTTCTCGCCCGAAGGCCGGGATGGCCGTGGGGCCGACGTACACTTCGCCGTGCACGCTACGGGTGAAGTGCACGCCGAGGAACGGGTTCTTGATGTTCGGGACCGGGTAAATGGACCCTTTGATGCGGTCTGCAGCGGGCTTTTTGAGCACATGGTAGATGCCCTTGAAGGGCAGCAGGCGATAGTCTTCGCCGATGCCGAAAGCCTGTGCCACCTTGTCGCTGTAGGCGCCGGCCGCGTTGATGAACAGCTTGTAGCCGATGTCGCCCTGGGAGGTCGCGACCCTGTTCGGCCCGGCCGTGCCGGTGAACCGGGTGTCGAAGAAGAAGCGGACCTTGCCGCTGGTCTCCAGCTCTTCGCGCATGGCCGAAAGGATGCGCCTGGGGTCGACCACGCTGGTCTGGGGCGAGTACAGGGCGCGGTCCACGGTAAAGGCGTTGGGCTCGATCTCGGCCAGGCGCTTCTTGTCGATCATCTCGACCACGCCGCCGTTGGCCGTGGCGCGGCGCTCCAGTTCGTCGAGGGTGTCCAGCTCGTCCTCGGTGCGGGCCACGATGACCTTGCCGGACTTGAACAGGGGCAACGCCCGCTCCTCGCAGTAGGCCTGCATGCGCCGGTTGCCTTCCAGGCACATCCTGGCCTTCAGGGTGCCGGGGTCGTAGTAGATGCCCGCGTGGAGCACGCCGCTGTTGCGGCCCGAGGCGTGCCTGCCCAGAGCCGGTTCCTTGTCGAAGAGGATGACGTCGTCGCAGCCGGCCTTGAGCAGCTCGCGGGCGATGGTCAGCCCGAGGATGCCCGCCCCGCAGATGACGGTGTGCGCGCTGTACATGGACCTTATGCCTTGGTCAGCAGGGCCACGCCGCTCTCGGGGTCCTTTTTGCGCAGCATGCCGGTGTCCTCTATTTCCATGATGACGACCTCGCCCACCAGCCAGACGTCCAGGCCGGGGCGGATGCAGCCTGCCAGGGTCTCGCCGTCACGGCCGAGCGCCGCGTGCATGTGCAGGATCGGGGCGCCGGACTCGTCCGGGAACAGGGTGCCCAGGCCGAGCACCTCGTGGGCGCCGTGCACCGGGCAGAGGATCGGGTCTATGACCGGGGCCTTGCCGTCCTTGGGGCCGGCCACCACGTTGCCTTGGTCCGCGCCGCCGATGAGGGTGCACAGGGCGGTTTGAATGGAGTGTTCCTTGGCGAACTGTTCGAGACAGTCCGGGAGCCGCTCGCCGTCTTCCAGACGCAGGGTGAAGACCCTGCCCACATTGCCTTGGCTGTACTGCATGGGAATTCCTATTTGTCCTTGGGCGGGGTCTGCCCGCACGGTTTGGTGAAATCGCACCACTTGCAGCGGTCTCCGGGCCGGGGGTCGAACCGGGAGGCCGTGAGCATATGGTGGACCAATGTCCGTACCAGGAGCGGGGCGGTGTCGTCCACCGCATCGTCCACTTCCTCTTCGGTCCACTTGGCCGGGAAGAGCAACTGCTCCCTGCCGTTCTCGCCCAGCTTGATCAGCCCCGCGTTGACCGGGGACTCCCCAGTGGCCTCGGCGTAGAGATGCAGATAGGCCGGGAGCTGGACCGAGCGCACGGCGTTGTCCAGGTCGGGGAGCAGATCCGGGTCCAGGTCACCATCCAGGAAGCCGTCCATGCGGTCCTCGAGTTCCATGTCGTTCCAGAAGCGCGCTCTGGGGAGCTGCGCGCCGCCGGTCTTGTAGTCGAGGATGACCACGCCCTGTTCGCGCCGCTCCACGCGGTCGATGCGGCCTTTGAAGGGAATGGCCAGGCCGCCCGCGGCTAGCACGGTCTCCAGGGGCTGTTCCAGGCCGAGGAGCGTGGCGGGCTGCTGCGCGGCCACGAACCTTTCCAGCCGGTAGCGTCCGGCCTCCATCAGGGCCATGCGCGTGTCCAGCGGCAGGCGGGCGTACAGCGGTCCGGCGCGGAAGGTCTCGCTGAAGGCCGCGAGCAGCGGGGCGGGGTCCAGGGCCGCCAGGTCCTCGCCGGTCCCGATATGGGGCAGGAAAAATTCCTTGAGCACGTCGTGGACCAGGGAGCCGAATTCGCTGCGGTCGCCGTCCTCGTCCACGGCGTCCACCGGGCGCACGCCCGAAAGATACTGGTAGAAGAACCGCTTGGGGCAGCTCATGTAGGCGTCCAGGCCGGACGGCGAGAGCCCCTTGGCGGTCAGGAATTCGGTCAGGGCCCGGCGCACGGCGTCGGTGGCAGGAACCGACGGCGGACCGGCGGGCAGGGAACTGGCCGGGAAGGTCACGGTGCGGACCACACCGTCCTCGGGCGTGAGGAGTTTTTTCGCCTCCAGTTCGCGTTCCCACAAGAGTTGTTCCACGAACCGGCTGCGCACCGACTTGCCGTCGAGCACGCCCGGCTGGACGCCGTTCTGGTAGTAGATGACCGCCTCGTTTGCGCCCATGAGCAAGCGGTAGAAGTTGTAGCCCGAGACGTTGTCCCGCTCGCGGGCGTCGGGCAGGCCGAGGAGCTTGCGCAGCGGATCGGGCAGGAGCGGGTCGAACGGGTTGGTGCCGGGCAGCCGCTCCTCCACGGCGTCGAGGACGAAGAGCTTGTCGAAGTGGAGCAGCCGGGTTTCGAGCACGCCCAGGACCTGCAGGCCGGTCAGGGGGTCGGGCTCGAAGGAGACGCGCTCCTGGTCGAGCAACCGGCGCAGGAACGAGTGCAGGGTGGACTGCCCCAGGGGCTCGAAGCAGGTCTCGGCGCTCTTGAGTTGCGGGATGACCGAGTTGGTCAGCCGGAACAGGCACTCGGCGTCCATGAGATAGGTATGCCACAGCCGATCGCCGCGCGCGTGGAGCATGGCGGCCAGCCCGGCCAGGGCCTCGCCCAGGTCGGCCAGGGTGTCCACGGATTCGAAAGCGGTCAGGCAGCGGTCCAGGATTTCCCTGAGCAGCGGCTCGGCCACGGACCGGTCCACATCTTTCAGGGCGTCGCCGTCCCATTCCGGCGCAAAGGCCATGGGATCGATGAATTTCTCGCCCCTGCGGATGGTGGCCTCCCACAGGTGGAACACGGTGCGCAGCGGCTTGTCCTCCGGTCCGAGCAGGCGCAGGTAGGGGTGCCGGATAAGGGCGATCACGTCCTTCCAGTAATAGCGGCCGTCCGTTGCGCGGTTCTCCCGCAGCACCAGCAGGGTTTCGATGAGCCGGGCCAGGGAGGTGCGTGCCAGCGGATAGCCCATGGAAATGTTCGGCTCCAGGTCCGGGGCCACGCTCGGGAGCATGTGCAGCACGGGCAGGAGCGCGCCCTCGTCGGGCAGGACCACGGCGGTGCGGTCCAGGGAGTCGCGCTCGTGGAGCGCGCGCATGTCCTCGGCCAGCCCGGCCAGTTGCGAGTGGCGGTCGTAGCCCTCGCAGAACCGGATATCCGGGGCGTGGGGAGCGGTGTCCAGGTCGAATGGAATCTCCGGACGCACACCCCAGCGGGCGAGCCAGGCCGCGTGTTCGGCCGTGGCCCAGTGAGCGCGGCCACCCTCGGCCAGGGCCGGGTCCGAGTGCAGCACCGGGGTCAGGATGTCCCGCTCCCAGAGTGTGCGGAAGAGCCGGTCCTCGGTCCCGCTCAGTGCGTAGAACCCGGCGGCCAGCACGGTCCGGCCGTCCAGGGCCTCCGCCACCTCGTCCAGGTGGTCGAGGACGAAGCGGGCGGACAGGCCGGGCGTGGTCCAACCCCTGGCGTCGAGCCGGGCCAGGTATTCGTGGTGGATGGCGCGCAGTTGCTCCAGGAGCCCGGCGGCATAGGCCGAAACCTCGCCCTCCATGTATTCCAGGTCCTGGGGCTCCAGGTCCTGGCGCAGGAGGTCGTCCATGAGCCGGGTCAGCAGCATGCCCCACGGCAGGAACGCCTCGCGGTCGAGTTCGGGCAGGCGGGAGAGGAGGCTGCCCTTGCGCCCGCGCAGGTCCGCGACGACGCGGTGCAGCATCTCCACCAGGTCGAGTTGGTTGGCCCTGACCGGCGGGGCGGGCGAAAGGTGGCGGTGCAGTCCGGAGACGAAGTCCGCAATGGAGGTCATCTCGGGCATGAACGCGGGCTTTCGCATGGCCGGGTGCGCGGCGAGCAACCCTTTCAGGTGGCGGCGCGGGCGGTTGTGCGGGAAAAGTATGGTCAGCTTGCCGGGATTGTCCGATTCGGCCACCATGTCGGCCAGCACGGGCATGAAATCGATCTGCCAGGGAACGAGGAGTACGGGTTGCATTTAGGCCTCCCTTCCGACTTCGCGGATCTCGTGCAGGTCCAGGTAGACCAAAAAGCCGCGCGGCGGGCCGTATCCGCCCATGGCCGCGAGGATGTCCATGTATTCGCGGACCTGAATCTCGTTGTGCGGGTCCGGGCGGCCGGTCTTGAAGTCCACGACGACCGTTTCCCGGCCGGTGGCGAGCAGGTCGAACCGCTTGAACTCGCCGTTCGGGGTCAGGACCTCGGGTTCGCGCTCCCCGGCGGCCAGCCAGTCGCGCAGCCGGTCGTCGCCGAGCGCCCATTCGGCCATGGCGCGCAGGTCGCGGCCGAGCTTTTCCCGGTCCGCGTCGGGCAGCGCATCCAATTCCGGGAAGTCCTGGATGGCCAGGATCATGGCCCGTTCGATATCAGCCGCATCGTCGCCGGTGACCAGCATGTGTTCCATGACCCGGTGGGCCACCTCGCCGCGCATGCGCTCGTTGAAGAAATAGTCGTCCAGGTTGTGGCGGTAGACCCGGAGCCGGGGGAGCCAGCCCATGAGGTCGGCCTTGCCATCGTTCGGGACCAGAGCGCGCGGCTCGGGCCGGGCGGCCTGTTCCGACGGGTGCGTCTCGGCCGGGGTGTGGCCCCGCTCGAACACGTGGTCGTCATCGAGTTCCAGGAACTGGTCCATGGCCTTGAGGACCACCGGGTTGGAGACCCGCGTTTTCTCGGGGTAGAATCCGTAGAGCTCCTCGCGCGCTCGGGTCCAGGCCACGTAGAGCAGGTCGAGCTGCTCGCGCACGGCCCGCCCGAGGCTTTCCTGGTAAGGGCGGCCCAGGTCCTTCTTCAAAGGCACGAGCAGGTTGTGTCCCTTGTATTCCTGGACCGTGAAGTTGCGGTCCGTGTCGGTCTTCCAGTGATGGAATGGCACGATGGTCACCGGAAATTCCAGCCCCTTTGCCTTGTGGATGGTCATGATGCGCACGGCGTCGATGTTTTCGGGCAGGGGAACCTTCTCCTGGTCGGACTTCTCTTCCCAGTATTCCAGGAAGGCTGACAGGGAGCCGTAGCCGTTTTCTTCGGCCAGGTGGATAACCTCCAGGAAGCGGCGCACGTACAATTCGGCCTCGGGGTGCCGCTCCAGGACCCGGAAGACGCGCACGGCCTCCATGGTCAGGTCGTAGGGCGTCATCAGCCCGGACTGGTTGTAGAAGGGTTCGATGAGCCGCTGCCACGGTTCGGGGAAGTCCTCGCGGAACTGTACGCCCAGCGGGCGTTTGCGCGGCTGGATGAGCCAGTCCAGCAACTCGGCCTCGGGCAGCCCGGACTCGGCCAGGAAGAGTTCGTGCCCGCCGATGAAGGCCAGGAAGGCCGAGTCGTCGCGGGGAAAGTCCAGGAAGCCGAGGAACCCGGCCAACTGCCGGACCACGGGGTGGCGGTCCAGTTGGAGGGAGTTCTCGGTGATGACCGGGATGTTCTTGCGCACCAGCAGGTCGCAGACCAGGGAGGCATGGGAGTGGGAGCGGACCAGGATGCCGATGTCCCGGTAGCTGCGCCGGGCGGTCAGATCGTCCATGAGCGCGTCGAGCCGTTTTAGGGTCTGCTCCTCGATCTCGCCGGAGTCGCCGCCCTCGATCCGCTCCATGCGCACGTAGCCGCCGGTGTCCTTGTGCTTGTCCGGCAGGGACTGGGTGCAGTCGCGGAAGCTGCGCATGAGCTGCCCGGCGAAGTCGGCGCGGAATGCGGCGTCCGCATCGGGCAGGACGCGGTCGGCCAGGTCGGCGACCTGGTCCCTGTCTTCCAGGTTGGAGAAAAATTCGTTGTTGAATTCGACCACGTTGCGGTGGCTGCGCCAGTTGTCCGGCAGGTTCTCGGCCACAGGGCGCTCAACCAGTCCGGCGATCTCGGGCTGAATCATGACCTCGTCGAACAGGGCGGAATCCCCGCCGCGCCAGCCGTAGATGGCCTGCTTGACGTCGCCCACGAAGAACAGGCTGCCGCCCTTGCCCAGGCATTCCCCGGCCAGCGGGGTGATGGCCCGCCACTGGTCGCGGTTGGTGTCCTGGAACTCGTCCACCAGCAGGTGGTGCAACCGGCAGCCCAGCCTGCAATAGGCCTCGGACACGGCCCCGCCGTCGGCCAGGAGTTCGATGACGTGCCCGGCCACGCCGCTGTTCAGGACCATGCCCTGTCTGCGCTGGAGCTCTTCCAGCCCATTTTCCAGGCGCAGGGCGATGTCGATGGCCGGGGCCAGGAAATAGGCCCCCGCCAGGGTGGCGTGTACGGCGGCGTAGTGCCCGCACGCCTCCTTGAAGCGGGCGTAAACGCCCTCGGCCAGGTCGTCCACCATGGACTTGCCCTTGGCGTTGACGAATTCGTACAGGGTCGCCTTGTACAGGTAGGCGGATTTGGTCTCGGGCGCGTCGAACAGGCCGAGGTTGTCGAACTTGGCCAGGAGTTTCGGAAAGTTGGCGTGGACGGGCAGGCCGGTCGCGTCGAGCAGCTCCCGCATGCGCTCCACGCTTTTCATGAGCGCCGCGTGCTCGGCGGCGAGCAGCTCGACGATGGCCGCCTGGTCCGTGAGCAGGTCGCCCGTCCGGGTCTCGACGCAGCCGGTCAGCTCGCGCAGCCGGTCGCGAACCGTGTCCTGGACCCAGAAGCCGTTACGACCTTCCTGGCGGATAAGGGTGCCCACCGCGTCGTCCAGGAGCCCGGCGGCCTCCTTGTCGGCTTCGCACAGGGCCAGAAAGTGGTCGAAGACCGCGTCGAACAGTTCGCGCTCGTCGAAGATGATCTCGAAGTCCGGGCGCACCCCGAACTCCAGGGCGAAGAGCCGGAGCAGGAGGACCAGCAGGGAATCGATGGTCCGGATGTTCAGCCTGTGGTAGCGGCGCAGGATCGCGCCCACCGTGGTCCGGGCGGTCTCCGGGGAGCAGGCCGGGTCCTCCTCGATGCCGAGTGCGCTCGCCTTGAGTCCGCCGACCACGCGCTCCTTCATCTCGGCGGCGGCCTTGTTGGTGAAGGTCACGGCCATGATTTCGGGCCAGGAGAATCCACGGCCCGGCCGGTTGGTGCAGACGAACGGGGTGTCCTCGCCCGCCGCATCCAGCAGGGCCAGGAAGCGGCGGGTCAACTGGTACGTCTTGCCCGAGCCCGCCGAGGCCTTGACTTGTCGCAGTTCGGACATCCGCTAGGCCTCGCTTCGCACTGCCTTGCGGCCGCGCGAGCCGGACAGCACGACCATGAGCACGGCGGCGATGATCAGGGAGGAGCCCGCGTAGCCGAGCAGGGAGAACTTCTCGCCGAACAGGGCGTAGGCCAGGACCGCGGCGACCAGCGGTTCGAAGGTGGCGATGACCGAGGCGTGGGTGGCGTCCATGCGCTTGAGGCCCGCGTAGTAGACCGAGAACGCGCCGTAGGAGGTGACCAGGGCCATGCCGATCAAGAGCAGCCACGCCTCGGGCGACTTGTGCACGAAGTGGATGAAGGGCAGGAGCAGGAGCGCGCCGAAGGGCAGGGCGTAGACGAAGATGGTCGGGGTGGGATAGCGGTACAGGAATTTCTTCCCGAAGATGTAGTAGAGGGCGTAGGTGAAGCCCGAAACCAGTCCGGCGGCCAGGCCGAAGAGGTTCAGGTCGATGGCCGAGCCGCTCATCAACTTGGGGCCCAGGCTGATGCAGGTCACGCCGAGGATGGTCATGGTCACGCAGACCGCCTTGACCAGGGTCATCTCCTCCTTGAGGACCAGCCGGGAGAGCAGGGCCACCCAGGCCGGAGCCGTGTACAGCAGCACGGCGGCCATGGCCATGCCCACGTCGCGGATGGCGATCTGGTACGCCCCGTAGAACAGGGTCACGCAGATGACCCCGAAGCCGAGCAGGGCGGGCAGGTCCGAGCGGTGCGCCCGAAGCTGCCCTGCCACGGCGGCGTGGACCAGGAAGAACATCCAGCCGAACACGGCCCGCCAGAAGGCGATTTCCAGGGCGCTGACGCCCTCGGCCAAGACGAATTTGGTGAATACGCCGATGACGCCCCACATGAATGCGGCGGCCAGCACATAGAGGAATCCGGCCATGGCTACAACTCGACCAAGGTTCCGGCGCCGGTTTGGGCGGCGCGCTCGTAAACCAGGGCGGCGGCCATGACGTCGTGGGCGGCGATGCCCATGAGCACGGCCCCCCGGCGGCCTTCCCGCAAGGCCCGCCTGTTGCCCGCGCAGACTTCGCACAGGTCCGCGTCGATGTCTCTGGGGCCGGGGTAGCCATTTTGGAAATAGGTGCCCGACTTCTGGGTCAGGACGTACTGTTCGCGGTAATCGCAGGTGAAGTGCGCGCCCCGGAAGACATCCTCGTTCACGCAGGCATCGTAGTCCACGGCGATGACCAGGCAATCGTCCTTGAGCCATTTTCGGCGTACGGGCCGGTCCGGCTCCTCGACCATGGGTGTACAGGTGATCAGCACGTCGGTGCCGCGCACGGCGGTCTCGATGTCGGTGTGCAGGGAGAAGACCGCGTCCGGCAGCTCCGGGGCCATCTCGTCTATGAAGCGCTGCACCGAGGGTTCGCGGACGCCGCAGCAGCGGACCTCGTTCAGTTTCGGGAAGACCTCCTTCATGGCCAGGAGGTTGGTCCGGCCCTGCACGCCGGTGCCCACGATGGTCACGCAGGTCGTCTTGGGATCGCCGAAGTATCGGGCGTAGACCCCCGACGCCGCGCCCGTGCGCCAAGCCGTGAGCCGGGCCGCGTCCAGGATGGCCTGGGGCCGGCCGGTCTCGGGATCGTTCAGGATCATGACCCCGGAGATGTAGGGCAGCCCTTTGGCCGGGTTGGCCGGGTAGCCGGATATGCATTTGACCCCGGCGCGGTCGATGTGGCCGCCGAGGTAGCAGGGCATGGCGTGGATGAAACTGTCCGCGCGCGGGTGCACCCCGATCTTGGAGGGCATCTTGCCCAGCCCTTTGCCCAGGGCCGCGAACCCGGCCTCCACCGCGTCCATGACCTCGGCCATGGCGATGCCGAGCCGGTCCATTTCCCCTGCCGATAATACGCGAACTTCCGAACCCATTCCGCTTCCTTTGCGACGCAATCCGTTGAGTTGAAACTTCGTGCCAGGATGCTTCAATTTTCTTGTCAACGCAACCGGAAACCCTTGCCGGGGAAGGTGCTTGCGCGTATGCTCGGGCCATGTTTTTCGAGGGGACGTTCAGCATCGACGCGTCCGGCGACGGCAGCCGCCTGGACCGGGTCCTCGAGGCGGTCATGCCCGGCTCCGGGCTGCGCCTGCGGCGTAGGCTGTGCGAGGAAGGGCGCGTGTTGGTGGACGGCCGGGCCAGGAAGCCCGGCTATAAGGTCCGGACCGGACAATCTGTGGAAATGGGGGCAGCGCGGGCGATGACGACAGCGGATGAATTGGGCCTGAGAATCGTCAAGTGGGAAGACGGCTTCGCCGCCGTGAACAAGCCCGGCGGCGTGCATTCGGCGGCCATCGCGGGCAGGGACGAACCCAGCGCCGAAGGCGCTCTGGCCGAGCTGTTTCCCGACCGGGAACCCGTGCTGCTCAACCGTCTGGACAACCTGACCTCCGGGCTGCTGCTGGTGGCCCTGACCCCCGAGGCCCGCGCGGCGTACCTCGAATACGAGGACGAAGGGGCCATCAAGAAATTCTATCTGGCCCGCGTGCGGGGGCGGCTCGACGGCATCGTTTCCGTGCGCAACAGGCTCGACACGGACGACCGCAAAAAGACGCGCGTGCTGGCCGAGCCGGATCCGGATTCCCGCCGCTGGACCGGGGTCACGGCCCTGTCGCACGACAACGCGGCCGGGACCTCCCTGGTGCGCTGCCTGATCATGAAGGGCGCGCGCCACCAGATCCGGGCCCATCTCTCCTCCATCGGCCACCCCATCATCGGCGATCCCCTGTACGGCGGGGGCGAGAGCCCGCGCGGGCTGATGCTCCAGCACCAGCGCATCGAGATGCCCGGCTTCCAGGCCGAGGCCATTCCGCTCTTCTGATTCCGGCCGGGGCCGGTCCTGTTTCAGGGGCTGATCCCGTAATAGTCGAAGATTTTCTTCAGTTCCCCCGAGGCCCGCATCTCCCTGATCTTCCTCTCGACCATGTCGCGCAGTTCCGCTCCCTCGGGGCAGCGGGGCGAGAAGGCTATGCGGTTGTAGAACATGGCCACCGGTTCCGGGTTCACCCGCACGCGGTCGGCCACGCCTTCGTGCTGCGTTATGTAGCGGAAGGCCAGGGAGCCCACCAGCATGGCGTCCATGCGGTCGTTGAGCAGGCACTCGAGGTTGGAGCACTGGGCCATGGTCGGGTTGTCGCAGGAGTTCATCCTGATCCGTGCCGGGTCCCGCTCGTAGCGGTTCAGATAGTCGTCTATTTCGGGATTGCCGGTCCTGAATCCCTTGGGGATGGAGAAGCGGATGCCGTTCAGCGACTCGACGCCCCGATATCGCCAGGAGCTGTCGGCGCGGGTGGCGAACTGGATCAAGTTGATCATGTCCAAATTGCGTACGAAGACGAAGTCCTCGGTCTGGGCCGTGCCCGCGTAGGTGATGGCGTCGTACTGTCCGTCAAGGGTGTCGCGGATGGCCCGGACATAGGGCATTTCATGAAAGATCAGGCGATACTTCGTGCCTTCGAAGGCCTTCCGAAGGACCTCGTGCATAATGCCGTCGTGCGGCGCCTGGGCGAGTTCGCAGGCCAGGGGACAATACGTGGATGTAGCCACGTTCACGTCCACTGCGAACGCCTGGGCAGGGAACAACAGCAAGATAATCAGGATAAGGCAAAGTCGGCATCTCATGGGAGTCCTCGAACTTGGCCCAGTCTATACCAAAAATCTGAAAATAGGAACGGGTAAAAAACGACGGACCCGGCCTCCTGGGGAGGCCGGGTCCGTTTGTCTCGCGGCCGGGCCGCGTTATTTTTTCTTGTCCAAGGCTTCCTGAAGCTTGGCGCCGAGCAGCCCCATGGAGCCGGTATCGGCCTTGCGCTTGGGCGCGAATTCCTTCCAGTCGCCGTCCTCGCGGGCGTCGCCGGTGGACAGGGATATCTTGCGCTCCCCGGCCTTGACCTCGCCTACGACGACCTCGACCGTGTCCCCGGCGCGCAGCTTCTCGAAAGCGGCGGGCTTCTCGGAACGGGCGATGACGGATTTGGGCAGCAGGCCGGTGATGCCGGGTTCCAACTGGATGAAGATGCCGAACTGCTCCTGCTTTTCGACCACGCCCTCGACCTTCTGGCCGGCCTGGTAGCGGTCGGCCACGTCGGCCCACGGGTCGCCCTCGGCGTCCTTCATGGACAGGCTGATGCGCCGCTTTTCCAGATCGATGGACTTGATCTTGACCGAGACCGCGTCGCCTTCCTTGACCATGTCCGAAGGCTTGTTCACGCGCTTGATGTGGCTCATCTCGGAGACGTGGACCAGGCCGTCCACGCCGGGGGCGATCTCCACGAAGGCCCCGAAGTCGGCCAGCCGGACGACCTTGCCGGTGACGATGTCGCCGGGGGCGAAGGTGGCGGACAGGGTGTCCCAGGGGTCCTGGGCCAGCTCCTTCATGGACAGGGAAATCTTGAGGCGGCCCTTGTCGTCGTGTTCCAGCCGGGTGATCTTGGCCCGGACCTTCTGGCCCACGGAGACCGCTTCTTCGGGATGGCCCACCCGGCCGTAGCCGAGCTGGGAGATGTGCACCAACCCTTCCAGGCCGGGCATGATCTCGACGAACGCGCCGAAGGCGGCCAATCGGGTGACGGTGCCCTCGACCTCGTCGCCCACCTTGGTCTCGCTGACGAAGGACTGGGCGGACTCGGCGGCCTCGCGTTCCAGCAGGGAGCGGCGGGAGACCACGATGTTGCGGCCATGGCTCTCCAGCTTGGTGATCAGGAACTCCAGGGTCTGCCCCACGTATTCCTCGGGGGTTTCCACGAAGCGGGCGTCGATCTGGCTCACGGGGCAGAAGGCCCTGCGCTGCAGGACGGTCACGTTGAAGCCGCCCTTGCAGGTGGACTCCACCTTGCCTTCCACGGGCAGGGCGCTCGCTTTGGCCTCCTCGAGCATGGCCAGGCCGCCGATGCCGGAGATGGCGCGGGACAGCTTGATGCCGCTGGAGTCCTTGCCGATCACGTACAGCTCCACCTTGTCGCCTTCGGCCACGGTGCAGTTGCCGTCCTCGTCCAGCAGTTCCTCGCGTTCGACGATGCCGTCCAGCTTGGTGCCGGTGTCCACGAAGACCGTGTTCTCGCCCACCTGGATGACGGTGCCGGTCACCTTGTCGCCTATGGACAGGTCGTCACCGCCACCTTCGCTGTACTGTTCGAACAGTTCGGCGAAGGACTCTTCGCCTTCTTCCACGCCATTACGCTCTTTGAATTCTTCGGACACGTTGTCTCTACCGTTTGGGTAAAAGGGTTAAGTCAGCAGGGCCTTGGCGAAATCCTTGCCGTCGAAGGGACGGAGGTCTTCCATTTTCTCGCCGAGCCCCACGAAGGTGATCGGCAGTTTGTTCTGCAGGGTCACGGCGACCACCACGCCGCCTTTGGCCGTGCCGTCCAGCTTGGTCAGGATGATTTCATCCACGCCCACTGCCTGATTGAACAATTTGGTCTGGCTCAGCGCGTTCTGGCCGGTGGTGGCGTCGATGACCAGGATGTTGCGATGGGGCGCACCCTCGTGCTTCTTGCCCAGCACCCGCTTGATCTTGGTCAGCTCCTCCATGAGGTTGGCCTTGGTGTGCAGCCTCCCGGCGGTGTCCAGGAGCAGCAGGTCGTACCCCTCGTTGACGGCCTTGTCCATGGCTTCATAGGCCACGGCGGCCGGGTCGGAGCCCTCGGCCTTGGCGAAGAAGCCGGTCCCGAGGCGGTCGGCCCAGACGCGCAGTTGGTCGATGGCCGCGGCCCGGAAAGTGTCGCCCGCGGCGATGAGCACCTTGCGGCCCTGCATCTGGGCGCGGTAGGCCAGCTTGGCGATGGTCGTGGTCTTGCCCACGCCGTTGACGCCGATCATCATCAGCACCTCGGGCGGATTCACGGCCTCGATGCGCTTGGGAACCTTGAAGATGTCTTCCAGTTCCTCGCGCAGGATATCCTTGAAGTCGTCGGGGTTGTCGGTCCCGGCCTTGCGGGCGCGTGCCTTCAGGTTGTCCATGAGCTGGCCCGCAGCCTCCATGCCCACGTCGGCCATGATCAGGATTTCCTCGAATTCCTCCCAGAAGTCGTCGTCCAGGGAGGAGTGGGCGGAGAGCAGGCCGTCAATGCGCTTGGTAATCTGTTCGCGGGTCTTGGAGATGCCCTCGGAGAGTTTGAGGAACAACCGGTCGCGTTCGTCCTCTTCGTCCTCCAGGTCCAGGGCCAGGGCCAGACGGTATTGCAGTTCGGACTTGAAGTCGGCCACGGCGTCGTAGCCCATGTCGTCCAGCCAGGCCTCGAATTTGGCGATGAAGTCGTGCGCCTCGGCGTCGGGCGCGCCCAGAGCCTTGAACAGGAAGCCCAGCCGGTCCCAGAGGGTCTGCCCCTTGCGGTCCACGCCTTCGACGATGATATTCAGCCATTGGGAGAGGCGGGGCTCGGCCTGGCGCAGGGCCAGGGTCAGCCCGGCCTGCCAGTCCTCGGCGGGCGTGGGCGCTGCCACATCGCTTGCGGGGGCCTCGGGCGCCGTCGCGGGTTCGGATACGGGCTCGGGCGCGGGCTCGGCCTTTGCCGGCTCGTCGAGGTCCAGCCCCTTTTCCCGCTTGTATTCGTCCAGGGCCTGCTGCGCCGCGTCTTCCGGGCTTGCCCAGGCCTTTTTCAGTTTGCTAAAAAATCCCATCAGGGCCTCTTATATTGATTACGTTGTCAGTCCGGGCGTAGTTAATAGCCTACCTCGGTGTAGGTGGCAATAGATGATGTTGCCCCACACGTGTTGCCATTATGCGGCCAAGCGGCTAAGAGCGAGAAAAAAATTCACCCAGAGGACGAATTCATGAAACGAACCAAGATAATCGACGCGCTGAACGCACAGGCCCCGGTGGATGACATCTGCATCAAGGGCTGGGTCCGCTCCAAGCGCGACAACAAGGGCTTTTCCTTCCTGGCCCTGAACGACGGCTCCTGCCTGGGCACCATCCAGGTCATCGTGGACCACACCCCGGACATCGAGGCCGCCCTGGACAGGGCCGGCACCGGTGCCTCCGTGGCGGTCTCGGGCGAGCTGGTGGAGTCTCCCGGCAAGGGCCAGAAGTGGGAGGTCCGGGGCAAGACGTTCGAGGTCATCGGCGAGGCGGACCAGGAGACCTTCCCCTTGCAGAAGAAGCGCCACTCGGACGAGTTCCTGCGCTCCATCGCTCACCTGCGTCCCCGGACCAATAAATTCGGGGCCATGTTCCGCATGCGTTCGCGTCTGTCCCAGGCCGTGCACCGTTTTTTCGCGGACAAGGGCTTCTTCTACGTCCACACGCCGATCATCACCGGCAGCGACTGCGAGGGCGCGGGCGAGATGTTCCGCGT